>JARIEY010000070.1 GCA_031127085.1 Gemmatimonadota bacterium | reverse complement strand
TCACCAGCGAAGCGGCGCTCGTCGCCAATCTGCGTCGGCAGTTGGAGGCGCTCAACAAGGTGACTTTCTCCGACGCCGAGTGGGAGCGCTTCTTCGCGCAGAAGATCGCGGGCGCCAACGACAGCATCATCGAGAAAACCGCGCGAATGCAGGAAGACCACATCCAGACGCTAGCGCGCGATGATGGCACCACGAAGAACATCTACCTGATTGACAAGCAGAACATCCACAACAACGCCCTGCAGGTCATCAATCAGTACGAAACAGAAGGCAAGCGCGCGAATCGCTTTGACGTGACTGTGCTGGTCAACGGTCTTCCGCTGGTCCATCTCGAGCTCAAGCGCCGAGGGGTGGATATTCGGGAGGCATTTAACCAGATCGACCGCTATCAGCGCGACAGCTTCTGGGCCGGATGCGGGCTCTTCGAGTACGTGCAGTTGTTTGTCATCAGCAATGGCACACTGACCAAGTACTACAGCAACACGGTACGCGAGGGCCACCTGGCGGAGACGCGGGGCAAGCGTGGCCGCAAGCATACCGCCAACAGCTTCGCCTTCACCTCGTGGTGGGCGGATGCCAAGAACAAGCCGATCACGGAGCTGACCCACTTTGCAAAGACCTTCTTTGCCAAGCACACCCTGCTGAACATCCTTACGAAGTACTGTGTGTTCGACGTGGATCGGAAGCTGCTGGTGATGCGCCCGTACCAGATCGCGGCCACTGAGCGCATCCTGCAACGCATCGCGACTTCCACGAATCATCGGCAGTTGGGCCGGATGGAGGCCGGGGGCTACATCTGGCACACGACAGGATCGGGCAAAACGCTGACCAGCTTCAAGGCGGCCCAGTTGGTGCGCGGGATGACGGGAGTCGACAAGGTCCTGTTCGTGGTGGATCGCAAGGACCTGGACTACCAGACGATGCGGGAGTACGAACGGTTCGAGAAGGGGGCGGCCAACTCGAACACGTCGACGGCCGTGCTGCAGAAGCAGCTGGAAGACATGAACGCCCGCATCATCATCACTACCATCCAGAAGCTCAGCCTCTTTGTCGCGCGCAACCGCAAACACCCTGTGTACGACGACCACGTGGTCGTGATCTTCGATGAGTGTCATCGCAGTCAGTTTGGCGACATGCACCAGGAGATCACTCGGGCGTTCCGGCGGTACCATCTGTTCGGATTCACGGGCACACCGATTTTCGCGGATAATGCGGGGACCGGCGGAGCGCCGCAGCTACGCACCACGGAACAGGCCTTTGGCGACCGATTGCATACGTACACCATCGTTGATGCGATCAATGACAGGAACGTCCTGCCGTTCCGCATCGACTATATCAACACCGTCAAGACCGCGTCCGGCATCAAGGACAAGCCGGTGGCGGCTATTGATACTGAACGCGCGCTGCTGGCGCCGGAGCGAATTGCGCAGGTCGTGACGTACGTGCGCGAGCACTTCGACCAGAAGACGAAACGGAGCGCCACGTACAAGCACGATGGCAGGCGGCTCGTCGGCTTCAACTCGCTGTTTGCCACGGCATCTATTGACGCCGCTAAGCGCTACTACAGCGAATTGGCCAAGCAACAGCAGGAATTGCCGGCGGCACGCCGGCTCAAGATCGGGCTGATCTACAGCTTCGCCGCCAATGAAGAGGTCACGGACGGGCTGTTGAGCGAAGAGGAGTTCGAACTCGACGCGCTCGACCAGAGTTCGCGGGATTTCCTTGATACCGCCATCGGAGACTACAACGCCCTGTTCGGCACCAGTTTCGACACGTCAGCGGACAAGTTCCAGAACTACTACAAGGATCTGTCACAGCGGCTGAAGAAGCGCGAGATCGACCTGGTGATTGTGGTCAACATGTTCCTGACCGGCTTTGACGCGACCACCCTCAACACGCTGTGGGTGGACAAGAGCCTGCGGGCGCACGGGCTGATCCAGGCCTACTCGCGCACCAACCGCATTCTCAACTCCGTCAAGACGTACGGCAATATTGTGAGCTTCCGTGACCTCGATCAGGCGACCAACGACGCCCTGGCGCTCTTCGGAAATAAGGACGCCAAGGGTATCGTGCTGCTCAAGTCGTACGTCGAGTACTACGCCGAATACGCAAAATTGGTGACCGATCTGGTGGGTGCGTTTCCGCTGGGCGAGCCGATCGTGGGGGAACGCGCCCAGAAGGACTTCATCAAGTTGTTCGGCGCCATCCTGCGGTTGCGGAACATCCTCACTGCCTTTGACGACTTCATCAGCAACGAGGTCCTGAAGCCGCGGGAGTTCCAGGACTATCAGAGTATCTATCTCAACTTCTACGCCGACTTCAGAAGCCAGGCGGCCGCCGAGAAAGAGGGAATCAACGACGATGTCGTCTTCGAGATCGAACTCATCAAGCAGGTCGAGATCAACGTTGATTACATCTTGATGCTCGTCGAGCGGTACCTTCGAGCGAAGGGGACTGGGCAGGACAAGGAGATTCGCGCGACGATAGATCGCGCGGTGGCATCGAGTCCGTCGTTGCGCAACAAGAAGGATCTCATTGAGCAGTTCGTCGAATCTGTGTCGATCACTGACAAGGTGGATACTGCCTGGTTGGCATTTGTGGCCGCCAGAAGGACCGAGGAGCTGGAGCGAATCATCACCGAGGAAGGGCTTGAAGCGGCGGGTACGCGACGCTTCATCGAGAACGCCTTCAGGGATGGCGCAATCGTGTCGAGTGGCACTGCAATCACGAATATCCTGCCGCCGGTATCACGGTTCTCACCCGACGACGCGCACGCGATCAAGAAACGGACCGTCCTCGAGCGACTGGGTGCTTTCTTCGAGCGATACTTCGGATTGGCGGGCGAGGCCTCGGGGCACTGATCTCGCGTCAACGTAGTCATGCGCCCCTCGCAGCGGGCCGAGCCGGATTGCGCGCACGCGGCAGCCACGAGGGCCTGTAATGCCGGAGGCAGGACATTTCAGGCGAGCAGGGCGAGATCGTCAGCCTGATGGTGCGTGCGCAGCCCGCCGCACCACTGCGAGCGGTCGACGTCTATCGGGAGGTGATCGCCACCGTGCGCGACATCTACGGTGCGGACCAGGCGACCAATGCGCCGCCGCCGCTCCAGACGCTGGTGCGCCGGGAGCTCGTCTCTGGACTGCCCGTCACCAATCGCGCGCACATGCCGTCTGTGGTGTTCGACGACTCCGGATGACACCTGTATTCATCGATAGCGCCGATAGCCGGCTGTTCCTTGCCGCCAAGCAATTCATGGAGAGCGCGGCATCGGAGCAGCTGGCGTAGCCTCCCCACCCGCCGGACGGGAGACCGATCGGCCGGCCGGCCGGCTCGCCGACCGACGGTGTGCACGCACACATTACTGTCATGCGCACGACACTCATCGCACTCGCCCTCGCCGCCGCGCTCCCCGCGGCCACCGCCGCCCAGACCATCGCCCCGTTCGATCTGGGGCAGTCGCCCATCGCGCTCTCGGGTGATGCGCGCGCTGGGCAGTTCGTCAGCGCCGTCGGCCGTCGCGCCATCGCGATGGGTACCGAGGACGGCGCCTTTGAGCTGTGGAGCTGGCCGTACAAGTGGATGCACGACCTCAAGCTCAGCTTCCGCGTTCCGAAATACGCGCAGCCGATTCCCGCAAAGGATGTCGCGCGCTCCGTGACCGTGCGCCCCGAGGGCGTCACCATCACGTACGCGTACGAGACGTTCACCGTGAAGCAGACGGTCTTCGCCTCCATCGACCTCCCTGCCGTGATGATGCTCCTCGAAGTGGACGCGATCCGTCCGATGGAGATCATTGCGTCGTTTGTTCCCGACGTGCATCTGGCCTGGCCGGCGTCGCTCGGGGGGCAGTACGTGGCGTGGCACGCAGGGGCCAAGGCCTTTGTCTTCAGCGAGAGCCGTCGCAAGGTCAGTGCGTTTCTGGGCTCGCCCGCCGTCACACAGGCGAGCGACGTCCCCGCACACATGCTCTCCGCCGCGCCGCCGCAGTTCACCATCGGCGTGGGGACCGACAAGGAGCGCTACACCGAGCCGCGCCTCGGCGAGCCGCCGGGTGGCAACGTCAACGTGCGCGCCAAGTACATCCCCATCGTGATGGCCGGCGGCGAGATGCCGCGTGACTCGGTGCTCGCGCTCTACCGCCGGCTGCTGGCGCCGGGCGCCATCGAGAAGGAATGGAAGAAGCGCGTGGCGCACGCCGACTCGATCCGCACGCAGCAGGTCTCGGTGGCCACCGGCGATCCGGTGCTCGACCGCGCCGTGGAATGGGCCAAGGTCAACCTGGATGAGTCGCTGGTCTGCAATCCCGACCTAGGCTGCGGTCTCGTCGCCGGGTACGGGCTTTCCGGCGCGGCCAGCGACCGTCCGGGTTTCGGATGGTTCTTCGGCGGCGATGCCTCCATCAACTCGTTCGCGATGAGCGCGGCCGGGCAGCACGAGTTGGTGCGTGAGGGCGCGCTCAAGTTCTTCGCCAAGTACCAGCGTCAGGACGGCAAGATCACGCACGAGATTTCGCAGGGTGCCGGCAAGGTAGACTGGTTTGGCGCCTACCCGTACGCGTTCTACCACGGCGACACGACACCGTTCTGGATTCTCGCCTTCGGCGAGTACTGGAAGCAGACGGCCGACACCACGACGGTACGGGCGCTCTGGGCCAACGTGAAGAAGGCCTATGAGTGGTCGCGGCATTGCGACACCGACAACGACGGTCTGATGGAGAACACCTGCGCGGGAGCCGGCGCGCTGGAAGTCGGTGACCTGCAGGAGGGAATCGTCAGCGACGTGTACCTGAACGGCGTCTGGGCTGCATCGCTCGCGCGCTTCGCGCGCATGGCCGAAGCGATGAACGAGCCGGCACTTGCCACCGAGGCGCGCGCTGAGCGCGCGCGGGCCGTTGCTGCGCTCGACAGCAAGCTGTGGATCGCCGCCAAGGGACAGTACGCGTTTGCCGTCTTGGAGCAGGGGAAGATCAACGAGACGATGACCGCGTGGCCGGCCACGGCGATGGCGTTCGACGTGTTTGGCAAGGCGAACGGCCGGTTGATGGCCGAGCGGATGGCACGCAGCGACTTGATGACGGATTGGGGGGCGCGTCCGTTGTCGACGACGAGCCGGCTGTTCGATCCGCTGCACTACAACAACGGCGCCGTCTGGGGCTTCGTGACGGGCTGGGTGTCGACGGCGCAGTTCCGGTACGGCAATCCAAACGCTGGGTGGCAGGCGCTGCGTGCGATCGCCGGCACCACGTTTGACGAAGCGCGCGGCCGGAATCCAGAAGTGATCAGCGGTCGTGTCTACAAGCCGCTCGACACGGCCGTGCCACAGCAGTTCTTCGCGACCTCAATGATTCTCACGCCGCTACTCCGCGGGATGCTGGGGCTCGAGGTCGACGCCCCGGCGGGGACGCTGACGGTCGCGCCCTGGATTCCGCTCGGCGAGCCGGGGCTTCGCATCGAACGGCTCTGGGTGGGGCGCACGCAGCTCGACCTCAAGGTCTCGATTGGTGCTGGCGGTGTGGCGCTCGAGGTAACGCGCGCGGGCGGAGACCGCGCCATCCCGCTGACGATCACCTTCAATCCCGTGGCTGGCGCGCGCTCGGTGACTGGCGTGTTGCGGGCCGGTCAGCAGACTCTCCGTTTGGAGACTCCGCGCAGCGGCGCGGCCGAAGTGCGGTTTCCCGCAGTCGCGGCGGTCATCGGGGAGCGCTCGCGCAGCGCCCGCGTGGTCTCGCTGCGGCAGGAGGGCGGCCTGGTGCGACTGACCGTCGAGGGGGTGGCCGGTGATACCGCCATCGGCTTTGTGCGCGGCACGCGCGCCGTAGAGGGCGCCAGTGACGTCGTGTACGCGCCGCCCACGCGCGAGTGGCTGCCTCTCAACGTCGGCGCGCGCTGGGGTGACCTTGCCGAGCGGCTCTTCTCTTCTGGCGCCGTCCCCGTGCTGATCCCGCTGCCAAGAGAGGGAGCGGATGCGGATGGATACGTAAGGAGAGAAGTAGTGATGAGAGAAAAATAACAGAGAGAAAACAGAGAGACTACAGAGGATTGGCGTTCGGTTACTGCGTCGCACCTCTGTTGTCTCTCTGTATTCTCTCTGTTGTTTGTCTGTTGTCTATCTCTTAACGCGAGTCGCGGTAGGTCAGCGGTTGACGAGCCAGTGACGGCCCCCCGGCGCACTGTACGCGCCCCCCGCTGTGCCTACCGCGACACGCTGGGTCGCTAGGCGACCCTGCGTTACCCGATATGTTTGTCTCCAGTGCTGCGCCGCGTCGTTCAGCGCGCTCCCGGTCGCAGAGGGAATGTCTAGTGTGGGGCACCTGAACGGAATACGGTGCAATTACGGAAAGTTTGTGAGGATATTCCTCACGAAAGCCCTACAGGGGCCTATCGTTTCGCCCAGCGGAATTTCAGAGGAGGATTTGCCATGCACCACACGGAAATTCGCCCCGCCGCCGACGAGTACGCGCCGTACTACGGCACCTACGTTGGCGCGGTGCCGGACGGCGACATCACGCGCACGCTGGCGTCACAGGGCGAGGCGATGCTCGCGCGCCTGTCGTCGCTGACTGAAGAGCAGGCGGGCGCGGCGTACGCGAGCGGCAAGTGGACGGTGAAGGAAGTCATCTGCCACATCACGGACGCCGAGCGGATTTTCGCGTACCGTATGCTGCGCATCGCGCGCGGTGACGCGACGCCGCTGGCATCGTTCGCGGAGAACGCCTACGCCGCCACCTGCGGCGCCAACGACCGAGCGCTCGATACGCTGCTCGGCGAGTTCGCCGCCGTGCGCGCCTCCACGCTGGCGCTGCTGCGCTGGCTCCCGGAGACGGTGTGGACCAACCGCGGAACGGCGAGCGGTAAAGAAGTGACCGTCCGTGGCCTCGCGTGGATCACCGCGGGACACGGGGCGCATCATGATTCGGTGTTGAAAGACAAATACGGGGTTTGAGAGAGACGGCAGAGAGACTACAGAGAGACTACAGAGAGACTACAGAGAGACAACAGAAAGACAACAGAGACGGAGGAAGGGGGAGGGGCCGGGCGATCCAGCCTCCATTCCCAGCGCCCGCGTCTCTGTAGTTCTTCTGTTGTTTCTCTGTTGTCTTTCTGTTGTTTCTCTTCTAGATGTGGAGGGCTTTTCCGAGCGCCGCTAGGGCCGCTTCCTTCACCACTTCGCTCAGCGTCGGATGACTGTGCACGGTGGCCCCGATGTCCTCGGCCGTGCCCCGGTACTCCATCGCCAGCACGACCTCGGCCAGCAGGTCGCTGACGTTGGCGCCAAGCATGTGGCAGCCCAAGATCTCGTCGGTATTGGCATCAACGACGAACTTCACGAAGCCCGTGGTCTCGTTCATCGAGCGCGCGCGGCCGTTGGCGGAGAAGGGGAACTTGCCCACGCGGTAGGCGCGTCCGCTCGCCTTGACCTCGCCTTCGGTCAGGCCGCAGGTCGCGATCTCGGGCCACGTGTAGACCACGCCCGGCATGTTGTGGTAGTGCATGTGCGCCGGCCTGCCGGCGATCACTTCGGCGGCGATGACGCCCTCCTCCTCCGCCTTGTGCGCCAGGAGCTTGCCCCCCACCGCGTCGCCGATGGCGAAGACGTTGGGGAGGTTGGTGCGCATATGGTCGTCCACGGCGATCTCGCCGCGCGGGCCGAGGGTGAGACCCAGCGCGGCGGCATCCACGCCGTACAAGGCCGGCTTGCGTCCGATGGAGACCAGCACGACGTCGGCCGTGTACGTGGCAGGCGCTCCCTTCTCCTCCACCTCGACAATCACCTGCTCCCCGTCGCGCCGCCCGCCCGTCACCTTGGTGGCGACGTGGATGTCCATCCCCTGCTTCTTGAAGACGCGCGTCGCTTCCTTGGTGATGTCGTCGTCGTTGCCGGGAAGAATCGTCGGCGCGTACTCGATGACCGTCACCTGTGCGCCAAGTCGCCGCCAGACGGAGCCGAGTTCCAGGCCGATCACGCCGCCGCCGATCACGATGAGGTGCTTGGGCACTTCATGCAGCTTGAGCGCGCCGACGTTGGAGATGACGCGCTCCTCGTCGAACTTCAGGAACGGGAGTTCCACGGGCACCGAGCCCGTGGCGAGGATCACGTGCTTGGGCGTGTAGGTGGTAATCGTGCCGTCTTCGGCCTTCACCTCCACGACATTGCCCGCTTTCAGGGTGCCAAAGCCCTTGGCCCACGTGACCTTGTTCTTCTTGAACAGGAACTCCACGCCCTTGGTGTTCTGCGCGACGACGTCGTCCTTGCGCTTCATCATCCGCTCGAGGTCAAACGAGACCCCGTCGTAGTTGATGCCGTGCTCGGCGGCGTGGAGCCGTGCGAACTCAAGGTGCTCCGACGAGCTGAGCAGGGCCTTGGACGGGATGCAGCCCACGTTCACGCAGGTGCCGCCAAGGGTGCGGTCCATTTCCACGCACACGGTGGACAGGCCGAGCTGCGCGGCGCGAATCGAGGCGACGTAGCCGCCGGGGCCGCCGCCGATGACGAGGACGTCAGGGGAGAGAGAGTCGGACATTGGGCACTTGGTAGGGGATGATGGAATCTAATGCCGAAGGGCGCCGCATCGTGCCGGCGCCCCCCATCGTAAGTCCCAATCGCGAATCTCGATCCTGAATCGCAATCCGAATTCCAAATCCTCAATCGATGAGCATCGCCGCCGGATCTTCCATCAGCTCCTTGACCTTCACCAGGAAGAGCACGGCCTGTTGCCCGTCGATGATGCGGTGGTCGTACGACAGCGCCACGTACATCATCGGGCGGATGGCCACCTGCCCATTCACGGCCACCGGGCGATCCTGCGTCTTGTGGAGGCCGAGGATGGCCACCTGCGGGTAGTTGATGATCGGCGTGGAGATGAGTGATCCGAACACACCGCCGTTCGTGATGGTGAACGATCCGCCCGTCAGGTCGTCCATCGTGAGCTTGGTGTCGCGCGCCTTCTTGGCGAGGGCCGCGATGTCGCGCTGAATGTCGAGAATCGACTTGCGGTCGGCATCCTTGACGTTCGGCACCACGAGCCCGGCGTCGCTGGCCACCGCGATGCCCAGGTTCACGTAGTGCTTGTACAGGACCGTCTCACCGTCGATCTGCGCATTGACGGTGGGAAACGCCTTGAGGGCCAGGCACGCCGCCTTCGCGAAGAACGGCATGAAGCTGAGCTTGACCCCGTGCTGCTTCTCGACCTTCTCCTTCATCCGTTCACGCAGCGCCGTGATGGCGCTCATGTCGATCTCGTTGAACGTCGTCAGGTGCGCCGTCGCGTGCTGCGCCTGCAGCAGGTTCTCGGCGATGCGCTTGCGGCGCGTCGTCATCTTCTCGCGTGTCTCGCGCACCGCGTCTGACCCCGCCCGGGGGGCGCTGGCCGCGATGGGTGTGATGACCGACGTCGCCGGCGCAGCTGCAACCGGTGCGGGCGCGGGTGCGGCTGGCGCAGCTGGCGCAGCTGGCGCGGCGAGAGGCGCTGCCGGGGCAGGGGCGCTGGGCACCGGGGCCGGGGTTGCCACTGGGGCCGCCGCCGCGCTCATCGCGGCCATCACGTCGGGCTTGCTCACCACGCCGCCACGGCCCGTGCCGGCGACCGTGCTCAGGTCGACGCTTGCCTCCGTGGCCAGACGCACCGCGCTTGGCGCGGCACGCACCGGACCTGCGGGGACCGGTGCGCTGTGGGTTTCGCTGGCCAGTGGCGTCACGGCCGTTGCGGGCGCCGCCGGTGCATCGGTGGCCGCCGCAGCGGCGCCCTCGGCACCGGCGGCACCGGCGGCACCGGCGCCTTCGGCGAGATCGCCAAGCACTTCGTTGACCTTCACCACATCCCCTTCGAGCTTGGCACGCCTGCCGAGCACGCCCGCCTTCGGGGCCGGCACCTCGACGGTGATCTTGTCGGTCTCGAGTTCCACCAGCGTATCACCGATCTTCACCGCGTCGCCTTCGCGCTTGAGCCAGCGCGAGATCGTGGCTTCGGTGATCGATTCGCCAAGGGGGGGGACGCGGATATCCATGGGAGACGGGAGACGGAGGACGGCTGAAAAGGGACGGGCGACGCGCAACCCACCAGGCGACGGGCCCGCGCTGCAACGTAATATATTCGGGCGCGCCCCGACTGCCCTCCACCGTCTATCCTCTGTCCTCCGCCCCATGCGTGCGCTGACGATCTCTTCCACCGGGTCGCTCGACTGCGTCGAGTTCCGGACCGATATCGCCGCGCCGGTCCTCACCGGGCCGGGCCAGGTGCGGGTGCGCATTCAGGCCGCGCCGCTCAACCATCTCGATCTCTGGACGGTCCGCGGCCTCCCCGGCATGTCGATCGCGCCGGGCTGGATCATCGGCGCCGATGGAATGGGGTTCGTCGCCGATGTGTCGGACGACGTGACCACCGTGCGGCCGGGTGATCGCGTCGTCATCAACTCCGGCATTTCGTGCCGTCAGTGTGAGTACTGCCTGGCCGGCGAGCATCCGCTGTGCGTGAAGTTCCGCGTGCTCGGCGAGCATCTCGCGGGCGCGTTCGCTGAAGAAATTGTGGTGCCGGCAACGAATGTGCGGGCGATCCCGGTCAGCGTCTCGTGGAACGACGCGGCGGCGTTCGGGCTCGCGGCGATGACGGCGTGGCGGATGCTCGTCACTCGCGCCAAGGTGCAGGCGGGGGACGAGGTGCTCATCTGGGGGATCGGCGGCGGCGTGGCGCAGGCCGCCCTGCTCATCGCCAAGGCGCGCGGTGCGCGCGTGTGGGTGACCTCCGGCTCCGATGCCAAGCTGGAGCGTGCCCGGGCGATGGGAGCCGATGAACTGATCAACCACACGGGGATCGACGTGGGGCGCGAGGTGCGCGCGCGCACCGGCAAGCGCGGCGTGAACGTGGTCGTCGACAGCGTCGGCGCCGCCACGTGGGAACAGTCGTTGGGCGCACTGGGGCGCGCCGGACGACTCGTGACCTGCGGCGGAACGTCGGGACCTGCGCTTCAGACTGACGTGCGTCGGCTGTTCTGGAACCAGTGGACGATTATGGGCTCCACGATGGGGAGTGACGCCGAGTTTGATGCCGTGGTGCGCGAACTGGTGGAGGGACGCCTCTCGCTCCCCGTCGATTCCACCTACCCGCTCGAGCGCGGGCGCGAGGCGATGCAGCACCTGCAATCCGGTGCGCAGTTCGGAAAGGTGGTGCTCGAGGTTGCGCGCTGATGGCCGAGGATCGCCGGCGGCCCGGCGGCGGCGCACCCGATGCGGAGCCCACCGAGGTTCGCACCCCGTTCAGCGAGGACGAACAGCGCGCGTTGCGAGAGGCGTTCGCCGCCGGCACGCCCGCCCGCTGCCCGCGTTGCGCGACGGCGATGACGGCGCGGGCGATCGGCGGCGGAAGCTTTGGGTTGGGGTATGCGCGGCGCCGTGAGTGGCTGATGTGTCCCACGTGCCGTCGTTCCGTGATGTTCGATATCGCGCGCGGCACGCGGAACTAGCGGCGGGGCCACGTCGCACGAAACCCCGCGCCCCGGATGGGAGTCTTATAGACGACTCCTTACGGTATCCATGCGTCCTCTTCTTCTTCTCGCCCTCCTCACGGCGCCGCTCGCGGCGCAGCAGTTGCCTGGCGCGGCCAAGCCGCGCCTCGAACTCAGCGACTCGTCGCGCCGCGTGCCGCAGCCGCCCGACCTGCGTCCGGCACCGCGGCCGATGGTGCGTGACACGGCGGTGCAGGCCGTGCGCGCCACGATGCGCAGCGGCTTCGTGCGTCGGCAGACGCTGCTTGGCGCGCTGCTCTACGCGCCGTCATTCGCCGCCGCCGTCTCCGATCGCCCCGTGCCGATGACGGCCGGCTATTTCGTGATGGCCGGCGGGACCTTCTTTGCGGCCGTGGAGTTGTCGCGCGATCTCACCATCACGCCGGCGATGGACCTGCTGGCCACGGTGGCGCCGGTGCAAGGGGCCGCGATCGGGGCCGCCGCGCAGTACGCGCTGACGGGGAAAAAGGACGTGGCGCCCGGACTCTTCGTCGGCTCCGTGCTCGGCACCACCGGCGCACTGACGCTCGGCCGCCGCCTCAGCACCGGAGCGGCGACCGCGTCGATCTACGGCGCCAACGCGGCGGCGCTGCTCGCGATGGGGACGCTGTACGCCTTTGACGAGGACTACTCCGACGATCGAACGCGCGCGGGTGTGGGGGCCGGCGCCGCCGTGGCTGGGATGCAGTTGGGGGCGATGTACGCGACCTACGCGCCCTACCACATCACCGCCGGCGACCTGCAGGCGATGTGGACGACGTCGCTGATCGGCGCGGCCGGCGGTGGTGCGTTCATCGCCAACGGACACCCCGGCCACAAGGCGAGCACGCTTGCCATGCTGGGCGGCGCGGTGACGGGCGCGGTGCTCGGAGATCGCCTGCTGGTGCGCCGCATCGATCACACGCGGAGCCAGGCGTCGTTCGTGGGCGTTTCGGCGATTGCCGGGGCGCTGATGGGGAGCGGAACCGCGGTGCTGGTGGGTTCGAGTGCGCGCTTCAACGGCGCGACGGCAGGGCTCGGGGCGCTCGGCGCTGCCGGCGGCGTGTGGATGGCGGAGCGGTGGCTGGGCGCTCGGCCCGATGCGGGGCGGCGCGTCGGCCTGACGCGCGGCCAGATGCCCGATCACCACGCCGCATCGCGGCTGACCGTCGACCCGCAGGCGCTGGCGTTGGCCGCCTCCCGGGCCCCTGGCACCTATTCGCTCGTGCGGTTCACGTTCTAGATTTAGTGAACCCCTTCCGAGTCCCTGCGTCGTGACCTTTCTCGACCGTCTTCAGGAAAGCTTTGCCGCATTCTGGGAATACATCCCGGCGCTCTTCGGCGCCGCGGTGGTGCTCCTTGCCGGCTACCTGATTGCCAAGCTGGTGCAAAAGGGCGCCGCGCGCCTGCTGCGCCGTGTGCACCTCAACGACGTGCTGAAGAAGGGCGGCGTGGTGCCGCTCGACCGCGTCGGTTCGCACCTCAATCCGACACTCGCCATCGCCAACCTGCTGTTCTGGCTGGTGATGTTCAGCGCGATGCTCCTCGCGGCGAACGCGCTCGGCCTCGACTCGCTGGCGTCGCTCTTCAGCGAACTCGTGAGTTACATCCCGAGCGTCGTGGCCGCGGTGGTGATCATCATCGTCGGCATCGTACTCGGCGATTTCGTGGGCGGACTGATTGGCGCGAGCACGGTGGCGCTGCACGGCGGCCCAACCCTCGCGCGCGTGGGCAAGGGCGGCGTGGTGCTGCTCGCCGTGTTCATGGCGCTGCAGGAACTGGGCGTCGCCACGGAAATCGTGACGACGGCGTTTGCGATCATCTTCGGTGCGATCGCCCTGGCCCTCTCGCTGTCGTTCGGGCTGGGCAACCGCGATCTGGCGGGCGAGATCACGCGCGAGTGGTACCAGCGGTACCGTGCCGAACGCGACGCGATTGACCGCGAGGTGGAGGCCGACGAGGCCGATGTGCTGTCCGAGACGGCGGAGAACTCGACGGCCGGCGGCGCCGGCGCGCCGGTTCCCCCGGGGGCGTAGCCCGTGCTGCAGGCGCTGCTCTTCGCGGCGTTGCTGGCCGGCGCCCCCGTGCGCAACGACACGCTGGCCGCCGCCCG
>JARIEY010000069.1 GCA_031127085.1 Gemmatimonadota bacterium | reverse complement strand
CCGCAACTGCAGCCGGCGGCCGACTCGGCCGCGCTCTTCAACGCGCCGCCCGCGCAGTTTTCGGCCGGTTCGACGCACGCCGCATTCATTACGTACGCTCCACGCGCGGACTTCGAGGCGGCGCGCAAGGCGCGCCCGCGGCCGCTGCCGCAGCCACGGACCTCGCTGACGATCGTCAGCCTGGCCGATGGCAAGGGGCAGGTGATTCCGCGGGTGCGCTCGTTCCGTTTTGCGCGTGAAGGCGGCAAGTACCTCGCGTACCTGATGGAAGCCGACACTGCCGCGCCGTCGAGCGGCACGGCGGGCGCGGCCGCGCCGGCCGGCGGGGCCCGTGGTGGAGCGCGGGGGGCGACGGCTGGCGGTGCCCGGCCCGACCCAGCAGCGCCATTGATGCTCCGGGATCTTGGCACGGGGCAGGAGACGAAGATCGACGACGTGACCGCCTACCTGTTCGATGAGAACGAGCGGCTGCTCGTCTATTCAACGACCTCGGCCGACAGCACGAAGTCGGGCGTACATGTGCGCGACCTCGCCACCGGTACCGTTACCACGCTGGCCGCTGGCAAGGGCAACTACCGCGCGCTGACGGTGGATCGCAAAGGCACGCAGGTGGCCTTTGTCAGCGATCGCGACGACGTCGCGGCAGCCAAGCCCAAGTTCGCGCTGTATTACGCGTCGCTGGTCCCCGCCAAGGGGCAGAAGGGGCCGGCCGTGGCGGCGAAGGTCGTTGACGCGGCGATGGTGGGCGCGGAGCAGTTGATCTCCGATCGCGGGCGCGTGGATTTCGTGCGGGATGGCAGCGCGCTGCAGTTCGCGTTGGCGCCGCTTCCCATCGACTCCGTGCCGGCCGATTCGCTCACGGACAAGGCGATCTACGACCTGTGGCACTGGAAGGACACGCAGATCATGCCGATGCAAAAGGTGACCGCAGCTCGGGAGCGCAACCGCACGTGGGCGGCGGTCTATCATCCGGCGCTGAAGAAGTGGGCCAAGCTGGGCAACGACTCGCTGCGTCAGGTAACGTTGGCCGACAACGGCCGCCTCGCGCTCGCCCTGAACCCCGTCGAGTACGCCATCGCGCAGACGTGGGGCGAAGGTGGGAGCGACGTGTACGTGCTCGATGCGACCACCGGCACGCGGTCGCTCGTGGCCCGCAAGCTCGACGGCGCGCAGCTCTCGCCCGCCGGCAAGTACGTCACGTTCTTCCGTGATGGCAAATGGATGGCCCACGCCACGGCGGGCGGCAAGCAGGTAGAGATCACCGCGGCCATCAAGGACGTGAAGTTCGAGAACGAAGAGTTCGACATGCCAGACGACCGCCCCTCGTACGGCCTGGGCGGATGGACGACCGACGATGCGCGCGTCCTCGTCTACGATCGGACCGACGTCTGGGAAGTTGATCCGACCGGCGTGGCCGCGCCGCGCAATGTCACGGCGGGCGCGGGGCGCGCACGCAACGTGACCTACCGCGTCGTCAACCTCGACACGGAGGATCGTTTCCTCGATCCGGCCGAGCCGCTGCTGTTGCGCGCCTTCGACAACACGACCAAGGCGAGCGGCTATGCGCAGGCCCGTCTTGGGGCCAGCGCCGCTCCGACGTCGCTCGTGATGGGGGCGCGGAACTACGCGGCGCTGCAGAAGGCCCGCAAGGCCTCGCAGTACCTGATGACGCAGCAGACGTATCGCGAGTTCCCCGACCTGTGGACCGGCGGCAGCCTTGAGGCATTGCGCAAGGTCTCCAGCGCGAACCCGCAGGATGCGGAGTATCCGCGTGGCAACGTGGAACTCGTCAGCTGGCTGAATGACGACGGCGTCCCGCTGCAGGGGATGCTGTTCAAGCCCGAAGGGTTCGATCCGGCGCGCAAGTACCCGATGATCACGTATTTCTATGAGCGGCTCTCCGACGGCCTGCACAACTACTACGCGCCGTCGGGACGCAATACGGTGAATCCGCTCGTGTACAACGCGCTCGGCTACCTCGTCTTCATGCCCGATATCGTCTACACGGACGGCTACCCGGGCCCCAGCGCCGCGAAGGCCATCATCCCTGGCGTGCAGTCGCTCATCGCCCGCGGCTTCGTCGATCCCAAGCGGCTCGGCATCACCGGGCAGTCGTGGGGCGGCTACCAGTCGGCGTACTTGATCACCGTGACCAACATGTTTGCCGCCGCGGTGCCCAACGCGACCGTCGTGAACATGACGTCGGCGTACGGCGGCATTCGGTGGCAGAGCGGCATGCTGCGCACCTTCCAGTACGAGCACTCCCAGAGCCGCATCGCCGGCTCGCTCTGGCAGTATCCCGAGCGGTTCATCGAGAACTCGCCGCTGTTCAAGCTCGACCGCGTGACGACGCCGGTGCTCTTCATGGCCAACGACAACGATGGCGCCGTGCCGTGGTATCAGGGCATCGAGTTCTACGGGGCGATGCGGCGCCTGCAGAAGGAGGCCTACCTGGTCGTCTACAACGGCGACGAGCACAACCCGACCAAGCGCGCCAACCAGAAGGACATCGACCTCAAGATGCAGCAGTTCTTCGGCGCCAAGTTGCTTGGGCAGCCCGAGCCGGACTGGATGAAGAACGGCATCCCGTTCCTGAAGAAGGGGCAGGACCAGCTCAACCGTCGCTAGCACGCCACGCGCGACCAACGGACCACCGGCGCTTGCGCGCCGGTGGTCCGTTGGCGTTGACGCACGCAGGGACCGGAATGGGCAGGGTGGGGCAGCACTCGGCAGGGGTCGAGCGTGTGACCCCTTGCATAATCCACTATATCGCGATATAGTAGAGTATTACCTCAACACGAGGCTTTTCGTTATGTCACAGCCCCCTGCCTACGGCATCGCCGTAGAAATCCAGCAGCCGTTCGCCGCCGCCGTGGAAGCCACGCGCGCCGCGCTAGCTGCCGAAGGGTTCGGCATCCTGATGGAAGCCGACTTTCAGGCAACCTTTCAGAAGAAACTGGGACTCGATCACACGCCCTACGTAGTACTCGGCGCGTGCAGTCCGCGCGACGCCTTTGAGGCGCTCGCACTTGAGCCCGATCTGGGCCTGCTACTCCCCTGCAACGTGATTGTCCGCGACGCTGGCGCCGGCGTAACACGCATTGTCGCGCTCGATCCCGTGGTGCAGCTCGCGCTCACGGGCAATACGGCCCTCGAACCGGCGGCCACGGCCATTCGCGATCGCCTCGCGCGGGCCATCGCTGCTCTCGGTGGTGTGCAGTGAACGCAACCAATGCCCAGGAGACGGCCGCCGCCGTCGTTCCGTGCCCGTTCTGCGGGACGCTGAATCGCGTCTCGCTCGGCCGGCTCGAGGATCGCCCGGTGTGCGCCGACTGCCAGAAACCGCTGCTGCTCGATCGCCCCGTCTTCGCCACCGATGATCAGCTCTCGCGGGTGATCAGCGGCGCGACGGTGCCGGTCGTCGTGGATTTTTACGCCGACTGGTGTGGCCCCTGCCGGATGATGGGCCCCGTCCTCGACGAGGTCGCGCGGGAGCGCGCCGGCGAACTGCTCATCGTCAAGGTGAACTCCGACCAGAACCCGGTCTCGCCGCAGCACTATGGCGTGCGTGGTATCCCCACGCTGATCGTGTTCAAGGACGGCCAGGAGGCCGCGCGTCAGGTGGGATACGCCCCCAAGGCGACGTTACTCGCCACGATCGACGGCGCGTAGAAGACAAGCGATCGAGGGCGACGAGCGCTTCACGCGCCCGCCGCCCTCGTTTCGTTGCGTCAATCCGCGGGCCGCCGCGCTATCTCCCGCCAAACGGCTTGGCGGGCACGGTCCGCAAGTACAAATACAGCGCCCGAATCTCGTCATCCGTCATCAGCTTGGTGAAGCGGAAGGGCATCAGTGAGTCAATCGGGGCGCCGCCGGGGCGTACGCCCTCGCGCATCGCACGGAAGAAATCCTCTTCTTTATAGTGGCCAATGCCGGTTGGCGTGATGTTCGACGCCGGCTTCCAGTCGGGCGGCGTGCCGGGGATCTTCCCGCCGGAGAAGCCTTCGCCGTGGCAGCCGGTGCAGCCGCCGACTTCCGCCAAATACTTCCCGTATTCCGCGCTGACGCTCATCGGCACGGCCGTCGGATGCTGGTCGTGCGCCACGCGCTCGGCGGGGACCAGCACCAGGTCGCCCTTCATATAGAGTGCGCGGCCAATCGGCCCAACGCGGTTCGGCACCGACTCCCGGTCGACGGGTGGTAGCGCCTTCAAGTACGCGATGAGCGCGCCCACATCGTCGTCCGAGAGGAACTGGAACTCGAGCGAGGGCATAAAGAGCAGCCCGTCACCATTGGGGCGTACGGCGTGGCGAATCGCCCGCTCCCAGTCGAGATCCGTGTACGCCGCGCCGATGCCGCCCTTGCCTCGCGTGAGGTTGGGCGCGTAGAGCCGCGCCACCGGGGCCTCGTCGATGAACTGTCCGCCGCCGAGGTCGGTGCGGTGGCAGTCGGCGCACTTGGAAAGCGCAAACGCGACGTGCCGCCCGCGCTCCAGCGCCAGCGAGTCGGTGGGGACGGGAACGGTGTGGCCCGCGACCGACCACGTGCGGTCGAGCCGATGTTGCGACGCGAAGTACAGACCGCCGCCGGCGACGACCAGCATCAGGACGAGCGCACCGGCGCTCCACGCCACAGCGCGAAGGATCTTCCTCATCGGGGGGCCTCCAGAGGAGAATGAGTGAGAGAGGGGGACAAGATGTCATCCGGCGCGCCGCTCGTCCATCCGTCCATACCGCCCGCCCCATCGCGCGGACCCGTTGCCCGGCATACTATTTCACTCCTTATGACCACGACCGCCCATCCCGACGCCGCGTCGGCCGCCGAGCCGACGCGCTGGACCGTCGACGCCGCCAAGCTCCTCTACAATGTGGAAGGGTGGGGCGACGGCTATTTCGACATCTCCGACAAGGGGCGCGTGGTCGTGCGGCCCGATAAGGCGCATCCCGAACGGACGCTCGACCTGTTCGAACTGGCGCAGGACTTGGAGGCGCAGGGCGTCGCCCTGCCGGTGCTCCTCCGCTTCTCCGACATCCTGCGTTCGCGCATCGAGGCGCTGCACGGCGCCTTCCAGAGTGCAATCGCCGAGTTCGGCTACGGCGGACGCTACACCTCGGTGTACCCCATCAAGGTCAACCAGCAGCGACACGTCGTGGAAGAGATCCTGACGTTTGGTCAGGGGGCCGGCGTGGGTCTCGAGTGCGGCTCGAAGCCCGAGCTGCAGGCGGTGCTCGCGCTCGATGAGCGCACCGATCACATCATCGTCTGCAACGGCTACAAGGACGAGGAGTTCATGCGCCTCGCCCTGATGGGGCAGAAACTCGGACACCGCGTTTTCATTGTGCTGGAGCAGCTCAGCGAACTCGACGTGCTGCTGGCGGCGGCCGACGAGATGGGGGTGGTCCCCACGGCCGGGGTGCGCATCAAGCTCTCCACGGAAGGGTCGGGGCGCTGGGCACAGTCTGGGGGTGAAAAGAGCAAGTTCGGACTCAACTCGGCGCAACTGGTGGCGCTTATCGAGCGCCTTCGCGCTGCGGGGCGGCTGGATATGCTCAAGCTCGTGCACTTCCACCTGGGCTCGCAGATCACCGACATCCGCTACATCAAGCGGGCGATGGGTGAGGTGGCGCGCTTCTACGTGGAACTGCGCCGTATGGGGCTCGACATCACGCACGTCGACGTGGGCGGTGGGCTGGGTGTCGACTATGACGGCACGCAGAGCACCAACGTGGCCTCGGTGAACTACACGGTGCAGGAGTACGCCAACGACATCGTGTACACGCTGGCCGAGATGTGCCGCGAGCTCGAACAGCCGATGCCCGACCTCATCAGCGAATCCGGCCGCGCGCTGACCGCGCACCATGCGCTGATGCTGATGAGCGTCATCGATGTCGAGTCGCAGGTGGAGCCGTCCGTGCCACCGGTGACCGAGGACGACCACTCGCTGCTCCACGAGATGGCCGACGACCTCAAGGCCGTGTCGCGCAAAAATGTGTCGATGCGCCGGGTGCGCGAGGTCTACCACGACGCGTCGTACGACAAGGAAAAGGCGCAGGGGCTTTTCTACAACGGCGTGCTGACGCTGACCGAGCGCGCCTACGCCGAACAGCTCCATCTTGGCATTCTCAATGCCGTGCGGGCCGTCGCGCAGCGGCATCCAGACGAGTTCGAGGACATCATTGCCGATCTCGACGCGGCGCTCGTCGACCGCTACTTCTGCAACTTCTCGCTCTTCCAGTCGCTCCCCGACACCTGGGCCATCGACCAGCTGTTTCCCATCATGCCCATCCATCGGCTGGATGAGGAGCCCACGCGCCGCGGCACGCTGCAGGACGTCAGCTGCGACTCGGATGGCAAGATCGATCGGTTCGTCGGCGACAAGGGCGGAAACCCCTCGCTGGAACTGCATCCGTTCACCGATGGCGATCCATACATCCTCGGCATCTTCCTCACCGGCGCGTATCAGGAGATCCTCGGCGATCTGCACAACCTGTTTGGCGACACCAACGCGGTGCACGTGCGGTTGCGCGACGGCGGCTATGAGATCACCGACCTCGTGCACGGCGACACCGTCACCGAGGTGCTGAACTACGTGCAGTTCCGGGCATCCGACCTGCTCGCGACGTTCCGCCGCAAGGTGCAGGCGGCGTCGGGGATCACGCGCGATGAGGCCAATATGTTCATCGCCGACTACGTGGCCGGGTTGGAGGGCTACACGTACCTCGAAGGCGAGGCCGCGCGATGAGTACGCCCTGGGCGGCGTTGGCCGCCCTCCCCGGCGCGCCGGACGTCCCCAGCCTTCTGCTGGTGCTGGCCGCGGTGCTCGCCGCCACCAAGGTGATGGGTGAGCTGGCGCGGCGTGTCCGCCAGCCAGCCGTGCTCGGCGAACTGGTGGCCGGCGTCCTGCTGGGCGGATCGGTACTCGGCGTGCTCGATCCCAATGAGCCCGTGCTCCACGTGCTGAGCGAACTCGGCGTGCTCGTGCTCCTGTTCGCAGTGGGGCTGGAGACCGACCTCAAGGCATTGCGGCGCGTGGGCGCCGCGGCGCTCACGGTGGGGATGGCCGGCATCGTGCTCCCGTTTGCCGGTGGCTGGGGCGTGGCGACGCTCCTTGGCGCCGAGCCTATGACGGCCCTCGTCATCGCGGCAGCACTCACCGCCACCTCCATCGGCATCTCGGCGCGCGTGCTCGGCGATCTCGGCCGGCTGCACGATGACGAAGGGCAGGTGGTGCTCGGCGCCGCGGTGTTCGATGACGTCATCGGACTCGTGATTCTGGCCGTCGTGGGCGGCGTGGTCGCCGGTGAGGGCGTCACGGCGCTCGGCGTGGCACGCACCAGCGGTATTGCGATCGGCTTCATCGTCGGCGCGATTGTCCTAGGCACGGTCATGATGCGCCCGCTGATGGCGGCCGTCGCGCGCGTTGGTGTCGCCGGCGCGGTTGGCGTGGTGGCGCTCGCCTTTGCGTTCGTCACTGCGGCGCTGGCGGCAAAGGTCGGCTCGGCGATGATCATCGGTGCGTTCGCGGCGGGCCTCGTGCTGCACGACACGCCGCAGCGCCACGAGATCGAGAAGTGGACCACGTCGGTTGGCCACGTGCTGGTGCCCGTGTTCTTCGCATCGGTCGGCGCGGAGGTCGACATCGCCGCGCTGATGTCGCCGTCGGCGCTGCTGCTGGGCGGGGCGCTGATCGTCGTTGCCGTGGCGGGCAAGGTCGCCGCCGGATTCGCCCCGTGGTGGTTTGCCGGGAGCAAGCTCCTGATCGGCGTGGCGATGGTGCCGCGTGGAGAGGTCGGCCTGATCTTCGCGCAAATGGGGGCGACGGCCGGCGTGCTGGCGGGCGCGCAGTTCGGCGCCGTGATCGTGATGGTCGTGGCGACGACCTTCGTCACGCCGCCGCTGCTCGGGATGATTGCCGGGCCGCCCAAGCCGGGCGGCGGTGGCGTGGACGACCACGCCGGGCTCGAGGAACTGGTGTCGGGCAGCGTGCCACCGAAGCGTCGCGACACCGTGGCGCGGCGCAAGCTGAGCTGACCGGCGTCGCGACAGGGTGGCGCGGCGCACGCTGAACTGACCGGCGCGCCGCGCACCGCCTCCCCACAGACAGTGCGGGCACCCCAGCGTCGCTATTGCTGACGCCGCGGTGCCCGCTGTGCTTTTTCGGTGCAGGAGAGGCGCCCAGTCGCGCGCTTCGACCTGCTGTTCCGGGGTTAGCGCGCCGAGTAGCGCTTGGTGACTTCGGCCCAGTTCACCACGTTCCACCAGGCGTCGATGTAGTCGGGCCGGCGGTTCTGGTACTTCAGGTAGTACGCGTGCTCCCAGACGTCGAGGCCGAGGATCGCGTGCTTGCCTTCCATCAGTGGGTTGTCCTGATTCGGCGTGCTCTCGATGGTCAGCGCGCCGTCACGTCCGGCGACGAGCCACGCCCACCCCGACCCGAAACGCCCGGTGCCCGCGGCCTTGAAGGCGTCGCGGAACTTGGCGAAGTCGCCCCAGGTCTTGGTGATCGCCGCGCCCACATCGCCGCCCGGCTCGCCGCCGGCGTTCGGCGCCATCAGCTCCCAGAAGAGCGAGTGATTCCAGTGACCGCCGCCGTTGTTGCGCACGGCGCCGCGCACGGACTCGGGAACCTGGGCGATGTTCCGGCACAGATCGCCGAGCGTCCAGTTCGCCAACTCCGGCGTCTTGTCGATGGCCGCGTTCAGGTTGGTGACGTAGGCATTGTGGTGCTTGCCGTGGTGGATCGTCATCGTCAGCGCGTCGATATGCGGTTCGAGCGCGGTGGCGGCGTAGGGAAGGGGCGGCAGGGAATGGGCCATGGGATCTCCTCGGGGGGCTGCAGTTGAGATGATGCAATCTACGCGATTCGGACGCTTACGCACGGCGGGCGCGGCGCTGCTTCCACCATCCCCAGATTCCTGGCGAGATGGAAAGCAGAATCACGCCGACGATCAGGGCCTCGACGCGCTGTTCGAGACCGGGCACCAGGCGCACGATGTAGTACCCGGTGAGTAACATCGACCAAATCCAGGCGAGGCCGCCGATGACGTTGTAGAACAGGAACGTGGTGTACCGCATGTGCGCCGCGCCCGCGACTACGGGTGCGAACGTGCGCGCAAAGGGCATGAACCGCGCCAGGATAATCGTCTTGCCGCCGTGTTTCTCGTAGAACGCCTGAGCCGCCAGCAAGTGTTCCCGCTTGAACCACCGCGAGTCGGGACGCGAGAACAGCGCGTCGCCCGAGCGCCGGCCGATGCCATAGGCGATGCTGTCGCCGATGATCGCCGCCGCGCTGCACCAGGCCCCGAGCGTCCAGACGTTGAGCGGCACCAATCCCTCGCGCTGCGCGGCAAAGAGGCCGGCCGTGATCAGCAGCGAGTCGCCCGGCAGAAAGGGAAAGAGCAAGCCGGTTTCGATGAACACGATCAGGGTGATGCCAACGGTGCCGGCCCATGCAACGAGCGCGTGCAGATCGCGAAGTTTGTGCGTCAGGTCAAGAAGGAAGTCCATGGCGAGAAATCTAGCATGCACGCGAAAACGTGCGATTGAGGAGTGGGAATCCGGATTGCGATTGAGGAGGTCGACTGGGATGGCGACCCGGCGATCCCGGTCGAATCGCAGGTCGCAGTCCGTATTCGACATCCTCGATCGCGATCCGAATTCCCAATCCTCAGTTAGTTTTCCTGATATGTCTCTGCTCGATCACCTGTCCGTCGTCCTCTGCTTCCCGCAGGATCCCGTGAACATTGCCGCCACCGTGCGTGCAATGAAGAACATGGGGGTCTCCGACCTGCGGCTCGTGAGGCCCTGTCCGTACGATCCCTTCCGCATCGAGGGGGTGGCGCACGGCACGCGCGATCTCGTGGAGCGCATTCGACACTTCGAGACGCTTGATGAGGCGCTGGCGGACTGTCATCGCGTCATCGGCTTTGCCGGCAAGCGCCGGTCGGCCAAGTGGGAGCGCTTGGCGCCGCGGGCCGTGGCCGAGCGGTATGTGGAGGATCTCGGGGCGGGGCATCGGGTCGCGTTGCTCTTCGGACAGGAGGACCACGGCCTTCCCAACGAGGCGCTGGACCGCGCGCAGGCGCTGTGCATGATCCCGACCTCGGAGCATTCGTCGCTCAATCTCGCGCAGGCGGTGCTGGTGGCGCTCTACGAGTTTCATCTCTGCGCCGGGGATGCGACGCGCAAAGTCGAGGCGCATCGCCATCAGGCGGGACCGGCGACCCACGAGGAGTGGGAGCGGATGTTCGCCGACGCCGAGGCCGCGCTCGACGCGATCGCATTCTTTCGCACGCGCAATCCGGAACTGGTCATGCGCAGCCTCCGGAGTCTGGCCTTTCGCGCCAAGCCCGACGCCCGCGAGGTCACGATGCTGCGCGCCATGGCCATCGAGGTGATGCGAACGGTGGACCGCATCACCCGCGGACTGGCCAAAGGACCGTGGCGGCGGCGCGACGACGGGGCCGGGGCGCGACCGAGCGACTGAGCGACTGAGCGCGGGCCCGACGCAAGGTCGCAGACCCCTTGACGCCGCGGCTTTTTGTCTACCGCGCGAGTTCGTCAGTTTGCCTTGCGCACATCTATACAGACGGTGAAATTTGTGCGCTTGCTCCGCAACACGTGCGCGCGTGCGTGTGTGTGTCCCCCCGACACCCCTCTCTCCCGGACTACATCCGATGACGGGACGCAGGAAGTGGCTGGTGATCAGCAGTGTGGTGGCGATCGCAATCGCCTCGACGCTGATGTCCGCCTACGCCGGTAACTACCAGACCGCCGCAACTGCGGCCGGCACCGTTGAAAACGCCACCCAGAAGGCGAACCGCGAGGCCGTTGGCAAGGCCAAGCCGGGGCCCTGGGGCTACAGCGGCGCCTCGGGATACACCAACTACCTGGGTGAGGGGACGGGCCGCTCGCCGGTGCAACCGGTGCTCTTCCCGCACCCGGTGCACGTCAACACGCTGAAGATGAACTGCGTGTTCTGCCACTCGGCGGCGTACAAGTCACCCGATCCGGGACTGCCGGCCGTCACCAGCTGCATGGGCTGCCACGCGATCACGGCCATCGACCGCCCCGAAGTGAAGAAGATCGCCGAGGCGGCGAACAAGAAGATGCCCATTCCGTGGGTCCGCGTGCACAAGGTGCCGGAGTACGTGCGCTTCACGCACGTGCGACACATCAACGCCGGCGTCACCTGCCAGACCTGCCATGGGCAGGTGCAGAACATGACGCAGGTCTTCCAGTACGCCTCGTTGAACATGGGGTGGTGCGTGTCGTGCCACGTGAACGGCTACTCGCGGGCGGAAGGCCTGCGCGCCGCGGGGTACACGCCCGACTCCGCGGCGCTGGCCGACGAGAAGGCTGGCATCCGCAAGACCGCGTCGTATGACTGCGCCAACTGCCACTACTAGGAACCGACGCATGACGACTCCCGTGGAAACGACAAACGGCGTCAAGCGCCGCGATTTCCTGAAGGTCCTCGGCGTCACTGGCGCCGCGACGACGATGGTCGGATGCAGCAGCGACCAGGTCGAGAAGCTCATTCCCTACGTCAGTTAGCCCGATAACACCGTGCCGGGCGTCTCGAACTTCTACGCCACGACGTGCCGCGAGTGCGCGGCGGGTTGCGGCCTTATCATCGAGACGCGCGACGGCCGGGCGATCAAGGCCGAGGGCAACCCCGATCACCCCGTGAATCGCGGCGCCATCTGCGCCCGCGGTCAGGCCGCGCTGCAGGGGCTCTACAACCCCGACCGCTTCCGTGGTCCGATGCAGCGGCAGGGCGGCAACCTGGTGCCGATCACCTGGGACGCCGCCATCGACGCGCTGCACAAGGGCGTGGATGCGGCGATGAAGAGCGGCAAGGCCAAGAGCGCCGTCTTCATCAACCAGCACGAGCAAGGGCTGCTCCACACCTTCCTCGACAGCTGGCTGGCCTATCGCGGGATGCCGGCGCACATGAGCTACGACGCCGAAGCGCCCTTTGCGACGATTGCCGCCAACAAGGCGGTCTACGGAGTGGCCTGGCCCAAGCTCGACTTCGGCGCCGCCAACCTGATCATCTCGTTCGCGGCCGACTTCCTCGACGGCTGGGGCCTGCCGGTGCCGCAGCAGCTCGATTTCGCAGACGCTCGTGGCAAGATCGAAGGGGCGCCGCGCCTGATCTACATTGGCCCGCGTCGCCCGCTCACCGGCCTCAACGCCGATCAGTGGATTGCTGCCAAGCCCGGCACGGCCGGGACGATCGCCCAGATGCTTGCGGGCAAGGTGACCCCGGCCGATGCGGCCAAGGCGACCGATGTCCCAGTCAAGGTGCTCGAAGCGCTGCAGAAGGAACTGGCCGCCGCCAAGAGCTCGTTGCTGCTCGCCGGTGGATCGGGCCCGAAGGCGCTCGACCTCGCCACGGAAGTTGCGACGCTCAACAAGTCGCTCGGCAATGTCGGTGTCACGATCAAGCCGACAGAGGCGTACGGCGCGTGGGATGGTGTGGTGCCGCCGGCCGTATTGAACGACGTGGTGGCGGCGATGGACGCGGGTGAGGTTCCCGTGCTCTTCGTGCGCGGCGCCAATCCGGTGTACAGCACGCCGGCGGGACTGGGCTTCGCAGCCGCCGCCAAGAAGGTGCCGTTCAAGGTGTCGTTCTCGTCGGTTCCCGACGAGACCACCGAACTCTGCGACCTGATTCTTCCCGACCATCACGCGCTCGAGAGCTGGGGCATTGCCGAGCCGGTGAAGGGGACGCTCGGGTTGCAGCAGCCGACGATGGACCCGGTCTTCAACACGCGCGCGACCGCGGATGTGCTGCTCGCATCGCTCAAGCCGCTGCCGTGCTTCTCTTGTCCGGTCGATCCGGCGGAAGAGCGGCAGCACGCCGCCGACATCGCCAAGTTCCCCGCCGACTACCGTGGCGTGGTGGCCAAGCACATTGGCGGCGACGCCTCGCTGCAGAACGCGCTGCCCAAGGGACTGCTGACCGGCTCGCTGCCGGGTCGCGCAGTGCCGACGGCCAAGATCATGAAGCCGGCAATCGCGGGCGAGGCCAACGGCGACTTCTATCTGGCCGCGTACGCCAACCTGCTGATGGGTGACGGTCGCGGCGCCAACAAACCGTGGCTCCAGGAACTGCCAGACCCGGTCACGAAGATCTGTTGGCAGACGGTGGTGGAACTGCACCCCGAGTCGGCCAAGAAGTTGGGTGTGCAGGCCGGGGATCACGTGACGGTGAAGACGGCAGCCGGTACGATCACGGCGCCCGCCTTCCTCTACATCGGCGTGCGTCCCGACACGGTGGCCGTGATGGTCGGTCGCGGCCACACCGCTGCCGGCCGGTACGCCACCGGAACCGGGCACAACGCGTGGGGGCTGCTCTCGGCCGCCAACGACTCCGCCGGCGGATATCAGTTGGTTGGTAACCGTTGCACGGTGACCAAGGCAGACGGTCACTCGATGATCGTCACCACGGAAGGGTCGGGGCGCCAGCACGGACGCGGCATCGCCCGCGCCCAGACGCTCGAGGATCTGCTCGCCGGCAAGGAAGAGATGGTGCACAAGTTCGTCGGGCAGGCGCCGGCCGAGTTCCTGCCGGGGCTGCGCGCGCCGGCGGCGAACGACGCGCAGGGTGAACTCGGCGATCCGACGTCGGCGCAGAAG
>JARIEY010000068.1 GCA_031127085.1 Gemmatimonadota bacterium | reverse complement strand
AGGGGCGCGCGATGCACAACGTGCAGAACGCGATGTTCGCGGCGGCGATGGCGTTCGCGATGGGGGTCAAGCTCGACGCGATTCGGCAAGGGCTGCGCACGTTCGACTCGACGTTCTTCCAGGCACCAGGGCGCATGAACGTCTACGACGAGCATCCGTTCAAGGTGATCTTCGACTACGCCCATAATGCGCACGCCGTGCAGGCGATGGCGGCGCTCGCCGGCCGTCTCGATGTCTTTGGCAAGCGGATCGTCGTTGTCGCGGGCCCGGGCGACCGTCGCGACGAAGACCTTCGCGCGATTGCCGATGCCGTAGCGGGCGGTTTCGACCGCTACATCTGCCGGCGCGACGACGACCTGCGCGGACGTGGGGCCGACGACGTTCCCCGCCTGATCGCGGCGCAACTGCAGGCGCGCGGCGTCCCCGCGGATGCGATCACCGTGATTCCGGACGAACAGGCGGCCCTCGACGCCGCCCTGCAGATGGGAATGCCGGGCGATCTCGTGATGATCTTTGCCGACGCGCTGACGCGGTCGTGGAAGCAGGTCATCAACTTCCGGTCGGCGCACACCACGGGCGAGATGCGGGTGGTCAAGCTGCCGGCGGTCGCCGCAGAGCCGGCGCCGATGCCGGAACTCGCCACCCTGCCCGACCTCGAGGGGCTCGTGCGCGACGAGCGTGGCGTGCGACTCGCACGCGAGCAGGAAGACTGACCGACTCGCCGCCGTTCGATCTCTCTCGCCGGCTGACCGGCCCGAGTCTCTGGCTCGACTCGGCGGGCGCCGTGCTCGAAGTGCCCTCCGCGCTCGTTACCGACACCGCGCTGGAGCGCTGGCGTGCGCGGGTGCAGCAGATGGTGCAGCGGTTGGGCTGGCCCGTGGGGAGCATTGTGGCGCGGTGCCACGCCACGGGGGCCACGCTCGCCTTTGAGGCGCCGATGAGGTGTCTGCTGACGGCCACCGAGGTCAACGAGTGGGCGTGGCTCGGCGCGTTGTCCCCGGACGACCGCTGGCCAGCGCAACTGGGTCCTGCTAACCCCGCGGACGAAGTCGACGCCGCGGTGCCGTTGCTGCGCCAACTGGCGCAGGCCGAAGCGCCGCCGCCCCTGGACGCGCTGCTGGCGGAGCGCGCGACGCGCGAAGTGCCACTAATGGTGGACGACGAGGCGGTGACCATCGGGGCGGGGGCACGGTCGCGCACCTGACCACTCGCTGATCTGCCCACTGTCGCGGCCGTGCCGTGGGCGCAGTTGGGGGACGTGCCGGTGGCGCTGGTGACTGGCTCCAATGGCAAGACGACGACCGTGCGACTGCTCGCGGCGATGTGTGTGGCGCACGGATGGGTGACGGCGCAGTCGGGGACCGATGGCGTTCGCGTGGCGGATGCGATGCTTGCTGAGGGTGATTGGGCCGGTCCCGCCGGCGCGCGCCTGGCCCTCCGCGACGTGCGAACCGAGGCGGCCGTGTTCGAGACGGCCCGTGGCGGGATGTTGCGTCGCGGTCTCGCGGTCGCCGGGGCGCGGACCGCGATCGTGACGAACGTGCAGGCCGATCACTTCGGCGAGTACGGGGTTGACGACCTGCAGGCGCTCGCGGCGGTGAAGCTCGTGCTGGCCAAGGGACTCGCCGCCGACGGCATCCTGGTGCTGAACGGCGATGATCCCGTCTTGCGCGCGGCCGCGGCGGACCGGTCGGGGCGGACGGCGTGGTTCTCGCTCGACGCCGACGCGCCGTGCATCGCTGCGGGCCGGGCCGGTGGTGCCGCCGTCGCATGGCGCGCGTCCGATGGCGTACTGCGACTCAGCGCCGACGGTACGGAGTGGACGCTGGGTGCTGAGTGCGACCTGCCGCTTGCGGCGGGCGGCATCGCCCGCTTTAACGTGTCCAACATGCTGGCGGCATCGCTGGGCGCGTGGGGGATGGGGATTGCGCCCTCGACCATTGCGGCGGTGCTGGCGACGTTCGGTGCGGCGCGCGGCGACAATCCCGGTCGTCTGATGCGCTGGCACATGGCCGGCGTCACCGTACTGCTCGACTACGCGCACAACCCGGATGGTCTGACCGCGCTGCTGGCGGTCGCCGAGTCACTGCGTGGGCGAAACGGTCGGCTGCTGCTCCTGCTCGGCCAGGCCGGCAACCGGGATGACGACTCCATTCGGGCGCTGGCCCGCGCGGCCGCGGCGGCGAAGCCCGCGGTGATCGCACTCAAGGAACTTCCGGATTTTCTGCGCGGTCGCGCACGCGGCGAGGTGCCCAGGCTGCTGGACGCCGCATTGCGCAACGCGGGACAGGCGGCGGCGTCGATTGTTCTTCACGAGGACGAAGCGGCTGCGGCGCAGGCGCTGGCGATGCAGGCGCGCGCGGGCGATGTCGTGGTGTTGCCCGTGCACGGGCGTGCCGCTCGCACGGCGGTCATCGACTGGCTCGACGCGCGCGAGCGCTCGCTGCCGGCTCCTTAGCGCGCGATGAGCAGCAGCGCGTTGCCGACCTCACGTTCGCCGGTGCGATCGCTGGGGACGTTGACGACACGACTCTTGAGGACCATCGCGGTCGATCCGCCGCCATCGAAGTTGAGCGCGTTCCAGGCGCCAAGTCCGCGGAGAAACTCGGCCAACTCGACGGTCGTCATACCGGCGCTCGCGGTGGATCGTCCATCGACGGTCACGATCCAGAGCGTGCTGCTGTCGCGGCTGAAGGCCACGGCGGTGCGCGGGTGCCGCGCCTCGGCGTTGCGCGAGATCGTCCCCTCGTCGGCGGCGGCACGGGCGGCCACATTGACGCCGTCGCGCAGCAGGCGCGGCCAGCCGCCGATGATCACCTGCGGGGCCTTGGCACGCCGGTCGGCGGGCCATGGGGTGGCGGCCAACGTGACTCGCACGGTGTCGCCGTCCGCGGTGGAGTCGAGGGCGGCCGTGCGGGCGCCGTAGGCGGCGAGCACGGCGCCCTCACGCGGAATCACGCTGGCGCCGCCCTTGCTGAGGCTGCGCCGAACGAACAGCGTGGTGTCCCCGCGGCGCCCCGCCGGAGTCAGGGTCAGTTCGGTCGTGGCGCGCGAGGTGTCGCGTGGCGTGGTGGCGCCGTACCGCGCGGTCCACAGGGCCGCGCCTTCGTAGGTGCCGCCTGGCAGCGCATTGAGCGCGATGAGCGGAAAAGCTCCGCGCGCGGTGCGCGCCCAGCCATCGAATGCAAAACGGTCGAGCAACGGGCGTCCCGCGGCGTCGACGGCAAACTGCGCGTGGATGTTGTCGAAGGTGTCGAAGGGGGAGTTGGTGACGCGCTGTCCCTGCCACCACTCGCCGTCGATCACGACATTGTTCTCGTTCGCTCCCGAGCTCAGTTCAAAGAAGTCAGCGTTGACGGCGGCCAGCACCCGAGCGCCGGCTGCCGTGCGGCGGGCCACCATCGACGTGACACGCTCCCTGGAGGTCAGTCGATCATTGGCCCGCACCTGTTCCAGCGAGACGGCGGCGCGCCGCCGGTCGACGCGGACAATGTGCGCCACCCAGGGGCCCGCGGCGCGCACCAGGCGCGTGTGGGTGACGCCGGTGGCCAGCGTGTCCGTCTGGCTGCTGTCGGGGTGTTGTGCCCCAAGGGCGGATGCCGCCAACAGCGCGGCGGGGCAAAGCGTAAGCAGACGAGTCATGGCGGGTGGCGATGCGAGTGGGAATGTCCTAACTTAGGCCGCCGAAGGGATGCCTGCACGGTCCCTTCGCGCGGCCCGTCGGCAGAGTATCGTGGTCCGCCAGGCTTTGTCATTGCGCAACATCAGACCCCCTACCCCAAGCATCAGGAGTTCACGCATGCGGAGACTCGTGGGCCAGGCGCTCGCGGCGCTCACACTCGTGGTGACGCTCGCCACGACTGCGTTCGCCCAGAATACCGTCATTCTCATGGGTGTGGTCAAGGCGGATGGACAGCCGCTGGCCGACGCTCAGGTGACGATCACGAACGTGGCCACGCAGGAGACGGTTCGCTCGGTCTCCAAGGCGAACGGCGAGTTCCGCGTCCTCGGCCTGTTCACCGGCCAGTACGCGGTGACGGTGCGCGCCATCGGCTATAAGCCGACGGGCCAGAAGGTCCAGCTTGTCATTGGTCAGCGTGCGCGGCTTGAGTTCAACATGGAGAAGGGTATCTCCGAACTCGCGGCGCAGACGATCATCGGCGAGAAGGTGAAACAGGTGGAAGTGCAGCGCCTCTCCGTGTCGGCGCCGGTGCTCCGCGCCGAAATCGAAAATCTTCCGCTGAACGCCCGCGGTCTGATGAACCTTGCCGGCGTTGCGCCGGGCATCAAGACGTACGCGCCGCAGTCGGGTCGCACGCTGCCGTCGGCCGGTGGCGCCCCGGATCTCCGCTTCTTCAACGTCTATGTCGATGGCGTGGAGATGAAGAGCTTGTTCAACGGCAACATCGTCGGGCTTGGCCAGACGGGGTCGCCGCTGCCGCAGGAAGCGCTGGAGCAGTTCCGCGTGTTCGTGAACCCCTATGACGCGGAGTATTCGCGCGCTGGGTCGTACGTGATCTCCACCGAAAGCCGCCGCGGCACCAACAAGTGGGAAGGGTCGGCGTTCGGGTTCCTGCAGAACAAGGACATGATCACGCAGAACGCCTTCCAGGCGGCGGTCCCGAACTACAACCGCCAGCAGCTGGGCTTCAACCTCCGTGGCCCGCTGCAGAAGGACAAGCTCTTCCTCGCCGCCAGTTACGAGCTCACCAACACCGCGTTCTACCTCGACGTCAACCCGACGAGCGGCCCGTGGTCGGCGTACAAGGGATCGTTCCTCGCGCCGAACAAGAACCACACGCTGTTTACGCGTCTGACCTACGTGCAGAGCCCCAAGTTTACGTATGACGCCATGCTTTCGGCGCGCTACCTGGACGGTGAAGGGAACTTTGGTGGTCGCACCTCGCAGGGCGCCGGTATCTCGCAGAACTACGACATTTATACGGCGCAGCTCCGCCAGCGGTACCTGAAGCCCGGCGGCAACTTCTCCAACGAAGCCAGCCTGCAGCTCGTGAGCTGGAGCCACAATGAGGCGCCCCTCAAGCCCGGCCCGCAGTTCACCTACCCTGGCATCATCTTCGGCACGAGCGGGTTCCCGCTCATCCTGAAGGAGCTCCATCTGCGCGCCGTCGACCGCGCCACGTGGACAATCGACAACGCCTCGGGATCGCACACCATCAAGGCCGGCGTCGAGCTGAGCAACATCTCCGCGACGCAGGATTTCGCGAACAACGCCAACGGCACCTTCACGTTCCTCACCGACACGTCGTCGCTGCCGTACCTCGCCAGCATCGCGGTCGGGTTTACCAACCCCAACGGGACGTCGGACGCGGTGGCCGAAGCGACCGGCATCTCCACCGGTGTGTACATCAACGATGAATGGCGCATCAAGGACAACTTCACGCTGAGCCTCGGCATCCGGCACGACGCCGAGCTCAACACGATGAACAACAAGTACACGGTGCCGTGGGCCAGCGACACCACGCTGCAGCGCCTGGCCTCGAACGGCGGCCCGCTCGCCGGCTTCCTGAACCGCGGCGACCGCAAGAACCAGCTGGGTAACTTCTCGCCGCGTATCTCCTTCTCGTGGGATCCGACCAGGCAGAACAAGACGTTCGTGCGTGGCGGCCTGGGCATCATCTACGACCGCGTCACGAGCTTCATGGGCTTCCAGGAGCGCAAGAACTCGACGTGGCGTACGTATAACTTCACGTTCAACAACACCACGAACCTGCCGACCAAGGACCCGGCCGTGCTCCGGCAGCGCGTGATTGCCGGCCAGTCGGGCTCGCCCGCGCCGATTCTGATGGATCTGGGCATGAAGACGCCCAAGAACCTCCAGATGTCGCTCGGCTTCGGCCACCAGTTCACGGAGCAGTTCGGACTGAACGTGGACTTCGTGACGCAGCACCTGACCAACCTGTACGTGCAGCGCAATCCGAACTACACGGACAAGTCGGTGACGCCGAGCGCGCGCAAGCTGACGCCGCGCTTTGGCGACATCATCCTCTGGGACGACATCGGCGAAGCCTGGTACAAGGCGTTCCTCGTCTCGTCCACGTACCAGCTGAACAAGACGCGCGTCAATCTCGCGTATACGCTCGCCTGGTACGAGGGCAACTTCGACACGGCCGCCCTCCCCAACTTTGCCCTGCCGTTCCTGTTCGACCGGCAGCGCACGACGGGCGATGAGCGGCATCGCCTGGTGCTGTCGACGGTGAGCCCGATTCCGTTCGGATTCAACGTCTCGGCGATCGCCACCGTGGCCAGCCCGCGTCCCTTCACGTCCATCGACGGCCGCGACATCAACCTCGACAACATCACGGGTGACGACTACACCGGCGGCACGACCACCAAGGCGGGGACGCGCACCAAGCTGCCGCCGAATGCGTGGCCGAACTACTACCGGACCGTGGACCTGCGTCTCTCGCGCCAGCTGGCGGATTTCGGTGGCAAGAAAATCTCGTTCTCGGCCGAAGTGTTCAACGCGTTCAACTGGTACAACAAGCTGTCGTACGGCGGCACGCAGTTCACCGCGACCGGTACGCCGGTGGCATCGTACGGCGTGGCAACGGGCGCGTATGCGGCCCGTCAGATGCAGGCCGGTCTGCGCGTCGACTGGTAAGCGCATCGCAGGCACGGCACCGCCCGATGCGGGTGGTGCCGTCGCCTGACGCAGGGGAGGGGCGTTGCGACGATCGGTCGCGGCGCCCCTCGTCCGTTCTGGGCTCTGCCCTTGGCGCGGCGGCGCCCTGGGCTGCTACGGTGCCGCGCGCGCGGCGAGCGCCCGAACGGTCGTGATGCTCCGGAAAGTCGCGTTCCCGCCGATCATCGTCTCGAACCGCTTCAGCGAAAAGTCCGACTCGCTGACGCGACCGCGGCGGCGCCAGAAAATTTCTCGTCCCTCCACCGCGAACTCGTCCGAGGGGCCGCCAAACGATGCCGTGATGCGGTCGGCGTCGGCGGCCGTCAGCGCGCGCGACAGGAATCCCACGTACAGCGCGTCAGTGGGCGCGAGGTCGGGGAACGGCCTGTGCGCGGCGATCGCTTCAAGTTCCGACGGCGTGCGAACAAAGGTGGCCACCGCGTAGCCGAGCGACGCCTCGAGCGCGGCAGCGATGCGACGCTCGAGTGGCGTGGCGGTACGTGCGGACGCGGCAAAGAGCACGTTCCCGCTGGCGATGTAGGTCGACACCGCGGTAAAGCCCAACGTCTCGAACTGGGTGACGAGCTCGGCCATGCGGACCGTATGACCTCCCACGTTGATAGCGCGCAGCAGAGCGACGAAGCGGGGCATGGCGGGCCGGGGCGGGGTTGACCGAGGGAGTGCGGCGCTGGAAGTTCAGCGCATGTTGCCCCGTTTCGCCAGCCTCGCCGTGCGCGTCGCCCTGCTGCTCGCGTGCGGCCTCGGTGCGCCCGCGCCGGCCGCGCAGGGGCAGGCCAGCTACCGCTTCGTCGCCATTCACGTGGTGGATCGTGCGACGCAGGCGCCGCTCCCCGGGGTGCGCGTCACGGTGCGGGGGGTGGGTGATCGCGACTGGACCAGCGATCCGCAGGGCGACGTGATGCTGGCCGTCACGCCCGATCGGCGCGCGGTGCTGGAACTTCGGCGCATCGGCTACACGGCGCAGACCGTCGACCTGCCCGCCGGAACGTCGCAGGCGTCGTTAACGGTGGCTCTCGCTGGTGCCGTGATGGTGCTCGACACCACGCGCGTCACCACCGCGGCGGTCTCGCCGATGTTCGCGGGATTCGACGGGCGGCGGCTGCGTGGCGCAGGATCGGCCTCCTTCATCACCCGCGAGCAGATCGAAAAGCAGCTGGCGCTGCGCACGGTCGACATCGTCCGGCGCGCCGTGAGCGTGCGCATCGTCGACAGCAGCGGCGTGCTGCTCGTGTCGTCGTCGCGCGGCCCCAAGACCATCATCAGCGGCACCGGAAAAGGCGGCAAGGGCAACGACCTCGCCCCCTGCGTGATGCGTGTGGCCGTGGACGGGATGATGCGCGAGTGGGGATACTCGGTGGACGACATCGACCCCAAGGAGATCCACGGCGTCGAAGTCTACCCAGGGCCGGCGACCATCCCGTCGGAGTTCAGCGGGATGCGCAAGGACGCGTATTGCGGTCTGGTGATGATCTGGACGCGGCGCGGACCATAGGGCGCCCCCGACGCTACCGGTGGCGCCGCCGCCTCCGCCGTCCCACATTCTGGCCTTCCCTGAACCCGAGCCGATGACCGCCCCAGCGATCACCCCTGCCGCCCCTGGCGCCCATATCATTACGCGCCGCGCCGTGGCCTCGTGGATCGTCTACGACCTCGCCAACACCATCTTCTCGATGGGCGTGGTCTCGATGTACTTCTCGCAGTACATCCGCAACGCCGTGGGGGCCGATCGCGCCGATGCCGCGTACGGCAACATCTCCGCCATCTCGATGGCGATCATCTTCGTGCTCTCGCCGCTCCTCGGCGGCATGACCGACCGCGCGTCGCGACGCATGCCGTTCCTCATCTGGAGCACGGTCATCTGTGTGGCGCTCACGTCGGTGCTGGGGAGCGTCAGCTACACGGCGACGATGATCTGCTTCATTCTCGCCAACGCCACCTACTCAGCCGGGCTGCAGTTCTACGACGCCATGCTCCCGGATGTGACCACCGAGGAAAACCGCGGGCGCATCGGTGGCATCGGCGTGGGGATCGGCTATCTGGGGTCGTACATCGCCGTGGGACTCGGCGTGGTGATGGGGACCGAGAACCTGCCGCGGCTGTTCCAGGCGATCGCGTTCGCGTTCCTCGCGTTGAGCATTCCCTGCTTTCTCTTCGTGCGCGAGCGTGGCAACAAGCACCCGCGTCCCATCTTCTCGTGGGCGGCCACCGTGGAGAGCACGCGCGGCACCATCAAGACGCTGCGCGAAGGCGAGAAATACCCGGGGCTGCTGCGCTTTCTCATCGGGCGCGTCTTCTACACCGATGCGATCAACACGGTGATCAGCATCATGTTCCTTTACACGCTCAACGTCGCCGAGGCGACGGGGCTCACGGCCAAGCAGGGGAGCGCGGCCGGGCAAAAGGTGATGCTGATGGCCATCACCTTTGCCGTCATCGGCGGATTCATGTGGGGGCGGGTCGTCGATCGCATCGGTCCCAAGCGCACGCTCGACTGGGTGCTGCGGCTCTGGATGGTCACGTTCCTGCTCGCGGCGGCGATGGGAATCCTCGGCCTGCCGCTGCCCGTGCTCTACGGCGTGGCGTCGATGGCCGGTGTTGCGCTCGGCGGCGTCTGGTCGGCCGACCGGCCGTTGATGCTGCGGCTGACGCCGCCCGACCGCATTGGCGAATTTTACGGGCTGTACGGGATGGTGGGACGCTTTTCGGCCATCACGGGCCCGTTCATCTGGGCCATTGTTGCCAAGCTGACCATCGAGAGCGGCTGGCTCCGGCCGGCGCAGGGACAGGGCGTTGGAGTGATCGTGCTGATGCTGCTGGTGGTGCTTTCGTACAGCATCCTGCGCCGGGTGACTGACGAGAAACGCGACTGGTCGCACCTCGGCCAGGCGGCGTAACGGTTCGGGAGCCGCTGGATCGGCACGCCGCAGACGTTCGCTCCCACGGGTTCTCGCGACCAACGGCGCCCGCCGCTTGACCCGCGCCGTGCGCGGGCGAATGTTGGCAGATGATGCGTCTCCGCACCCTCGCTCTCGTTGGCATCGTACTCGCGCTCGGCGCGGGCGGCACGCCCGCGCGCGCGCAGACGCCGGCTACGGTTCGTTCGCAGGCTCCCGTCGCGGCGGCCGCTTGCGGACCGACCGAGGGAAAGCTCGCCCTCATTCTCCCCGGGGGTGGCGCCAAGGGCTTTGCGCATCTCGGCGTGCTGCGGATGCTCGATTCGCTTGGCATCGTTCCCGATCTGGTCGTGGGCACAAGCGCTGGCGCGATCATCGGCGCCCTCTACGCGAGCGGGCTCGAGGTCGACGAGATTGAACGTGAGGTCAAAGGGCTCGGCCTCGACACGCTGGTTGGCCGGTATCGCGCGACCACGCCGCCATCGCTCGGCACGCGCCGCGCCATTCTCGTCTGGGAGGCGGGGAGCAGCGGCCTTGTCCTGAACACGGGCGTGGTGCGGGAGGCGCCGCTGAACACGCTCGTGAGCGCGCTCTATGCGCGCGGCAACCTGATAGCCGCGGGAGATTTCGACCGGCTGCCGATTCCGTTTCGCGCCGTTGCGGCCGACCTCAGTACACGCGAGCAGGTGATACTCGGCACAGGCGACCTGGCGCAGGCGGTGCGGGCAAGCGGCGCGATCCCAATTGTCTTCCGGTCGGTGCTTGTCGACGGACGCACCCTTGTCGACGGCGGCATCGTGGACAATGTCCCCATCGGCGCCGCGCGCGCGCTGGGGGCGACGCGCATTATTGTCTCCGGCCTGCGCGACACGTCGCGGTTCGACGTGCGCGACGACGATCCCGTGACGATCGCCGGCCAACTGCTGAACTTCGTGTTCGAACAGCCGGTGCCGCCGCTCACTCCCGGCGACGTCTGGGTGAGCGCCGACGTGAGCGGCGTGAACCAACTCGACTTCTCGCTGGCTAATATCGACCGCGTGCTGGCGGCCGGCACGCGCGGTGCCGTGGCGCTGCGTGACGCGCCGTGCCTGCCGCGCGGTCGTGTGCGTCCTCGCGGCCAGCTGCCGCCGATTGCCACCGATGTGGTTGATCCGCGGACGGAGGTGGAACTCGGCGACGTGATATGGCGCACGCTGGGTGACGTCGGAGGGCGCATTCCCGACGTTCCACGGTTGCAGGCACGCATTCGCTCGCTCTCTCAGGTGGACCGCTATCGCGCCATCTGGCTGTATCCGCAGCGCACGACCGGCGATTCCGTCCTGTTCGCTGCCCGCGGGCGCGCTGCCTCCAACGAGCAGTTGCTTGTTGGGGCCGCGTTTGATCGCGAACTCGGACCGCGGGTGTGGGTGGGGCGCGTGCAGCGCGTGGCGCGGCGGAACGCCGAGGTCACGGGGGTGGTGGCGCTGGGGCAGTTGCAGCAGGAGGCCTCGCTGACCCTGCGGCGCAGCTATGACGTCCTCGGTTCGCCGTGGTCACCGGTGCTCGGCGCGACGCTCACGCGCACGCGCGTGCGCGACATCCGGGGCGGCGCCGAGTTTCCCGAAGTGCAGACAGCCGATGGGCTCGCCGAGTTCGGCATCGAGCGGCGGATCACCCGCCGCGTCTCCGTGGCGCTGACGGCGTTTGCGCGCCAGTGGGACGAGCCGGTCTTTGCCGGAACGCCGGCGGCGTTGGGCGCACGGCTGCGGTTGCAGTCAGCCGCGTCGTCCAGCGACGTGCCGCGCGGTGTGGTGGTGTTCGAGGGAACGCCGCGCTATTGGCGCTCAGTGGCGGAGTTGCACCGTACGCGCGAAACGCGCGGCTTCACGGTGGAGTCGGTCGTCTCGGCGGTGGTCGGCGAGCACCTCCCGCTGCAGCACAGCGCATTTCTTGGGGGCTCCGACGTCGGCTTTCCGGGCTTCAAGATCCAGGAGATGCGCGGCGCGCAGGCGGCGATGGCGGCGTTGCACGTGGGGCGCGCCGTCTATGGGCCGCTGCGCGTGCAGGGGATGGTCGCGGGCGGCGCGCTGCAGCGGTCCACCTATGGGGTCTTCCGCCGCGCCAGCGGTTACTTCGGTGTGCGAGGCGGCGTGGGCGTGGTGACTGCGCTTGGCCCGCTGGCGGTTGAATACGGCGTGAACGACCGCGGGCGCGGCAATCTGTTCCTGCGCTTCGGGGACTGGTTCTGACGGTGGGCATCGTCGACATCCTGATTGCGGCGGCCGTGATCGCCGTGGCGATGGTGGCGGGAGCGGGGTGGTACTGGCGTCGGTGGGTGCGACGCACGGCCCGCCGCGCGCATCGGCGCTTTGGCGCGCGGATTGACCGCTTCAAGCTCACGGGGAAGCGGTACATCACGGAGGCGCTGCTCAACGACCCCGACGTCGCCGAGTCCGTGCGCACGCATGCGCAGGCGCATGGAATGTCGGAGCGCGACGTCTGGCTGCGTGTGCGGACGTACCTCGACGAGATCGTGCCGGCGTTCTCGCTGCTGATGTACTATCAGTTCGGCTACGCCGTCTCGCGGGCGCTGCTCTCGATGTTCTACAAGGTCTCGGTCGACTATGTGCGTCGCGAGCGCATCGAGGCGCTGCCGCGCGAGTCGATTGTGATCTACCTCATCAACCATCGGAGCAACGCCGACTACGTGCTGGCCAGCTACGCGCTGGCCGGTGAGGTGGCCATCAGCTATGCGGTGGGCGAGTGGGCCCGGGTATTCCCGCTCGAGTATCTGTTCAAGTCGTTCGGGTCGTATTTCATTCGGCGCCGCTACCGCGAGCCGCTGTATCACCGCGTGCTCGAGCGCTATGTGCAGCTCATCACGCGCAATGGTGTGACGCAGGGGATTTTCCCCGAGGGCGGGCTGACGCGCGACGGGCACCTGCGCCCGGCCAAGGTGGGGCTGCTCGACTACGTGCTCGGCGTCGCGCGCGAACCCGGCTTTGCGGAGCGGCTGCACGTCGTCCCCGTGGCGCTCAACTACGATCGCGTGCTCGAGGACCGGACGCTGCTTCGTGAGCTGCGGGCTTCCGACGGCGGTGGTCGGTCGGGGCGATTGTCGCAGCTCGCTGAGGTGCTGCACTACACCGGGTGGAATGCCGGGCGCCTGGTGTCGCGCCGCTGGAAGCGCTACGGTCGCGCGGCGGTGGTGATTGGCGAGCCGATTGCCGTGAAGCCGTGGCTCGACGAACTCGCCGGCGACGGCGCGCCCTTGTTCGAGCGCGCGCGGGCGGAACGGCTTGGCGCGGTGCAGCAGTTTTGCGACCGCGTGATGATGCGCATCGGCGCCATCATTCCCGTCACGCCGGTGCCGCTGGCCTGTGCGGCGCTCCAGACGTTCGAGGCCGATTTCGTGCCGCGCGAAAAGCTCCTGCTGCGCATGGCGGAATTGCGCGACGTGCTGGTGGAGCGCGGTGCGCGGGTGCTTCGCGCCGACGCCCGCGTGGAGGAGTCGTGGGACCGCGCCTACCGGATGCTCCGTATGCGCCGCGTCGTGGCGCGTGCCGGGGATGGCTTCCTGATCCTCCCGAAGGGGCGCGAGCTGGTGAGCTACTACGCGAACTCGATTTCGCATCTCTGCGGCGAGTTCGAGGCCGCGGTGAAGGCCCGCGACCAGCTACCGGCAGAGAGTTTCTAGAAGGAACAGAGAAACAACAGAGAAACAACAGAGAAACAACAGACCGTAGACCGAAGCGGGAGCAGGGGACGGGGGCGGGGCCGTGGGCCGGGGCGGGGAACGGGGTTGAGGGCTGGCGTGGGACGGGAGGACTGGGCGCGCGGCGGAGCCCGGGTGTCGCCCCGTCCCCTGCGCGCTTCATCTGCCGTCTGACATCCGCCGTCCGCCATCTCCCGTCTGTCACCTTCCCATTGACCCTGGAGCCCCGTTCCGCTATTACTTAAGGCTCTGTTCCGTGCCACCCATCCCGGGTGATCCACGTAGAATCAGGTTCACGAACAGCATCAGGATACGATGCCGACGATTAACCAACTCGTCCGGCAGAGCCGCCGTGACGTCGCCCGCAAGGCGAAGGCTCCGGCTCTGAAGGAGAATCCGTTCAAGCGTGGCGTGTGCACCCGCGTGTACACGACCACCCCGAAGAAGCCGAACTCCGCCCTCCGCAAGGTGGCGCGTGTCCGCCTCACCAACGGCTTCGAAGTCACCGCCTACATCCCCGGCGAAGGCCACAACCTGCAGGAGCACTCCATCGTGCTCATCCGCGGCGGCCGCGTGAAGGATCTTCCGGGCGTCCGCTACCACATCGTGCGCGGCAAGCTCGACGCCTCGGGCGTGAACGGCCGCAACAAGAGCCGCTCCAAGTACGGCACCAAGAAGCCGAAGGCTGGGGGTAAGTAAGCCA
>JARIEY010000067.1 GCA_031127085.1 Gemmatimonadota bacterium | reverse complement strand
ACGTCGGAGACGTTGTGCGACTCGCCCGCGCACAACAGCTCGGACGCCAAGATGCGGCGGCACGACGCCTGGGCGTAAGCCTCACCATGTTGGGGGACCTCGAGAGAGGCACCGGCGGATCCCAACTGAATCTGACCCTCGGCGTGCTGGCGGATCTTGGATTCGACGTCGTGCTCGTCCCACGTGATCACACGCGTTCGCTCCAGGAGTACCTCGGGAGCACCGACGAATGACGAAGCTCGTGGTCTGGCGCGACGACCGTCGCGTGGGTGTACTCGACACCGCGTTGAATGGTGAGGTACGATTTACGTATGATGCCGACGTCGTGGCCGATGGAGATCGCCGCTATGCGGTGGGCGTGCGATGTCCAGTGCGCACGCGCCCGTACGTCGGCCCGGATGCTGAAGCGGTATTCGAGAACCTGCTGCCTGAGGGGAATCTCAGACGAGCGCTCGGACAGGCCACCAAACACGATGTGAGCGACACGGTCGGGCTTCTCGGAGTCGTCGCCGGGGACTGCGCCGGCGCACTCCACCTGTGGCCTGAAGGGGTGGAGCCTCCTGAGAAGGCCTCGCACGAACCGTGTGTCGCCGCAACCATGCACGCCGCGTTCACCGGCGCGGCCGGTCAACTGCGACAGGCAGTCGGTCGTACGTCCCTCTCAGGCGCGCAACCGAAACTCGCCCTGTGGAGAATGCCCCCGGTGGGAGGAGTCGCCCCTGAGTACCAGCTGCCCAGGAACGGTGCGCCCACTACGGTTGTGGTCAAACGCGCCGACAACAATTTCCCCGGCGTGCTGGAGGCGGAGCTCGTTGGCATGCGACTCATGCAGGCGGCCGGCGTCCCGACCGCGAGCAGTTCGCGCTGCGCCGTCGCGAGTGACTGCCATGAGACTGCTCGCTTCGACCGGGAGGTTCGCGACGACGGGCACGTTCGTCGATTGCACGCAGAGGATGGCTGTCAGGTCACCGGGCGCGCGTCACGCGCGAAGTACGCGGGAATGGGAGCGCCCACGTATCAAGAGCTCGTTGCGATCCTGGAACGCTGGAGCGCCAACCCGCTGGAGGATCGCGAGAACCTCTACCGTTGGGCCGTCGCGAACGCCGCGATGGGAAACTACGACGGGCACGCCAAGAACCTGAGCGTCGTCTACGTGGCGCCCGATCAGGTGCGGCTCTCTCCCGCATATGATGTGGTCGTGACGGCCGCCTACGAACACCTCGACAAGACGCTCGCACTCTCGTTCGGTGGCACGACGCTGCCGCAGGCTCTCACGACAGCAAGCGTGGCAGTGGCAGCGAGGGAGTTTCGCCTGCCCCGTGATCGGGCAGTCGAACTCGCCGCTGGCGTCGTTACCAACGTCCGCGAGGCCCTCGCCGATGTGCTCTCCGCCGTTCGCGCAGACGGCGGCGATCAGCAGATGCTCGAGCGATGCGACGCCTCCGTGCAGCGGACGTCGGCCGATCTCACGAAGCGACTTGGCCTGTAACCCCGGGGCCGGCAACCCTTCCTCCCGCAGGTTCCCGCAGGCAGACAAGAGCGCCCAGCGATCAACTCGCTGGGCGCTCATTCCCTCTTTTAGCACATATAGCTTCGCCAGAATCGGGACGGCGGGATTCGAACCCGCGACCCCCTGAACCCCATTCAGGTGCGCTACCGGACTGCGCTACGTCCCGTCCGCCGCTTTCGCGGACAGTTATCAAGAATAGTTCGCGGACACCCCACAGACAAGCACTCGCCTCCAGCTCGCGCATCCAGTTCGACTGCACTCGCCCCGCACCCACCCCGCATCCCCTAAAACCGCGGATTCACCACGTTGTTATAGATCGAACCAAACGTGTAGCTGAGCCCCATGCGCATCTGGTACTGGAACCCGCTCAACAACGCACGACGCCGCAGCAGCACGTCCACCGCATCCTGCTCACCGCGAGGCAGATACACCTGATCGCGGATCCACTCGTACCCGCCGTTGGCATTGATGCCGAAGCCGCGGAACAGCCGCACGTTGAAGCCGACATTGATCTCGGTCGTGCGCTTCGACGCATCCGTCAGGAAGTTCCGGTGCTGCATGTCCACGTTGGCGCTGCCCCACGGCTCCCTGGTGCGATACTCGATCTGCACGAAATGGCTCGGCAAGGTTTCGCGCATCTGGTCGAAGATCGTCGTGTCGGCATACCGGTAACTCGTCACGCCGGCACCGTACCGAAAGACCAACTCCCGCCGCGTCGCCTCGGCGTACGGGAAGTAGTTGTATTCCACCGCGGCGCGCAGTGCCATGCGCAGATCCTGATTGCGGTACGTCTGCGACGCCACCTCCGCGTCGCCGCCCACCGACCAGTGGTCGGTCACGCTCATCACCTGTGACAGCGCGCCAGACCAGTCACGCTGCCGATTCCGAAACGTCTCCTCCGACAGCACCGCACCGGTGCTGTCGAGATCCTGCACCGCCACCGTCACGCCGCGATACGAATACGAGTAGTTGAAGCTGGTCTTCCACGCTTCCGTCACCCGGTTGGCCGACCACCGCGTATTCAGCGACTGGCTCTTGTAGCTGCGCTCACCGTCCGTCGAACCGCCGAGGCTCACCCCGAAGACCCACGCGTTCCACGGATCGCGCGTCGGCACGGGCCGCGCGTCGCCGGCCCGCGCGGTCTCGCCGGGCACCACGCGCAGCGTCTGACCGTTCGGCGTACGCGCCACAAACTGCACCAGCCCGAGCGCCAGCATGCGCGTGACGCCGCGCCGCAACTCGTCGCCCGTGGTCGTTGGGTTCGTGGTGAAAGTCAGCGTGTCACCGCGCCCCGCCAGCGCCCCGTCGCCGAGGAACGCCGCCGTGAAATGCTCACCGCCCGCACCGGCACGCTGGCTCGTGAGCAGCACATGCACGTTGGCAACCTCACGATCGCGCACCCAGTTCACAAACGTGATCTCGGTACGAATCAGGTTGAAGTCGCACGACGCGCGGCAGTCCAGGTACACCGCCAGCGGCTCGCCCAATGACGCCACCGGCCCTACCGACGGACCTACCGGTTGACCCGCCAAAGAGTGGGCACTCGCCACCCACAGGACCATCAGCGCACATATCAGCCGCAGCGCACGCCGGCCGGCGTGCACCCACTTTTCGTCATTCATAGCTGGTAATCTCGCACGACGCGGCCGCCGCGGCGACCCGCTGCTGGCTGCCGAGCGCCGCCGTGGTGCCGCACCCCGAAGACGACCGCGGCATGTGGAAGCTTGCCCTTCAGCATGTGTAGATGATCTCGCAAATGGGCAGGAAATGAACAAATGAGGCAGCCACGAGTGGCCACCCCGCTCGTTCGTTTCTCCTGGGCTACGCGATCCGCCGCAAATCCATACAGGTGCGCTACCGGACTGCGCTACGTCCCATCCCTTGCCGGGTATTCTCCAGGCTGAGCCACGAGCGGCCCGCGTGCGAAAGCACCCCCTCGTCGGCGTTTGACGTCGGCGTTTGACGCCGGCGTTTGACGTCGGCGTGATGACGGCCGCATTTTCGTCGCGCGGCCCCCATCGCCTGAACGCGCACCCCCTGCTCTTCGCCCGGGGCCCCGTCATGCACGCCAATGTCACCCGCCCGCTTGCCGCGGCCATCGCCGCGCTTCTCCTCGGCGCCTTGCCCGTCGCCGGCGCACGCGCCGCCCACGCGCAGGGCGTCGCGGAGTACAAGGCCCGCTCCGCCGAACTGCGCGTGAGCGTCGGCAACACCACGGGCTTTACGACGGAACTGCGCGAGGGATGGCGCAGCAACGGCACGGGGTTCACCGCCGCCACCAGCGGCACGGGCGCCGTGCCGGTGACCATCAGCATCAAGGGCATCGCCGGCGTGTCGTATGAGGACTACAAGTACGACGTGACCGTGACCACCGGAAGCGACGACACCCCGCTGTTGAAAGAGACGGGATCCATCCCCGTCGGCGGCGGCAGCAAGTCGTTCACCGTGACCTGGGATCCGCGGCGCAACCCCGGCGCCATGGCCGTCCACGTTGGCATCCTCGGCTGGAATCCGGACCGGTTCGGCTTCTTCGTCGACGGCACCGTCTCCACCGGCAAGCCGGTCCCCATGCCGCCCCCGCTGCTGCAGCCGACGCCGGCTCCCCCGGTCGCGAAGCGCTGCCGCTCCGGCACGGGATATTCAGGGGCGCATTTCTCCGGCCTCACCGGACAGGTGAGCGTTCGACCGGATGCTCGCCCAGACGCGTGGATCACCGCCAAGCTCGACACGGAACTGTGCACCGAGGACCACATCAAGACGGACGACGAGTCGACGGCCATCCTGTCGCTCGCCGACATGTCCACCTTCATTCTCAGGCCCCAGTCCGAAGTCATCGTCGTCACGCCGCCGGAGAAGATGTCCAAGGTCGCGCTGGCTGCCGGCAACATTTGGACGAACGTCCGGAAGATGATGAAGGACGGTACGATGGAGATCGACCTGAACCAGGCGGTCACCGGCATCAAGGGGACCACGCTGGCGCTCTCCACCTCGCCGCTTGCATCCACCGTGCAGGTGTTCGAGGGCACCGTGGAGTTCCGGTCCAAGGCAACCGGCGCAACCGTCCTCGTGCACGCGGGCGAATCGATCACGGCCACCGCGCGCGGATTCTCGCCCGTCACGCGCTTCGACATCGCGCGTGAGACCGCCGCGTGGAACGCGCTCGGTGCCTCGGGCGCCAGCGGCGGCGGCGCGACATCGCCGGCGCCGCACGCCGACCTCTCGGGTACGTGGGCCGTGTCGTTCGACGGCGGCGCGCGCACGCCGCTGGAGCTGCGCCAGTCCGGCCCCACCGTCACCGGTACGCTCCGCGCCCCCGACAACTCCCGCGGCGGCGTCACGGGCATGGTCGACGGCACGACGCTCCTGCTCTCGCGCGACACGGGATTGGAGACGATCCAGCGATATCGCCTCACGGTCGACGGCGACCGCTTCACGGGAAGGTATGCAAACGAAGGGCGCTACCCGGGCCAGGGCGCGTTCGACGGCATCCGTGCGCCGGCGATAGCTCCCAGCGTCACGGGCACGTGGTCCGTGACGTTCTCGGGACGCGACCAGACCACGCTCTCGCTGCGCCAGGCCGGCAGCCAGGTCAGCGGCACCATGCGGACGCCGGACAACTCGCGCGGCGCCGTCACCGGAACCTTCGACGGCACGACGCTGCTGCTCTCGCGCGACACGGGGCTGGAAACCGTCCAGCACTATCGCGTCACGGTCGCCGGCGACCGATTCACGGGCACGTTTGTCAACGAGGGGCGGTACCCGGACAGCGGACGGTTTGCGGGCGTGCGCCTGCCCAGCACGCCCTGACGGCACACAACCGCGTGGCCACACGGCCACGCGGCACCGCGACAACGCGCGGCTACCGCCGCGCCAAATGCGTGTCGTACGTTTCCGCCGCCGTCGCGCTCCGACCGACCGCGCTCCCCTGCGCGCGCCGCACCCCGGCCGACGCGAGCCGGCCCAGCAACGTCGCGTCATCCACACCGCTGACGCCGAGCTCAGCCCCCATTCTGGCGGCAAAATCCTGCACGCGGCGCAGCGCCGCTCGCTCCGCGGCAGCGCCCTCCGCGACCACCCACGCCGCAGGACACGTCACCACGCTGCACGCGGCCACGTGCATCAACGCATCGCAGTCGGCCACCTCGTGCAGCCGCACATCCACGTGGTAACCGTCCATCAGCGCACGGGCGGCCGCGAGAGCGCCGCGCGCAGCGTCACGCACCAGCAACGACGCGTCGAGCGCCAACGCCACGGACCCGCTCGCGCCGTGCTTCCGGATCATCAGCGGCATGTCGTTCCACAGCGATTGATCACTCACGAACGCCATCCCCGGCGGCAACGTCACCACGCCATCCCACCCCATCTGCCGCCATAAACCGCCCGCGCTCAGCGCACCCTGCACAATCGAGCGCTCCACCGCCGCCGCCGCGGGCAACGCCAGTACCGGCGCGAGTTCCGCGTCACCCATGAGAACGCCGCGCTCGGGTGACTCCCACCGCGGCACCACGTCGGCCGCCACCACCCGCATCAGCGACACGTCGAGCACCGGCGAAAACCAGGCCTTGAACTGCCCAAGCTCCACCGCTCGCTCCACCGCCGCGGCATCGAGCGGCAGCACTCCCGACACGCCGATATCCGCGGGATGTGCGTGCAGATACAGCATGCTGGCCAGCGCATCCTTGCGCAGCGGTTTCTCAATGGCGCCAAGCACACGCAGCCCCTGCGCCACGGCCATCGCCTCCACCGCCTTCAGCACGCCGGGCGCGAGCCCCGACGCGATCACCACGGAATCGGCCAGCCGCTCCTGCGCCAGATGGTTCACGAACGTCATCCCGTCCATCCCGGGCATGCTGAGATCGGTGATGACAATATCGGGGCGACGCGCACGCGCCGCGGCCAGTGCTTCGTTGCCGTCGCGCGCCTCGGTGATGGCCTGCACGCCGAGATCGGTCAGCACTTTCTTGTGCAGCGCCCGCGTGAAGTCGTGGTCGTCGACGAGGAGAACGTGCACCGCGTCCATAAGACGTCCCTGTGAGAATGTTTCGGCCGCGCCCTCGCGTCACCGATCAGCAACGTTCTCCGTCACGCCGCGAACTTGTCAAGCAGGCGTCGCGGGACATCTTGTCCCACGCTCAGCTCAGAAAGCGCGGGTACCGCACCGTGAACGTCGTCCCCGCGGGCGCCGATGAGGCGAACGACGCGCGCCCCTGCAGATAGCGCTCGCTCAACAACTGGATGCTGTAGGTTCCCAAACCGCGCCCGCGCCCCTTGGTGGAGAACGAACGCGTGAACACCCGCCGTTGCACCTCCTCGGGCATCACACCGGCATTGCGCACCGAGAACCACACGGCGTGCGCTTCGGCATCGCTCCCGCACGACAACACGACCTCGTCACCGGGCGCCGATGCCTCGAGTGCATTCTTCACCAGATTGGTCAACACGCGCCGGATCAGCGTGGGATCCGAGGTGAAAACGAAGTCGCGCATTGCGCCGTCGATCCGCAGCGTCTTGCCCGCGGCCGGAGGACCACTGGCAAAATGATGTTGCATCTGCTCCAGTTGCACGCGGGCGCGCACGAGCTCCGATTTGACCTGCAGTTCCCCCGACTCGGCCGCCGACAGCATGCGCTGCGCATTGATCTCATCAACGAGGTGGTCAGTCGACTCCACGAGCATCTCGGCCGTCTCGCGCAGGTTCGGGGCGTATGCCTCTTCGTTGGCCAGGAGCTCCGCGAGTCCGCGCAGCCCACTCGCCGTGTTCAGCACGTCGTGGAAGAAGATCCGCTCCAGCGCATCACGCCGTGTGTCCGCGCTGATGTCGACCAGCGAGAAGATGGTGAACGACTCCCCCTCCACGTCGATGGGGCGCGCCCACACGCGCAGGTCAATGGACTCGGCCGCACCGTCCGACGAGTCGCGACGCACGAGCACGCCGTCCTGCACATCTTCGCCGCCCAGCGCCTGACTGTTCAGAATGGAGCGCACGAACCCGCAGCTGCGGCAATACACCGTCGTGCCGCACCCGCCCTCCGTGAGGTGCGAACGGATGCACCCCACCGCCTCGCCGGGGCGCATGCCGAGCACGCGCGCCACAAACGACTCTACCGCGCCCGACTCCGCTGCGCCGAGCAATGAGTTCTCGGTGCGGAATCCCAGCAGGCGCGCGAAGATGCGGTTGGCAAAAACAATCTGCCGACGGCCGTTGAGCACGACCGTCATATGTGGCATGGCGTTCAGGAACTCCTGCACGAACGGCAGCGCCGCCAGTCGCTGATGCTGCGCGAGAACCTGCTCCGAGGTATCGCGCTCCGCGGGCGCGAACGCCGTCTCGAGAACCATTGGCCGCCTCTGTGTGGGACACACCGTCCACCGGGCTCCGCCGTCGGGGCTCTCCGTTGCAATGTAGCGCACACATGAACGGGGCCAATGGCGATTTTCGCCACGGCCCCGTCAGGTATCCGCTGAGGGAATTGCCCGCGCTACTCGGCGGCCGCTCGCTTGTCCCTGGCAGCCAGCAGCGCGCTCAGCAACCAGCCCACGAGGGCGATGGGCAGCACCACCACCGACAACAGCTTCACCACCGCAAAACCAATGGCCAGCACCGCGCCCAGCACGCCAAAGACCAGCGCGAGCAGCACGGCGGCGAGCACCGCCACCAGAAAGACCGGAATCCCCACGATGGCGAGGACCGCGACAATCGGCACCGTCAGCGCGACGAGCGCCGCCATCACCGGCAGCCCGAGAGTGATCAGCACGAAGCCAATGGCAATGAGGGCCGCCAGACCAACCAGCCCCATCACGAAGAACTTCACAAGCGCGCGCACAGGCAGATCCTGAAGAGGGATACGTACACTACGGTGCTGGCCCTCGCCCTGATTCACCGCAACTTCGGCGCGGGGACGGCGCTCCCATCGCGCGGTGCGCGGCGCGCGACGCGCGGTGCGCGGTGCGCGGTGCGCGGACCGCCGCTAGTGCTGGTAGGTCCCCATCAGCACGGCCGTGGCCAGCACGTGCCCTTCCATTGCCAACAGCACATCCTGTTTCTGGGCATTGGCGCCCAAGTCAGGGAGCAGCGCATCGAGCGCGTACAGCGTGTGAAAGTACCGATGCCGGCCGATGGGCGGGCACGGGCCGTCGTACCCTGGTTCACCGCCGTCGTGCAACCCTTCGCGCGCGCCCGACGGAACGGGCGACCGCGCGCCGCCCTCGGGCAACGCCGCGAGGTGCGCGGGAATGTTGTACAGCACCCAGTGCACCCAGACGCGCAGCGGGCGCGCCGGAACCGGCGCGTCGGGATCGTCGACGATCAACGCGAAGCTTTGGGTGCCAGCGGGCACTCCGCTCCACGCAAGCGGCGGTGAGGTATTGTCCCCATCACAGGTGTGGCGCGCCGGAATGGGCGCGCCATCGAGGAATGCCGCCGAAGAAAGGTCCATCGCGCTGCTCCCGTCCCTCAGCCGGGCGCCGGTGCGCCCAGCCGCCGAATGTCAGGCGGCCAAGTTACGGCTGAGAATCGCGTCCGCCATACTCGCAACTTCCGCCAAGGGGAACGGCTTGGCAAGCACGGGGCAGGTGACATCCACCCCTTCGGTGTCGCCGGACGAGAGCACCCAGCGACCGGCGAGGTCCGGACGCTCGGCGGTGGCCCGCTGAAAAAGCTCCAGTCCGGTCTTGATGGGGAGCCGCACATCGCAGAGCACCACATCCACCTCGGTGCGCGTCCCCTCTGTGAACAACACGGCTTCTGCCTCACCACCGTCCGCGGCCTGGATGCACCGCCAGCCGCGCCGCTCAAAAAAGCGCGTCATCGCGTTGCGAATGGCGGCTTCGTCATCCACCACCACAATCGTCGGCTTTCGAACGGCTTGGACGTCGCTCATGCGGTTTCCCGGTTGGGGGCACTCTTGGGTCAGTATCGTCGGCGTCACGGCGGGACTTGATGAATTGTGCCAAATCCAGGGCTCCGGACCGCGACGACGCGACGCCTATCGATGGGTTTCGGCAGGTCGCGCGAAAACTTGAGTCCGCCTTCCCTCCGTGCGGGCCGCTGCGCATTTTGCGCCATGCGCCTGATTTTCGCCGTCGCCCTCGGGAGCGCCGTGGGTGGAGTCGCCCGCTTCCTGCTCTCCGCCTGGATTGAGCAGCGCGCGGCGAGCTCGTTCCCGGTGGCCACGCTGCTCGTGAACATCTCGGGGAGTCTGCTCGTCGGTTTTCTCGCCACGTGGACGTTCGAAAGCGCGGGCGTGAGCGCCGAGCTCCGTGCGTTGCTGACCACGGGACTGTGCGGCGGGTACACCACCTTCTCGACCTTCTCGCTCGAGACCGTCGCGCTCGCCGAGGAAGGGGCGCTGGGACGCGCCGCCGCGTACGTGACGCTGAGCGTGCTGCTCTCCGTGCTGGCCGCCTACTCTGGCGTGGCGCTCGCGCGCCATTGGGTCGCGCTCCGCGCCGCCTAGACGCCCGCGAGTTCCCCTTCGCGCTCGGTGGCCAGCTTGAACGGCGAGAAGCGCATCAGCACGCCAACGCCTCCCAACTCTTCGAGCGAACGCGCGGCATCGCCAGACACCACCTGAATCCGCGCATCCTGGGCGATGGCCGCGCGCACGAAGACCTCGGCCACCTCGGGCTGCAGGGCCACGAACGAACTGCTCATCACCAGCGTGTGCACCGCGCGCTCGTCAAGCGCTCGGCCCGTGATGGCGGCGCCGGCAGCCGCCAGCGCGTCGTCGGCGAACCGGCGCAGCAGTTCCGCCACGAGTTCCTGCTCTTCGTGCCGGCGCAGCACCACCAGTCCATCGCGCACGGCGCGCGAAATTTCGTTGACACGGGCCCGCGCGCCGAGGATCGGCGCTTCGCTGACCTGCAACACCCCTTCGTGCGCCATCGCCTGCACCGCCTCGGCGAGCAGTTGCGGCGTTCCACCGACAAAGACCGGCAGCGCCGGGGTGAGCGCCTTCAGGTGCGCGGCCAGCGTGCGCAGCATGCGCGAGCGCGCCTCGCGCCGCTCACGCTCCGCGGCGTCGCGCCCCACGCCCCCGCGCGTGCCCTGATGGAATGTGGCGCGACGCGCCGCACCCATTCCTTCACCCGTGTCGGGATGCGTGAGGGTGCGCACGGTATCCACGCGCCGTACGCCGTCATCGTCGCAGTGGAAAATGCGCGCCGCGCGGCTGTCGACGACTACGACCCACGCACGCCCAGCGGCTTCGGCAGCGCACAGGAAGGGGGCCAGCGCCACGCCGTCGCGCCACGACCCGATGGTTGGCGTCACCGCGCGCAGCGGCGCATCGAGACGCACCTGCCCGTCGGCCACCACGCCCAGCCAGCCCGGCGCGTCAATCGCGCCGCGCCGGTGCGCGAGGTACGTCTCGAGCGCCTCGATGTTGCGCGAGAAGGTCTCGCGCTCGTCGTGCGGCGCGTCAACCAGCGCGCGCCTCAGGCGGCCCTCCTCCTGCTTCAGCGATCGGCGCCATGCCGTGCGCCACGCCGGATTTTCGCTGCGGCCGTCGAGATATAGCGTCAGGGTCGGCGTCTGCTGCAGCTCGCCGTCCAGGGCAACAAGTTCCGCAAAAGTCAGCATTGCAAGCTCCAGAATCAGCTCGCGGTACGCTTAGGGGGCCCGCGCCAAGCACGAGCGTCACGCTGTATGAATAAATGCTGAACTGTGCAGTCAGAAGCAGTAGGGTCAACGCTGGTTAGGCGTAGGGCTTCACCGTGCAAATCCCTGACAGGCTTCAGCTTACACCATCGCGCCGCGCGCGGTGCCTGCCCCGTGTTCGGCCACGCGGTACACCTCGGCGTAGTCGATCATCGAGTGGTCCCAGCCGAATTCACGGGCCATCGCGCGACGCATCATCGCCTGCCAGGCGTCACGATCGGTGTAGAGCGCCAACGCGCGCTGGAGCGCCACATCGAGCGACGTCGCATCAAACGCGTCGAACAGGAAGCCAGTGTCGCCGTCGCTCACGGTATCGCCGATGCCGCCCACGCGACGTCCCACCACCGGCGCGCCGTAGCGCTGCGCGTGCATCTGCGTGAGCCCGCACGGTTCGTACAGCGACGGCATCAGCACCATATCGGCGCCGGCCATCAACTGATGTTCCAGTCGGTCGGTAAAGGTGAAGCAACAGGCCACGCGCGCGGGATGCTCGGCGGCCAACGCTGCCACCGCATCGCGGATGTGCGCTTCGCCTTCGCCAATGATGATGAGTTGCGCGTCACCGTCACGCAGCGTCGCGCTGCGCAGCACGATGTCGAATCCCTTCTGCCCGGCCAAGCGCGATGACATCCCGATGACCGGCACGTCGGGGCGGCGCGGCAGCGCGAAGGCGCGCTGCAGCGCGTCCTTGCACACGGTCTTGCCCGCGAGATCGTCCGTCGAGTACGGCGCGGCGATCTGTGCATCGGCGCGCGGATCCCAGTGCCGCTGCTCGATGCCGTTGCAGATGCCGACCAGCCGCGGGCCCAGCGCGCGGAAGGTGTCGTGCAGGCCAAAGCCGCCCTCGGCGGTGCACAGCTCGGCGGCGTGGGCCGGGCTCACGGTGACGGCGGCGTCGCAGAAGACCAGCCCGCCCTTGAGCAGGTTGAGCCGTCCGTACCACTCCATACGGTCCATATGCCACAACTCGGGGGCGAGCGCGAGATCGGGCATCGCCTCCGCGCCGAAGTGCCCCTGATAACCCGCGTTGTGAATGGACACCACAGTGGGCATCGCGGCAAAGTGCGGCGCGACCTCAGGGTGCGTGCGCATATACACAGGCGCGAGCGCCGCGTGCCAGTCGTGCGCGTGCAGGAGAAACGGCCCGGGCACCAACGTGGCTACGCCGTGCAGTGCGGCGCGCGCGAAGAGCGCGAAGCGGAGATGGTTGTCGGGATAGTCCCCGCGAGCGTCGCCGTACAGACCGGGGCGGTCAAAGCACCCCGGCGCGTCGATGAAGACGACGACCGGCCCCGGGCTGCGGTTGGCGTCGCGGAAGAACCGGACCTGCTCCGTGCGCGCGCCCTGTGTGATGGGATGCGGCGGCGACAGCGGCACCAGCTGCGTGGCGGCTTCGCGCACACTCGCATAGAGCGGCACGAAGACGTAGACCCGCTCGCCGGCACGCACCTGCGACGCGGCGAGCCCAGCGACGGCCTCGGCGAGGCCGCCGGTACGCGCGTAGCCGTGATACTCCGCCGTGAGATGGACGATGGCGCGACGCGGCGCCGTGGACTCTGCGGCCGGACGCTCGGGGGCCGCGCGTCGCACGCGCCGTCCGAGGCGGCGTGAGGGAAGCAGCGGAATGACGGTGGGTTCGACGGCGCGCCGTACGGTGGTCGGCTCGGCGGCATCGCGAAGCTGGCGTGCGACGGGTTGTTCTTCCTTCGACGAAACCAACGGGTCCAGTGCGATCACGAGGACCGTTCCTTATCCGGACGTGCGGTGCCCGGAACGACAGCGTGCGAAGCAGACGAGTGACACTTCGTGAACAGCCTGTCCCGTGGTCCCTACCATACGCGCGAGACGGTAAATGGAGTATCGGCACTTCACCCACGACGCTCGAGGGAGCCGCTTAGGGCAAGGGGCTACGTGCGTCGGAGCAAACGGCACGGGCGGCGTTTGTGCAGAGCGACGGCGCCCTACCCCGTGGGCGCCTCGTCGGGCGCCGCGTCTCCCGTCATGCTGGGGACGTAGTAGTCGCGCACGTACTCCACCAGCATGCGGCGCGACGTAAATCGGGCCGCGGCCGCGCGCAGTGCGTGCCGCATCATGTGGATCCAGCGTTGCGGCAGGCCGTTGGCGTCGCGCGTATAGAACGTCGGGACGACGGCGGTCTCGAGCAAGTCGTAGAGCTGGTCGGCTGCCGCCGCGTCTTCTTCGACGGTGTTCTCGCCTGGTTGCGCGGCAATCGCCCAGCCATTGTGCCCGTTGAAGCCCTCCTCCCACCAGCCGTCCATCGTGCTGAGCTGCGGCACGCCGTTGAGTGCGGCTTTCATTCCGCTGGTCCCCGACGCTTCCATCGGGATGCGCGGCACGTTCAGCCAGACATCGGCCCCCTGCACCAGCACGTGCGAGAGATGCATATCGTAGTCTTCCACGAACGCGATGCGCCCTTCGAAGCGCGGGTCGCGCGTGGACTGGTAGATCTCCTGCAGCATCTGCTTGCCGGGGATATCGGCCGGGTGCGCCTTGCCGGCAAAGATGATCTGCACCGGACGCGACGCACTGCTCACGATGCGCAGCAGCCGCTCGACGTCGTGAAAGATGAGATTGGCGCGCTTGTACGTGGCGAAGCGGCGCGCGAAGCAGATGGTGAGCGCCTCGGGGTCCAACAGCACGCCGGTGCCCACCAACTGCGCGGCGTCACGCGCGTGCTGCGAGAACAGATGCCGCGCCTGCTCGCGCATATGCACCAGGAGCGTGCGCTTGAGCTTGCGATGCACTTCCCAGAGCGCCGCGGCATCGAGCGTCAACACGCGGTCCCACTGCCCCGCGTCGTCGAGCGCGGCGCCCCAGCCGGGGCCAAGCTGCGCGTCGAGCAGCTTCATGATGCTGTTGCTCATCCACGTGGCCAGATGCACCCCGTTGGTGACGTGCGTGATGGGGAGATCGGCGTCGCGGCGTCCTGGCCAGAGCGGCGCCCACAGGCGCCGCGTGACCACGCCGTGCATCCGCGACACGGCGTTCACGTGGCGGCTGAGGCGAATGGCCGCCGCCGTCATATGGAACGCGGCGCTGTC
>JARIEY010000066.1 GCA_031127085.1 Gemmatimonadota bacterium | reverse complement strand
AAGGGATGCGAGTTTTTTCATTGTCCGTTACGGTTGAGTGATCCAAAGCGGCTTGGTGTGATAATCCGCGGCATCGCCGCCGATCGTCTTGAGCGAGGCGAGGTTCCACACGTACTCGGAGTTGTAGCGCGGGCGGATGCGTTGCACGAGCTTGCCCGCGTTGTCGCCGTAGAGCGTCGTGCTCGGCGGCACGAAGCCGGGGAAGACCTGCCGGCCGCTCGCCGGGTCGATGTCCGTGTAGTGGTACCGGCGCATGTCCATCCACACCTCGTTGTGCCCCCAGCCCCACTGCGCGATGTACTTCTGCGTCATGATGTGAGTCAGGGTCAACCCCGCAGACGTGGCCGGCACGACACGCGGGTCGGCCAGATACGCGGCCTTTTCCGCCGCCGTGATCTGCAGCGGCGTGCCGGCGGCATCGAGGTTGCGGGAGTTCACGAAGTCGAAGTGCGCCGCGATGCCATTCTTGAACGCGGTCAGCGCCGTCGCCTTATCGCCCATCTTGTACGCCGCTTCGGCCTTCACAAACTGGAGCTGCGCATACGTGATGGCCGGGAACTTCGATTTGTCGTCAAAGAAATAGCGGGTCGGCGTGCCGGCCGCGGGCGAGGTGGCGTACCCCCACACGTTGTTCGGCCGCTGCGTCGTGGACAGGGCGCCGTTGGTGCCGAGCGCCGGATCGAGGCCGCGGTACACCCCATCGGGCGACGGCGAGAGCATGCGGCTCATGCGCGGGTCCACCGCGCCGTCCCACTGCGTCCCGTTCATTAGGCCAACCACGAACTGCGTCTGGCGGTACGACGGCAGGTTGCCGCGCGTCGGGCCGTAGAAGTTGCGGTCGTCGTTCACGAGCGCCGGGAAAGCGAGCAGCGCGTCATCCGCGTTGCTCGCCAGCGAGGCGTCCACGGCGGCGATCACGTCGGCTGGCTTGTAGGTCGACTTGTTGGAGAAGTGGTTGAGCGCGATGGCCTTGAGGCCGTACGCCACCTTCAGCCACTTGGTCCGATCACCAGCAAAGATCTTGTCCGACTTGCCGAGGTACGCGGCATTCACCGCCCCGTCGGTCTTGGACAGATACTTGATGGCCTCGTCGTACAGGCGCAGCGTCTCCTGATACGCATACTCCTGCGAGTCGTAGTTGAAGTAGAACTTGGTCTGGTCGATCGCTTCCTTGACGATGATCTCGCCGTGGAGGTCGGTCAGCACCATCCAGCCCCACCCCTTCAGGATGTAGCCGACGCCCAGCACGTCCCATCGCTGCTCGGCCTCGGCCTGCGTCATCATGTCCTTGAGGTTCTGGCCCAGCGACCAGTACACATCGCGCCACTGCTGCGCGCCGTTATCCGAGCCCGGGTCGTAGCCCATGCGGTCCCACGTGGTCGGACTGGTGCTCACAAACATCATCTGCTGGGTGTACCGCATGACGAAGCGGCCGTCCCACTGCGGCGACGACACCCACCAGTGCAGCATGGGCTGCAGGTAGAGGTTCGCCGACACCGCCTGCGGGGCGTTCGGATTGGTATTGACGTCGAGGAAGTCCTTGCAGCTTGCGGTCAGCGCAAGAGATCCCGCGAGCATCACCGTTGTGAAGAGTTTTTTCATGGGATTCTTCGTGATCACCGTGGGGAGAATCGTGTGGCGGCCGGGCGTTCTGGTTTGGCGATTCATGGTTAGAACCCCACCTTGAGGCCGAAGGCCACGCCCTTGGGCATCGGGAAGTTGCCGAAGTCAATGCCGGCGGCGCCGGATCCGCCGAGCGCGGCGGTGTTGCCGTTGACGACCGGGTCGAGTCCGGTGTAGTTGGTTTCGAGCCAGAGATCCGAGCCCGTGATGTAGAAGCTCGCGTTGCGCGCGCCGAACCACGACGCCGGCAACTGGTAGCGGAGCGTCACGTCCTTAAGGCGGATCCAGTTGATGTCCTTCTCAATGAAGAGCTCTTCGCTCATCGACACGTAGTAGTTCGTGTTGACGGCCGGCACGACGACGATGTTGTTGATCGTCGGCGTCGCCGAGTTCTCCTTGCCGTCGCGGAGCACGCCCTTGATGACGCGCGGCTCGTTGCGGTCCAGCGTGCGCGGCGTCAGCCCGCGCGCCGTGAGGTAGTGGTCCGTGGCGTTCAGGATGTCGCCGCCCTTGCGGATGTCAATCAGCGCCGAGACGGTGAGCTTCTTCCAGCGCAGCGTGTTCGACAGGCCGACGGTGAGGTCGGGCTGACGGTCATAGCCGCGGTCCACGAAGACCGAGTTGCGGAGCGGCAGGCCCGTGGTCGGGTCGATGAGCAGGTCGCCGGCCGTGTTGCGCTGATAGAAGAAGCCGGTCAGCGAACGCGTGCTGCTTCCCGCGGTCACACCGTTGCGGACGTTGCCGTAGAGCCACGTGTCGGAGTTGTACGACTCCGGCAGCGCGTTGGGCAGCGCGAGGACGCGGCCGAACGAGTGGTCGAAGTTGGCCATCACGTCCCACGACACATCGTTGGTCATCCACGGCGTGCCGCGCAGCGTGATCTCGGTCCCTTCGTTGCGCGTCACGGCGCCGTTCAGGTTGAACAGGATGAAGCCCGTGGCGTACGAACCGCGGATGTCGTTGACGATCTGGTCCTTGGTCTCCTTGCGGTACCAGGTCACATCGACGCCGAGCCGGTCGTCGAGGAAGGCCAGTTCGGTGCCGATTTCATACGACTTGGCGAACTCGGGCTTGAGCGCGAGGTTCGGGCCGGTGAAGCCGTAGCCGTAGCCGCCGTAGCTCGTCGTCTTGTTTTCCAGCGACGGGCGGTACGCGTAGGGGCGGGCGTCCTTGCCGACCTCGGCGTAGCCGGCGCGCAGCTTGCCGGTCATGTACTGGCCGATCGACGGGAAGGCGTCGGAGAAGATGAAGCTGCCCGAGACCGAGGGATAGAAGAACGAGTTGCGCTCCTCGGGAATCGTCGACGTCCAGTCGTTACGGCCGGTGACGGTGACGTACAGGTACTTGTTGTAGTCCACCGTGGCGCTGCCGAAGACGCTGAGCAGGCGGCGCTGCGAGATGGTGTTGCGGGCCGTGCGCGACGTCGTGTTGTTGATCGACACGAAGTTCGGGTCGAGGAAGCCCAGGCCGTTCTGCGCTTCCGTCGTCGACTTGTAGTCGCTGACCGCGTTGCCCAGCACGCCGCTGATCGAGATCCCCTGCCACAGCTGACGGCTGTTGATGTTCAGCAGCGTCTGCGTGGAGATGTTGCGCGTGAGGTCCGTGGCCACGTCGAGAATGCCGCCCCAGGTGTAGCCGGTGGCGCTCTCGGGGTGCCGCATGATCAAGTTGGAGTTCGTGTAGTTGTCGACGCCGATGTTCGTCTTCAGGTTGCCCCAGGAGAACGGCGCAATCGTGAGGCCCATGTTCGACATGATGCGGCCGGTCTTCGACTGCAGCTGGTTCTTGTTGACGCTGAAGTACGGATTGTCGACTTCGGCCGCGTCGCTCAGCGTGGTGAGGCGGCGGCGCGTGCCGGCTGCCGTCTGCCAGTTCGACGCCTGGTCATCCTGCGGCCAGACGAGGAGGCCGATCAGCGGGCCGCCGGCGCCCTTGAGCACCTGGTCGTTGGTCGAGTAGGAGTACGTCATCGTGAGGTCGGCCTTCAACCACGAGTTGACGACGGCCTGCGACGCGCCGGTGAGGTTGATACGGTTGTAGTTGGTGTTGGGGACCACGCCTTCCTGCTTGTCCGCCGACACCGAGATGCGGTAGTTGATGCGGTTGTCGGGCGCCGCGCCGCTGAACGCGAGCGAGTGCTTCTGCGTGAGCGCCGTGCGGAAGAAGCCGTCCACGTTGTCGTACAGCTTCGTCCCCGACGCATACGGGGCGCCGTAGTACAGGTACGAGGCGCTGCCGAGAATCGGGCTGCCTGACGTGTTGATGGCGCTGTACACCTTCTGCAGTTCCGGCTGTCCGGCCGGCGTGTCCATGCGGAAGAAGTTGCTGTACTCGAAGCCGCCCGTGCCGGGCTTGCCGCGCTTGGTCGTGATGACGATGGCGCCGTTGGCGGCGTCAATGCCGTAGAGCGCCGAGGCTTCGGGACCCTTGAGGACGACGAGCGACTCGATATCCTCGGGGTTCAGGTCGGACGCGCGGTTCGTGAAGTCCACGCCGCGGTTGCTGAACGCCGTCTGCGAGCCCGGCGCGTCGGCCGCCAGCTGCGCGGTGCCGAGCGTCTTGTTGTCGAGCGGCAGGCCGTCGATGATCATCAGCGGCTGGTTGCTGCTCGAGATCGAGCTGACGCCGCGGATCGTGATCGACGTCGACGCGCCCGGCACGCCGGAGCTGCTCGTCACTTCGACACCCGCGATGCGGCCCTGCAGCGCGTTGATGAAGTTCTGGCGGTTGGTCTGCGCGATGTCGACGCCCGTGATCGACTGCTGGGCGGTGCCGATGGCGCGTTTGACGTTGGTCTGGCCGAGGGCCGACACGACCACCGCGTCGAGGCCGGTGGCGACCTTCTTCAACTGCACGTTAATCACGTTGTCGGCGCCGACCGTCCGTTCCACCGGCGCGTTGCCGATGAAGCGGAACTGCAGCACCTGGCCGACGTCGGCGCGAATGGAGTAGAGGCCGTCGTTATTCGTCAGCGTACCGAATCGCGTCCCCTTGACGATCACCTGCGCGCCCGCCATCGGGGCGTCGGTGTCACTCGTCACGCGGCCCGTAATCGTCTTTTGCTGAGCAAAAGCCGGGGCGGTGACGAGAAATATTCCCATCAACACCGTGAGTACTCGTTTCTTCATCATGAGCGGTACCGGGTTCTGGTGGACTTCAGGTGACGCTCCGTCCGCCCGCTCGGTGCCCTGAGCGTGTCGTGCGGCGGGGGAGACCCCTTGTCGTGAGCAGCGGTTGGGGTGGCCGGGGACGGGATGTCCCCGAGGGAAAGGATCGGAGAAAAGATGCGGCCCATATCATTAGATGCGCAAGCCTGAAAAAGGCCCGAATATGTGTCGGATGAGCACCCACGCGGCGTTCGTCAAAAGATGAGGCCACGTAAACAAATGAGGGGAGCCCGAAGGCTCCCCCCATCCTGAATCTCAATCGTTGGTCGGAATCCTCGATCACGATCCTCGATCGCAATCCGAATTCCCAATCCTCAATCGCCGTTACAGCTCGATGATGACGACGCGCCGATTCTGCGCTCGGCCATCCTTGCTGCCGTTGTCCGCCGCCGGCTGGCTCTCGCCGAAGCCCTTGGTCGACATCCGCGACGGATCAATGCCGCGCTCGCGCAGATACTTCATCACCGCCGTGGCGCGACGGTCCGACAGCGAACGGTTGTACTCGTCAGCCCCGATGTTGTCCGTGTGGCCCTGGATCTCGACCTTCGCGCCGGGGTTGGCATTGAGGTACTTGACCGCCGTTTCGAGCGTGTCCTTGCCTTCCTTCTTCAGGGTCGACTTGTCGAAGTCAAAGTAGACGCCGCTCAGGCGGAAGATCTCGCGCGGCTTCGGCGCCGGGGCCGGCGGGGGCGGCGGCGGAGCAGCGGGCTCCGGCTTCGGCTCGGCCTTCGGGGCCGGCGGGGGGGCCGGGGCGGGCGGCGGCGGCGGCGGCGGCGCGATCACCGGCGGCACCACGATGCACGGCGAGTTGGCCGCCGAGCCACCAAAGAAGCGGCTGATTCCCGCGCGCAGGCTCAGCGTCTGCGTCGCGTCACCCGTCGGCACCTGGTCCGACGGATCCTTGAAGTCCATCACCGCGCTGGTGCGGAACGCCCAGTTGCTTCCCACGCAGACGCGCACGCCGGCCGTCGCATTCAAGCCGGAGTCGTACTGGTTGAGCGTCGTATCCGTGCGGTACTGCGAGCCGGTCCAGCCGCCGCCCACGAAGAGCGAACGACGCTCGCCCCACGGGATGTGGTAGACGAGATCAAACCGGTGGTTCAAGGCCGTCAAATCGCCGACCCGTGCGCTCTTGGTCGTGCCGAAGTCGCCTTCGTACTGAAAATTGATGCGGCGCACAAGCGGAATGCTCACCAGCCCGCCGAGTCCGAAGCCATTGTCCAGCTTCGTGACGTCATCGAACTTGGTGAACTGGCCGTACACGCCGATCTCGACGGGGGTCAACGCCTGTTGGGCGGCGACTGGCGTCGCGGCCGCGAGCAGGAGTACCAGGGCTGAGAAACGGGTTCGCATCGAAAGCTCTCCAGCTTTGGGAAATGGGGGACAGCAGCGCGCGGCCGCTGACCGGTAATAAACGGCCGGGGGTGCGCCAAGGGTTCCACACGTAGTCAGACGCTGAGAAATATAGCATCTTCGTCCGGACAATTCGCCCCTCACGTCCTCCTGATGCCCAGCACGCCCCCCATCACGTGGGCCCCTCCCGCTGACGTGCGCTCGCACGCTGCGATGGGCCGATTCTTCGCCGAGCGTGCCGCCGCCGACCCGTCGGCGCCGGCCGCCGATGCCCCGTGGAGCGCCTGGCACGCCTGGTCCGTGCGCGAGCGCGAGGCGTTCTGGGCCGCCGTCTGGCGCTGGGGACACGTCATCGCCGAACCGCTCCCCGGGGGCGGCGAATGGGACGCGGTGCTCCTCGGCCGCGACCGTATGGCGCCGCCGGACGCGCTCCTCGGGCCCCTCTGGTTCGAAGGGGCACGGCTCAACTTCGCCGAAAACCTGCTGCGCCGTGACGACGACGGCATCGCGATCATTGCCTGCGACGAAACGGACGAGCGCCGCCGCATCTCCCACCGTTCGCTGCGCGCCGACGTCGCGGCCCTCGCCGCCTCGCTTCGCACGATGGGAGTCGGTCCCGGCGACCGCGTCGCCGGATACCTCCCCAATACCCCCGAGGCGGTGATTGCGATGCTCGCTGCCGCCTCGCTGGGCGCCGTCTGGACGTCGTGCTCGCCTGACTTCGGGGTGAAGGGTGTGCTCGATCGCTTGGGACAAGTCACGCCGCGGGTGCTGATCTGCGCCGACCGCTATCGCTACGCCGGAAAGACCATCGACTGCCTGCCGCGCTTGCGTGAGATCGCCGCGGCGCTCCCCTCGGTGGAGCAGGTCATCGTCGTCTCCGCGGCGCGCGACCGGACCGACCTGCAGGGCGTGCGGAATGCCGGTCACTGGCAGGACGTCGTCGCCGCCGGGCGTGGGGTGCCGCTGACGTTCGCCCGCCTGCCGTTCAACCATCCGCTCTACGTGATGTACTCGTCCGGGACCACCGGGCTTCCCAAGTGCATGGTGCACGGGGCCGGCGGGACGCTGCTGCAGCACCTCAAGGAGCACCAACTGCACCTCGACCTGCGCCCCGAGGAGCGGCTGTTCTACTTCACCACCTGCGGGTGGATGATGTGGAACTGGCTCGTCAGCGCACTGGCCTCCGGTGTCGCCATCGTGCTGTACGACGGCGCGCCGATGCCGCCTGCTCGCGAAGGACTGTTGTGGGAGCTGGCGGCGGAGGAACAGGTGGCCGTCTTCGGCACCAGTGCGCGCTTTCTCGCGATGTCGGAGCAGGCGGGGCTCGTCCCCTCGCGTACGCTCGACCTCTCGTCGATGAGGGCCATTCTCAGCACGGGGAGCCCGTTGGCGGCGCACTCGTTCGACTATGTCGCGCGCGACGTGAAGGGCGACGTGATGTTGGCGAGCATCTCCGGCGGGACCGACCTCATTTCGTGTTTCGCGCTGGGAAATCCGCTGCTCCCCGTGTACCGCGGCGAACTGCAGACGTTTGGTCTGGGGATGGCCGTCGAAGTGTGGAATGCGGCCGGCGAGCGGGTCGTTGGCGAGGCCGGCGAGCTCGTGTGCACGGCCCCGTTTCCCTCGATGCCCACGGCGTTTTGGAACGACACCGACGGCGCCAAGTACCGCGATGCCTACTTCACGCACTTTCCCGGAGTCTGGCGACACGGCGACTGGGCGGAGGAGACGCCGCGCGGGGGACTCGTCATCCACGGACGCTCCGACGCGACGCTCAACCCGGGTGGTGTGCGCATCGGGACCGCAGAGATCTATCGGCAGGTGGAGCAAATCACCGAGGTGCTGGAGAGCGTCGTCATCGGGCAGGACATTCCCGATGGGGTCGGAGGGACCGACGTGCGCGTCGTGCTCTTCGTGCGGCTGCGTCCCGGCGTCGAGTGCAGCGACGCGCTGGTTGATCGCCTACGCCAGCACATCCGGGCCAACGCCAGTCCGCACCACGTGCCCAAGATCATCGTCCACGTGGCCGACATTCCGCGCACGCTGAGCGGCAAGATCAGCGAAATCGCCGTGCGTGACGTGGTCCACGGCCGCCCCGTGCGCAACGCTGACGCGTTGGCGAACCCCGACTCGCTGGCGCTGTTTCGGGATCTCGCCGCGTTGCGCGTCGGCTAGCGACGGCCGCGAAGTCCGAAGGGCGCAACGGGCCGCAACGGCGCCCTTCGCGCCCCTTCGCGCCCTTTATGCTTCGCGGTGGCCTGTCACGTCGCGAGCCGCTTCACCAGCGTCAGAATGGTGTACACCGCCACCGGTTCGTCGAGCTGGTTGAGTACCTCGACATCCCACGCCACCACACCCTGCGGAATGCCGTCGGCGGGTGTTTCCTTGGCCGTCTTCTGCTTCACGGTCAGTCGCGCGCGAATGGTGTCTCCCGGATAGACCGGCTTCACGAAGCGCAGTCCCTCCAGCCCGTAGTTCGCCAGCACCGGGCCCGGCGCGGGATCGACGAACAGTCCGGCCGACGCCGAGAGCACGAAGTAGCCGTGCGCGACCTTGCGCTCGAACACGCCCTGCTGCGCCAGCTTGTCGCTCTTGTGCGCGTAGAAGTGGTCGCCCGACAGGTCGGAGAAGCGATCCACATCCTCGTCGGTGATCAGGCGTGCCGCCGTGTGATGCGTCTCGCCGATGGCGAGCTCCTCAAAGTGCTTGCGGAACGGGTGCACGGCGTCGCCGCTCGTCGCGGCCTTGGGCATATACTCGCGCACTACGCGCGACAGTGTGGTCGGCGAGCCTTGTAACGCCGTGCGCTGCATGAAGTGCATCACGCCGCGCGCACCACCCATTTCCTCGCCACCGCCCGCGCGCCCGGGACCGCCGTGCACGAGCCCAGGGAGCGGCGATCCATGGCCGGTGCTCTCTTTCGCCGTGTGGTGATTGGCCAGCAGCAGACGCCCGTGATGCGCCGCGGTGCCGAGCGCGACGATCCGCGCCGTGTCGTCGTCCGCGGTGAAGACCGAACCCACCAGCGATCCACGTCCCCGTTTCGCCAACTCGATCGCCTCATCCACCGACCGGTACGGCATCACCGTATTCACCGGACCGAACGCCTCCACGTCGTGTGGCGCGGTACGCTTCAGCGGATCGCGCGAGGCAAAGAGCAGGATGGGATAGAACGCGCCGCGCGCCGCGTCGGCCCCGACAACATCCGGGAGCCCCACTTCGCCATACACCAACTCGGCGTCGGCGCCAATTGCATCCACCGCGCGCTGCACCTCGCCCACCTGCACCTGCGCGGCGAGCGGTCCCATCCGTACCCCCTCGGCCGCGGGGTCGCCAATCGTCACGCCGCCCAGCCGCGCAGCGAGTGCCGCTGCGACCTCCTCGACGAGCGACTCGGGAACCAGCGTCCGGCGAATCGCCGTGCACTTCTGCCCCGCCTTCGTCGTCATCTCGTTTGCCACTTCCCGGATGAACAACGTGAACTCCTCGGTGCCGGGGACGGCGTCGGGGCCGAGCATCGAGAAGTTGAGCGAGTCGGCTTCGGCGTTGAACCGCACATTGTGCGCTACCACCGACTCCCGTTGCCGCAGCATACGTGCCGTGTCGGCGCTTCCGGTGAATGCTACCGCGCACTGCTCGTCGAGGTGGTCCAGCAGGTCACCGGCGCTGCCGCAGATGAGTTGGACGGCTCCCGCCGGGAGAATACCGCTCCCGACGATGTCGGCGAAGACCGCCTCCGTGAGAAAGCTCGTAATCGTCGCGGGCTTCACGATGGCCGGCACGCCGGCCAGCAGCGTGGGGGCGAGCTTCTCGAGCATTCCCCAGACGGGAAAGTTGAACGCGTTGATGTGGACCGCGACACCTTCGAGCGGCACGCAGATATGCCGTCCGACAAACGTTCCGCCCTTCGAAAGCGGCTCGGTGGGCCCTTCCACGTGGAACGGCTCATCGGGAAACTCGCGGCGTCCGCGCGACGCGTACGCGAACAGCGTCCCAATCCCGCCTTCGATGTCCACCCAGCCGTCGCGGCGCGTGGCTCCCGTCGCCGCCGACACGGCGTAGTAGCCCTCGAGGCGCGCCATCAGGTATTGCGCGAGCGCCTTGAGCATCCGCGCGCGCTGGTGAAACGTCATCCGGCGCAGGGCAGGGCCGCCCACGCTGCGCGCGTGCTGCACCATCGCGCCGAAGTCGAGTCCGCCGCTGCTGGCTTCGGCGATGACCGCTCCCGTGACCGCGTGGTGCAGAAGAGCAGTGCGCCCCGTGCCGAGTACCCACGCGCCAGCGGCGTAGTTGAAGAGCGCGCGCGGCGCGGCGCCGGTTACGTCGAGCGGGGCGGGGAAGACGGGAGTGCTCATCGCGGGTGCGGGAGGGCGGACTTGAGTGGGCGGTAGGTCGCGGCCTGCGTGGCGCGATCCGGAGGAACGGTGCGCAGCGGCTCGCAGGGGAGCAGCGACTCGCGCAGCCGCGCCGGCAGCGTCTGGTACAGCGCGGTCCCTTCTGACTTCCAGGCCAGCATTTCATCGCTGACCGCTTTCACAATCTTGGCCGGATTGCCGACCACGACGGAACGTGGCGGCACCTGCATCTCGCCGGGGACGAAACAGAGCGCGCCGACGATGCTCTCGTCGCCAATCTCGGCCCGGTCCATGATCACGGCGTTCATGCCGACCAGCACGTTGCGTCCGATATGCGCCCCGTGCACCACGGCGCCGTGGCCGATATGCGCGTGCTCCTCGAGCCGCACGACGACCCCGGGGAACATGTGCACGACGCACCCTTCCTGGACGTTGCATCCGTCCGCGATCTCAATGCCGCCCCAGTCGCCGCGGATCACCGCGCTGGGGCCGACGTACACGTCGCGCCCGATCGTCACGTTGCCCACCACGGTCGCGTTGGGATGCACATACGCGCTTTCGTGCACCACCGGGATGAAGTCCTCGAACGAAAAGATGCTCGCCATCGCTACACGCGCTCGAGCACGCCGGCCATGCCCTGGCCGACGCCGACACACATCGTGACCAGCGCGTAACGCCCGCCGCGCCGCTGCAACTCGCGCGCGGCGGTGATGGCGAGCCGCGCCCCAGACATGCCCAGCGGATGGCCAAGGGCAATTGCGCCGCCGTTGGGGTTGACGCGGGGGTCGTCGTCGGCGACACCCAGCGCTCGTAGTGAGGCGAGCACCTGCACGGCGAAGGCCTCGTTGATTTCGATCACTTCGAGTTGGTCGACGGTCAGTCCAGCCTGCGCCAGCGCCCGCTGCGAGGCCGGCACGGGGCCAATGCCCATCGTGCGCGGCGCGACACCGGCCGCCGCGACGCAGACGACGCGCGCCAGTGGCGTGAGGCCGTGCGTGCGGGCACCGGCCTCGGAGCAGACGAACGTGGCCGCGGCGCCGTCGTTCAGCCCCGACGCATTGCCGGCGGTCACCGAGCCCTTGCCATCCCTGCGAAACGCGGGCTTCAGGCGGGCGAGGCCTTCGGCGGTGGAGTCGGAGCGAATGAACTCGTCGTGCTCCACGCGAACCGGAGCGCTTTTGTCCTTCGCTGCTCCCTTCCCCTTCAGCTCGACTGCGGCAATCTCCTCCGCCAGGCGGCCCGCGTCGCGCGCCGCCGCAGCCTTCTGCTGCGACCGCAGCGCGAACGCGTCCTGATCCTCGCGGCGCACCGCGTACTCCTCGGCCACGTTCTCGGCTGTCTGCCCCATCGAATCGGTGCCGTGCGCCGACTGCATCGCCGGGTTCACGAAGCGCCACCCGAGCGACGTGTCGAACAACTCCATGTCGCGCGCGAACGGTCGCGCCGCCTTGGACAGCACGTACGGTGCCCGCGTCATACTCTCCACGCCGCCCGCCACGTACAGGTCGCCGTCGCCCACCATCACGCCGCGGGCCGCGCTGCCGATGGCGCTCAAGCCCGAGGCGCAGAGCCGGTTGACCGTCTCGCCGGGCACCGAGGCGGGAAGGCCGGCCAGCAGCGCCGCCATGCGGGCCACGTTGCGGTTGTCTTCACCCGCCTGATTGGCGCAGCCAAGAATCACGTCCGTGATGGCGGATGGGTCTACCGACGGATGTCGCTGCATCAGCTCGCGGATGGCGTGCGCGGCCAGGTCGTCGGCGCGTACGTCGGCGAGCGCGCCTCCAATGTTGCCAATCGGCGTGCGCAGACCGCCGGCGATGAATGCGTGTGTCATAGGGTCAGGATGCAAATGGTCATGACCGGAACTTCAGGCCGTCGCGCGCCGCACGGCGCAGCAAGGGCGAGGCGCGATAGCGCTCCTCCTGATACTCGGCGTGCAGGCACTCCAGCGTCTCGAGCACGCGTCCTGCCCCCAGGGCGTCGCACCACGCCAGCAGACCGGTGGGGTAGTTGACGCCCTTCACCATCGCCAGATCAATGGCTTCGGCCGACGCGACGCCGAGGCGCAGCGCATCCACCGCTTCATTGATCAGCATCGCCCGCACGCGTTCGACGATGCTGGCGCCCAGATGCTCGTCCTTCGTTGGATTGGGTGCCGCGGCGCCGTCGCGATAATCGTAGTAGCCGCGCCCAGACTTGCGTCCCAGCCAGCCGGCGGACACCAACCGCTGCTGCGTGAGCGACGGGCGAAAACGCGCCTCGTGAAAAAAGGCCTCGTACACCGAGCGCGTGACGGCAAAGTTCACGTCGTTTCCAATGAAGTCCATCAGTTCGAACGGGCCCATCCGGAAGCCGCCGAGCGCGCGCATCGACCAGTCGATGGTCGCGTAGTCCGCCGTCCCCTCTTCGGCGATTCGCAGCGCTTCGCCGTAAAACGGCCGTGCCACCCGGTTCACAATGAAGCCGGGCGTATCAGAGCATCGGACAGCCACCTTTCCCCATGCGGTCATCAACGCCAGGCAGGCCTCGGTCACGTCGCCTGTGGTGCCGCTCCAGGGCACGACCTCCACAAGCGGCAGCACGGGCGGCGGATTGAAGAAATGCAGCCCGATCACGCGCTCGGCCGACTCGCACCCCGCGGCGATGGTGGCAATGGAGAGGGAGGACGTGTTGGTCGCCAGCACCGCGCCCGGCGCGACCTGTGCGAGCTGGGCGAAAAGCGCGCGTTTGGCGTCGAGCTCCTCCACGATCGCCTCGATCACCAGCCCGCAGCCGGCGAAGGGCGCCAACGGCGCGGCGCCCGCCGAGGGCAGATCGACGACGCTGATGCGCCCCACGATGCCGTCGCGCGTCGACGCGTCGAGTTTGCCGCGAGCTACCAGGGTGTCGAGGTCGGCGTTCAGGCGCGTCAGGGCGGTGCGGGCTGCGCCGGCGGCGACGTCGCCCAGCAGCACCGGGTGGCCGGCCGCCGCCGCAACCTGCGTGATGCCGCGTCCCATCGCGCCGGCCCCAATGACACCGACGGAAGTGTGAGGAGTGAACACGTCGGCTACCGTCCGGTAAAGCGAGGGGCGCGCTTTTCGAGAAAGGCGTGCACGCCCTCCGCGTAGTCGGCGGTGCGCCCGGCTTCGCGCTGCAGCGCCTCTTCGTACGCCAACTGGTCGTCGAGGTTCACGCCCAGCGAATGAATGAACGCGCGCTTGATCATCCCGAGCGCGCGGGTCGGCTGCGTGGCCAGTTGCGCGGCCGTCGCGAACGCGGTGTCGAGCAGGGCCTCGGGTTCGGTGACCTGATACACGAGTCCCCATTCCATAGCCTGGGTGGCGCTCATCTTCTCGGCCAGCATCGTCATGACGTTCGCGCGGTGCAGCCCTACGAGGCGGGGCAACAGAAACGTGCCACCGCTGTCGGGAATGACGCCGATCTTGGCGAACGACTGCACAAAGGTCGCCGTGCGGGCCGCGAACACGATGTCGCACGCGAAGGCGAGGTTGGCGCCTGCCCCGGCAGCCACACCGTTGACCGCGCAGACCACCGGTTTTTCCAGATGGCGAATGGCGCTGACGACCGGGTTCCAGGTTTCGCGCACGAAGTCGCCGAGGTCGGGAATCGTGTCGCCCGACGGCATCGCCTCGGCCAGGTCCTGACCGGCGCAGAAGCCTCGGCCACTGCCGGTCAGCAAGACGGCGCGGACCGACGCGTCACTCGCAGCGTCACGGAGCGCCTGCACCAGCTCGCCCGCCAACGCGCGCGTGAAGCTGTTCAGAACATCCGGACGGTTGAGCGTGAAGCGCGCAACGCCGGACTCGTGGGAGACGAGCAGTAGGGGCACGGGGGACCGCAGG
>JARIEY010000065.1 GCA_031127085.1 Gemmatimonadota bacterium | reverse complement strand
CATAGACGTGGACGCCCTTGACCTGCAGGAAGTAGAACACCACCTGCTGCCCGAAGATGGCCAGACCAGCGAGGGCGGGAATGCGCCAGTCGCGGTAAAAGGTCAGGAAGGCGAGAACCGCGAAGACGTGGAAATGCGCCTCGATGAGACCGTGCGTCTGATTGATGAAGAGCGCCGAGTACGCCATCAGCACGACGGCGACGGTGGCCCGCGTGAGGAACGCGCCCGGCGCCAGCCAGGTGGCCGCCAAGGTACCGCCGGAGAGAACTGCGCCGGCGAACAGCATCGGCCAGAACCCGCCATACCAGTAGGCGAGCACGAGGCCCACGGGGAAGTGGGCGGCCACGAACAGGGCGAAGAACTTGTCGGAGAACCGGTAGCCAGCGGCGAGCACATCGACGCTGCGGTCCTGCGAACTCGCGTCGGCGCGAGAGGACGACATGATGAGGGCGGGTTGGGTGGAGGTCAACGTGCTGCTCTCTATAGGTAGGATCGGCCACCAGCGCGCCGTGCTTTAAAGGGGGCTTCTGGGGCAACCTACCGAACAAATGCCGAAGTGCTATATTTCTCCGGATGCAGCCCGTCCCCTTTGACCTGCAGGCGCCGTTTGCCCCGGCCGGCGATCAGCCCAAGGCGATCGCTGAGCTGACGGCGGGAATCGTGCGTGGTGATCGCTTCCAGACGCTGCTCGGCGTTACCGGCTCCGGAAAGACGATGACCGTTGCGAACGTCATCCGGAATCACGGGCGCCCGACGCTCGTCCTGTCGCACAACAAGACGCTGGCGGCGCAGCTCTACGGCGAGCTGAAGTCGTTCTTTCCGAACAACGCCGTCGAGTACTTCATCTCGTACTACGACTACTACCAGCCCGAAGCGTACGTCCCGACGAGCGACACGTACATCGAGAAGGACGCATCGATCAACGAGGACATCGATCGCCTGCGGCTGCGTGCGACTTCCTCGTTGATGGAGCGCGACGACGTCATCATCGTCGCTACCGTCTCGGCGATCTACGGCCTGGGCGATCCGGTGCAGTATCGCGAGCAGATGGTGCACCTCAAGGTCGGGGACAAGGTGGCGCGGGATGATGTGCTGCGCGGCCTCGTGAAGATTCAGTACGGCCGCAACGACGTGGCGTTCGAGCGCGGGACGTTTCGCGTGCGCGGCGACACGGTGGAGATCTTCCCCGCGTACGAGGAGCAGGCGGTGCGCGTGGAGATGTGGGGCGACGAGATCGAGCGCATCACGAAGATCAACCCGCTGACGGGCGAGACGATCACGCCGCTCACGCGCGCCGCGATCTATCCAGCGAAGCACTTCGTGACGTCCCGCGCGACGCTCGAGCGCGCCATCGGGGAGGTTCAGGGAGAGCTTCGCGAGCGGCTGGGCGCGCTGCGCGAGGCGGGTAAGCTTCTCGAAGCGCAGCGACTCGAGTCGCGCACCAACTTCGACATCGAGATGCTGCTGGAAGTGGGCACGTGCGCCGGCATCGAGAACTACTCTCGGCACCTGTCCGGGCGTGCCGCCGGCGAGCGTCCCGCCGTGCTCTTCGACTATTTCCCCGAGGACTTTCTCGTCGTGGTGGACGAGTCGCACGTGACGCTGCCGCAGATCGGCGGAATGTTCAACGGCGACCGGTCGCGCAAGACGACGCTGGTGGAGTACGGGTTCCGGTTGCCGAGCGCGCTCGACAACCGGCCGCTGATGTTCGACGAGTTTCTCTCGCTGACGCCGCGCGCGATCTTCGTCTCGGCGACGCCGGCCGACCTCGAGCTGCAGTTGTCGCAGGGGGTCGTGGTGGAGCAGATCATCCGCCCGACGGGGCTGGTCGATCCGGTGCTCGAGATTCGCCCGGTGCTCGGTCAGGTGGACGATCTGCTGGGCGAGATCCGCATTCGCGAGCGCAAGGGCGAGCGCGTGCTGGTGACGACGCTGACCAAGCGAATGGCCGAAGATCTCACGGACTACCTGCAACAGATGGGGGTGCGCGTGCGGTACATGCACGCGGACATCGACGCCATCGAACGCATGGAAATCGTGCGCGGTTTGCGGCTCGGTGAGTTCGACGTGCTGGTTGGCATCAACCTGCTGCGCGAGGGGCTCGACCTGCCGGAAGTGTCGCTGGTCGCCATCCTCGACGCCGACCAGGAAGGGTTCCTCCGCTCGGACCGCTCGTTGATCCAGACGGTGGGGCGCGCGGCGCGGCACGCCGAGGGGCGCGCGATCCTGTACGCCGACCGGATCACCGGGTCGATGCAGCGCGCGATTGACGAGACGAATCGCCGGCGCACGGTGCAGGAAGCCCATAACCTCGAGCACGGCATCACGCCGCGCGGTGTGACGAAGAGCACGGAACAGATCCGGGTGCTGACGCGCGTGGCGGACGCGCGCGACGAGCGCGAGGGGCGCGAGAAGGCGCGCGCCGGCGATAAAAAGCAACGCAAGGTGGCCGAAGCGGCCGTGGCCTACGGCACGTCGGACCTGCCCGGGCTCGTGACGCGACTGGAGGAGGAGATGAAGGACGCAGCGAAGGCGCTCGACTTCGAGACGGCCGCGCGGTTGCGTGACGAGTTGTTCGAGATCAAGGCGGCGATGGGCGAGCGCAGCGGTGGCGCGCGGCGCGCGCCGTGGCGGGCGGGACGGTAGCGTGCCGCCACTCATCCCGCCCGGCGCGCCGCACGGCGATGCGCTGATGACGCTCGACGAGTTGCACCAGTTCGGCGAAGCCCTCGGCCGCGCCGCGGCGGCAGCGCAGCCGTGCGTTGTTACCCTCTCCGGCGATCTCGGGGCGGGGAAGACGACGCTGACGCGCGCGATCGGACACGGATTTGGCGTGCGCGAGGCGGTCACCAGCCCCACCTTCGCGCTGGTGCACGAGTACGCCGCGGTGAACGGACGCCTGTTTCATCTGGATCTCTATCGCATTCGTGGCGCGCACGAGCTGGCGAATCTCGGATGGGAGCAGATGCTGGCCGAGCGCGCGATGCTGATCATTGAGTGGCCCGATCGCGCCGGCCCTTTGCTTCCCGAGGAGGCGTTGGCCATCGAGCTCTCGCACGTGGACGGCGACGAGTCACGGAGGCGAGTGACGTGGTGACGGGAGGCGAGGAGGACGTGCGGTCAGCACAGGCGGCCAGCGGTGTCAGCGGGTTGACGCTCGCGATCGACGCATCCACGTATGTCGGCACCGTCGCGGTGCTGCGCGACGGTGTCTTGGTGGCGAGCCGCGAGGCCGTGATGCGTGGCGAGCAGGAGGAGCGGCTGATGCCGGCCGTGCTCGCGGCGCTGGCCGATGCGCGGGCGGTGCCGCGCGATGTCCGGCGGGTGATCTGCGGCGGCGGACCGGGGAGCTTTACCTCACTCCGCATCGCGGCCGGCATCGCCAAGGGCGTCGCGCACGGCGCGGGCGTTCCGCTGTTCGCGGTGTCATCGCTGGCGCTGGTCGCGGCGGGCGCCCAGCCGGCGCTCGCGGCGGGGCGGTACGTGGCAGCGCTCGACGCCATGCGCGGCGAGCGGTACGCCCAGCCGGTGACGGTGCACGCGGACGGGCAGGTGACCACCGACGGCGCGGCGGCGCTCGCCAGCGTGGAGCAGTTGGCGGCGACGGGACTGGCAGTGATCGGGCCGCTGGAGGCTGAGGCGCGCCCGCCACACGCGCGGGGCGTGGCGGCGCTGCTTGGGATGATCCTGCGGGAGGGTCCCGTCGATCTTGACGGATGGGAGCCCTCGTACGGTCGGCTCGCCGAGGCGCAGGTGCGGTGGGAGGCGGCGCACGGGCGCCCGCTCCCCAACGGATAGTGTCGACGATCCGCGCGGCCACGCCGGCCGACCTCGACGTCATTGTGGCCATCGAACGCGACTCGTTCGGCGATCCGTGGTCGCTGAAGAGCTTCAGCGATTCGCTGGCGCATCACTTCGTTCGCATGAATGTGATCGAGGACGAGTCGGGGGTGGCTGGCTACTCCGTGCTTTGGGTGTCGGGCGACGAGTGCGAACTGGCGAATATCGCCGTCGCACCGGCGCGCCGCGGGCAGGGGCTGGGTTCCATTCTGCTCGACGCGCTTCTGAGCCAGGCGGGCGACGAGGGGCTGCTGGTGATGTTTCTCGAGGTGCGCGCCTCGAACCTCACCGCCCAACGGCTATACGCGAGCCGAGGATTTCATGAGGTGGGGCGGCGCTCCCGGTACTACAAGCACCCCGAGGAGGACGCGCTGGTGCTCCGCCGCGACCTCGGCTGACGCGAGCCCCGCGCTGACCGCAAACGAATGCTGACAGCTGCATCGAATTGGTGCTGTCAGACGCCCTTGGTATCTTTACTGTCAACGACGACGTACGGACTTCAATCGCAAGGAGGAGTTGTGAGCCGCAGCTTGAACAAGGTGACCCTGATCGGAAATCTCGGAGCCGACCCGGAGATCCGCACGACGTCGAACGGCGCGAAGGTGGCTTCGTTCTCTCTCGCCACGAGCCGCTCGTGGGGCGGGCAGGGCGGGGGCGAGAAGCAGGAAAAGACCGAGTGGCACAAGTGCGTCGCCTGGAACTCCAAGGGGCCCGGCACCGGGCTGGCCGACATCATCGAGCGCTACTGCAAGAAGGGCGAGAAGCTCTATGTGGAAGGGCGCATCGAGTACCGGCAGTACCAGGACAAGGAGAACCAGACGAAGTACGTGACGGAGATCAACGTCCGCGAGATCATGCTGCTCGGCGGCAAGGGCGGCGGTGACTTCGATGGCGGTTCGGCCCCGCGCGCGCGGTCGTCGGCGCCGGCTCGCGGCGGCGCGGCCAGCGCGCCGGCCGGCGACTTCGAGGAGTTCCCGGGCGGGCTCGAAGCGGACGACGATCTGCCGTTCTGAGTTCTTTTCGGGGGCGTGCGAGGGACCGTTCGGGGCGCAGGCTGCCCGCGCGGTCCCTCAACTGCTTCCCGGTGGACTGTTGCCCTGCGCCGCCAGCGCGTATCGTACCGCGTCGATCTCTCGGGAGCCCCCTATGCGTGCCCGTGCCATTGCCATCATCGCCACCGTCGTGGCGGCGGCCTGTTCGTCCAAGGACTCCGCCACGGCCCCTGCTGCCGTCTCGACGACCATGGTCACCCTCGGGCCGTCGGTCGCCACCGACAGCTACCGGCCCAGCGGACTCCCTGCGAACTGGAGCGGGTTCTGCCCAGTGGCCAGCCCCAGCGCCATCACCATCACGGCAGGCAACGCATATCAGGTGGTGAACAATGCGGGGCGCGCGGTCGATCTGGTGCTCCTGCCGGCGCGCACGCCGCTCGAATCCATCGCGACCGGCGGTACGGGGGCAAAGCACATCGAGTTCGGCGCGGTCAGTCAGTCGACGTTTACGTTCACGGTCACCGTCGCGGGCTGTACCGACGGGTCGTCCGGGCAGGGACTGCTGAACGTGACCGTCAACAGCAAATAGCCGCCCTCGCAACCTTAATGGGCGGTCGCTCGTCCATAATTCAGTTGGCGTGCGTCCCTGCCTTGAGGGCAGGGGCGGCTACTGCCATGCTTTACCACGACCTCACCGTCGACCGGACCCGTCCATGGCCCGTATTCGCGTCTCGCTGATCGCTCCCGCCGTTCTCGGCGCGGCCTTCGCCCTTCAGGCCCAGCAGCCTGCGGCCCAGGCGGCGAAACCCGCTGCCGCGCCTCCAGCGGCGCCCGCCGCGGCCCAGCCGGCTGCCGCGGCCGCCTCGTCGTCGCACACCGTGGCGCGAGGCGAGACACTCTGGAGCCTGGCCAAGCAGTATCTCGGCGACGCGTATCTCTGGCCCGAAATCTATCGGTTGAACACCGCGATCATCGAGGATCCGCATTGGATCTATCCGGGCGAGGTGCTCACGCTCCCCAGCGGCGTGGCGAGCGCGGCCCCGGCGACTGTGGCCGGCGGCCCGGCGCGGCCGTTCGATCCCAATGCGACCACGGTCTTCTTCCCGCGGAGCTCGAGTCGTGCGCGCGGGGATCGCCAGGCGACGAACATGATGGCCTCGCGGATTGCCGTGCGACCCGACGAATACCTGGCGTCGCCCTTTGTCTGGACGCCCGGCGGTCCCGCGGGGGCAGGGCGCGTGCTCTCGACCGCCGAATCGCAGATCGTGCAGCCCACGCTCGAGCAGCGCGTGTACCACTCCGAGGAGTCGATCTTCCTCCGCCTTCCTGAGGGCGCGCGCCGCGTCAACGGCGAGCGCTTCATGACCTTCGAACTGGGGCCGACGCTCGAGGGGCAGGGGCAGATGGCCGTCATCACCGGCGTCGTGGAACTGCGCAAGGATCCGGGCTTGGGCGATGCCCGCGCCGTCATCATCCAGCGGTTCCGCCAGATGGTCGAGGGACAGGGGGTGATGGCCATCGACACGCTGGTGCAGCGTCGCGACGTCCATCCCAGTCCGCTTGAGTTCGGCATGCAGACGTCGCTCGCCTGGGTGCTCGATGCGCCGGTGATTCCGCAGCTCGGACAGTACGTGGTGTTCACGGCGCGTCTCGCCGATGGCGTGGTGCCGGGCGATCAAGTGACGCTCTTCGCGCCGATGGGGCAGGGAACGGACGGCGAGCAGCGGGCGCCGGAGATGGCCGCGGTGGCCCAGATCCTGCGCGTGACACCGTTCGGCGCGTCGGGCATTCTCGTGCAGCGCGGGCCGGCGACGATCACGGCGGGGATGGCAGGGCGCCTCACCGCCAAGATGCCCTGAGGGGGCATCGCTGCCCTCGGCGGATTAGCTTTCACGCATGTCACCACGCGCACTCGTCACCGGCGGCGCGGGGTTCATCGGCTCGCACATTGCCGACGCCCTGCTGGCTCGCGGATTTCACGTCGTCATTCTGGATGATCTCTCCACCGGCCGTCGCGCCAACCTGCCGGCCGCGGCCGAGTTCGTGCAGTCCGATGTGCGCAGTGCGGAGGCATCGCAGCTCGTGCGGGAGGGCGGCTTTGACGTCGTCCTCCACCAAGCGGCGCAGATTGACGTGCGCAAGAGCGTCAACGACCCGGTGCACGACGCGTCGATCAATATCCTGGGCGCGCTGAACCTGCTGGAAGCGGTGCGCGCCACGGCACGGCGACCGCGCTTCATTTTCGCCTCGACCGGCGGCGCGATCTACGGCGACTTTGTGACGCCGCCCAACGTGGAAGAGTTCGCCAAGGATCCCGACTCGCCCTACGGTATCGCCAAGCTGGCCGTGGAGCACTATCTGGCGTACTACGGGCGCATTCACGGGCTCGAAGGGGCGGTGCTGCGATACGCCAATGTCTACGGCCCGCGCCAAGACCCGCACGGCGAAGCCGGCGTGGTGGCGATCTTCTGCAATCGACTGCTCGACGGCACACCGATGACGGTCTTCGGGGACGGCCGCCAGACGCGCGACTACGTGCACGTCAAGGATGTGGCAGCGGCCAACGCGGCGCTTGCCACGGCCACGCTGCCCGCGCTGGGACGACTCGATGCGCGCGCGATGAATGTCGGCACGGGGGCGGAGACGGACGTCATTACGCTCGCGGAGACGCTTCGCCGCGTGAGCGGCCGTGACTCGGCGATCGAGTTTGCGCCCGCGCGCCCCGGGGAACAGCTTCGGTCCGCGGTCAGCGTCGGCAAGGTGCAGCAACTGCTCGGCTGGCAGCCCCAGCGCACGCTGGCGGAAGGATTGCAGGAGACGTTCGAGTTCTTTGCCGCACAGCGCGCCTAGCGATTCACCGGTGTTGGGTGTGCCGTGTCGCGTCAGCGGGAGTGATTCGCACCACCCACGCGTCCGTTCGCCCCATCGCCAATCGCCATCCGCAGTCCCCAATCCATAATCGCAATCCGGATTCCCAATCCTCAATCGTTCGTCATGAACTCTGCCATCCCCACGACCCCGCTCGAGCTGATCACCCATTCCGTCATCGCCACCAAGGTGGTGCTGGCGCTCCTGCTGGTGCTCTCGCTGTACAGCTGGGGCATCATTCTGGCCAAATGGCTTGAGTTCCGCCGTGTGGCCAAGGCATCGCAGGCGTTCATGCGCGAGTTCTCGCGGGCAACCAAGCTGGAGCAGGCCGTGGCGATGGCGCGCAAGTCGCCCAGTTCGCCGTTCAACCGGGTCTTTGCTCGCGCCGTGAACTTTCTGCAGGACACCGCGCTGCGCGCCGAGGATGGCTCGGCGAAGCCGCTCCGCGAATCGCAGGTCGAAGCGATGCGCCTGCTGCTCGACGCCGAAGTCACGACCGAGCGCGACGTGCTGGGTCGGTTCATTCCGTCACTCGCCGTGATTGGTTCGGCGAGCCCGCTGATCGGCCTGCTGGGCACCGTGCTTGGCGTCATCGACTCGTTCCTCGGCGTGGCGATCAAGGGGTCGGGCAATCTGGGGGCGATCGCCCCCGGCGTTGCCGAGGCGCTGATCGCGACGGCTGCGGCGCTGGCGGTGGCCATCCCGGCGGTTTTCGCGTACAACATTTTCGCCGCCAAGCTGAACCGGTTCGACGGAGAACTCGAGGGGTTTGGCTCCGAAGTGATCGCCTTGATGGCGCGCGAGGGGCGCGTCTAGCGTGCGCCGCCGCACGCACGGTGACCGGACCCCGCTGAACGCGGAGATCAACGTCGTGTCGTTGATCGACGTGATGATGCTGCTGCTCGTGATCTTCATGATGACGGCGCCGCTGATGCAGGGCGGCGTGGACGTGCAGCTGCCGAAGACCGAGGCGCGGGCGCTCGAACCAAAGGGCGGGCTCGTGGTGAGTGTCGCGGCAAATGGGCGCGTCTACGCCGACGAGACGCCGATGTCACTGGCGGAGTTCAAGGCCTCGTTCAAGGCGCTGTCGTCGCGCGCCGGGCGCGACGGCGTCTACGTTCGCGCCGACCAGGGGGCGCCGTACGGTGTGGTCGCGCAGGTGCTCGCCACGATTCAGAAGGCGGGTATCGTCAACGTGGGGCTCGTCACGGAACCGGAGACGGTTCAGCCGTGATTCCCGCCCGGGCGCGCCAGTCCGGCATCGCCGCGCCGCTCGTCGCCTCGGCTCTGCTTCACGGACTCGTCGTGGCGGGGATCGCCGCCGCGTCGATGTTGCAGAGCAGCGTGTCGCTGCCGCCGATGTACAAGGTGGAATTGATTGCGGCACCGCCCGGGCCGCCCGCCATTGGCGAAGTGACCAACGCGCCTGTTCCCGAAACGCCGCCGGCGCCGGTGAAGGAGGCGCCCAAGCCCGTGAAGGACGCGGTGCCGATCAAGAAGTCGGCGGTGAAGGAGGCGCCAAAGAAGGTCACCAAAGCGACGCCCACGCCGAAGACGAAGGCGGCAACCGCCGCGCCGCGCGCTGGTGGCGGCGCAGTGGGCGGCCCAGGGACCGACGTGGCCAACATCCGCACCGAGGGGATCGACTTTCCCTTTCCGGGGTACCTGCAGAACATCGTGCGGCAGGTACGACTGAACTTTTCGCCCACCGACAAGTCGTTGCGCACGGCCGAGGTCTTCTTCCTGATTCGACGCGACGGGACGATGGCCGGCTTCCGGTTCCTGCAGAAGAGCGGTTCGTATTCGTTTGACCTCGAATGTCAGGGGGCGGTTGAAGCAGCGGCCGCCGCCAAGTCGTGGGGTCCGCTTCCCACGCAGTTCATGGACGACGTGCTTCCTGTCATTTTCCGTTTCGATCCCAAAACCCTGCGGTGATGCCCTCGTCTCGCTTTCGCGCCGTCTTGGCGTTGTGCCTGGTCCTCGGTCCGCCCGCTCTGGGCGCGCAGGACTCTATTCCGCAGGGTGTGCGCGTCGGACTGACCTACGATCCCAGTTCCCGCCCCGGCGTCTTTGTGACGGCCGTGGCGGGAACGAATGGCGATTCGGTGCGGGCGATGCTCGCGAGAGACCTCGACTTCGGCGACCGGGTGACCGTGATCAGCGCGGAAGCCGGCCCCCCGCCCACCGGTAAGCTGAACTACGATCTCTATGCCAAGCTGGGGGCCTCGGCGCTGGTGCAGGCGTCAGTCACGCCGCAGGGATCGCTGCACATCGCCGTGCATGATATCGCCGCCAAACGAGTGCTGAATGTCAGCGACTTTGCCTTCAACGGCACGGCGCCGCTGTCGGCGAGTTGGCGGATGGTCGTGCACCGTGCGAGTGACGAGGTGGAGCGGTGGATCACGTCGGTGCGCGGGATCGCCGCCACGCGCGTGCTCTTCGTGCGAGATCAGCGCCTCTGGATCGTGGACTCGGACGGGGCCAACCTGGTGCCGGTGGGCGTGGGAGGGACGGCGCTCAACCCGGCGTGGCACCCGACCGGCCGATACATCGCGTACACCCAGATGGCGGACGACGGTACGCACATCGTGGTGCGTGACCTCACGAACGGTCAGTCGCGGCGCGCCCCCGACCTCGGGGGGACGAACGTGACGCCCACGTTCTCGCCCGACGGCAGCACCCTGGTGTACTCGGCGGGTGATGACGGCACCGACCTGTACGCGGTGGCACCGTTCGGCGGTGAGGCGCCCCGCCGGGTGACGGTCGGACGGGGGAGTCCCAGCTCGTCGCCATCGTTCAGTCCGGACGGCCGCAAGATCGCCTATATCTCGGGTCGCCTCGGTCATCCTGAGGTGTATATTACCGATGCGGATGGCACGAACGTTGAGCTGCTGACCGAGTCGCCGAGTGGGGAGCGTCCGTACCGGACCGATCCCGACTGGTCGCCGGATGGTCGCCACGTTGCGTTCACGTCGCAGGAAGGGCCGAATTTGCAGGTGATGGTGATCAACGTGCGCGACCGTCGTGTCAGGCAGCTGACGGGCGACGCGCGCAACGAGAATGCGTCGTGGGCGCCGGATGCACGCCATCTGGTGTTTACGTCGACCCGCAGCGGCGCCAAGCAGCTGTGGGTGCTGGACACGGAATCGGGGCGCGCGCGGCAGCTGACGCGGGGTGCCGGTGTCGCCCGACAGGCCGCGTGGTCGCCGAGGATGGAACAACCGTAGTCGCTCCCGAAGTACCCCCACTGGAGAACTTGTCATGCACGCTCGTATTCGCTCGCTCGCACTCGTTGCCATCGCGATGGCCGCCGTGACCGCGTCCGCCTGCAAGAAGAAGCCGGTCGTGGCGCCCACGCCGGCGCCTGTGGCGAAGCCGTTCAACCAGGATTCGGCGGATGCCGCCGAGCGCGCGAGGAAGGCCGCCGCCGATGCCGCGGCCGCCAAGGCCGCCGCGGAGAAGGCCGCCGCCGAAGCCGCCGCCAAGATGGCCGCCGAGATTGCCGCCGCCAAGTCGGCGTTCGCGATGCCGGTGTACTTCGACTACGACAAGGCCGAGATTCGCGACGACCAGAAGGCGACGCTCGAGGCCAAGCTGCCGTTCTTCGCGGCGAATGCGGACATGCGCATTCGCGTCGCGGGCAATACGGACAATCGCGGCTCGGACGAGTACAACATGGTGCTGGGCCAGAAGCGCGCCGCCGAAGTGAAGCGGTACCTCGTGGCCCGCGGCATCGACGCCGGCCGCATCGACGTCGTGAGCTTCGGTGAAGAGCGTCCCGCCGTCGCCGCCGACACGGAAGATGCGTGGGGCAAGAACCGTCGCGATGAGTTCGAGATCATCGCCGGTGCCAACCCGTTCAAGCTCCCCAACAAGTGATCTCACGCGTTGCTCGTTTGCTTCTCGCTCCGGCCGTCGTGATGACGGCCGGGGCGTGCTTTGCCACCCGCAGCGACGTGCGCGTCCTGCAGAGTGACATTGCGACGCTGCAGGCTGCGGCGGCGCGTGCCGCGCGCGCCGACACGGCGCAGTCGGTGCAGCTGCGTCAGATCATCAATGGCCTGACCGCTGTCTCCGATTCGCTGCGGCGCACCTCGGCGGCGATTCAGCGCTTTCAGGGCGATGTGTCGATGTCAATGCACGGAGTCGAGCAGCAGCTGCTGACGATTCAGGAGCTGACCGGCCAGAGCCGCAAACAGGTGGACGCCCTGCGTGCGCAGATGGAGGCGCGAGCCGCAGAGCCGCCGCCGGCGCCCGTGGCGATGCCAGGCACGGTCCAGACGGTGCCGGGCGCGTCCTCGGTGGCAGCCCCAGCCGGCGCACCGTCGCCGGGCCCGTATCAGTTGATGGAGCTGGGCAAGCAGCAGTTGGCTCGCGGGGCCACGTCGGCCGCGCGCGCTGCCTTCAGCGACTTGCTGGCGCAGTATCCGGCGTCCGACCTCGCCCCCGAGGCGCAGTATCAGGTGGCGCTGGCGTACGCGTCGGCTGGGAGCGCGGTCGAAGCGGATTCCGTCTTCGCCATTGTCGCCGAGCGGTATCCCGCGTCGGAGCGTGCGCCGGAAGCCATCTACAAGCGCGCCATCGCGCTCAAGGTGGCGGGGCAGACGCGCCAGGCGCGCACGCTGTTCCAGTCGGTGCTCGACAAATATCCCAAGTCCGAGGCGGCTACTCTGTCCGCCGCGATGCTGCGGGACCTGAAGTAACGCGGGGGCGGGCGTGGCCGCGGAGCAAGAGCGTGAAGAACAGGCGGAGATGCCGTTCCTCGATCATCTCGAGGAACTGCGCTGGCGCCTGATATGGAGCGGCGGCGCGCTGCTCCTCGCCATCGTCGCGGCGTTCACGATCACGAGCAACTTCGACGTCATCGGCCTGCTGGCGATCCCCGCGCAGGAGTCGTTGCACGGACAGAAGCTGATTTACACGCACCCGGCCGATCCGTTCACCATCCTGCTGCAGGTTTCGTTCGCGCTTGGGGTGGTTGGCGCGAGCCCCGTGATTGGCTATCAGATCTGGGCGTTCCTGTCGCCCGCGCTGCATCCGCACGAGAAGCGGGTGATGATTCCCGTGGTGATGGGAGCGCTCCTGCTTTTCCTCGCCGGCTGCGCGCTGTGCGTGGGGTGGGTGCTTCCCATCACGCTCAAGCTGCTGGCCGGCATCTCGTCGGCGTCGCTGCAGCAGATGATCTCGGCGGCCGACTACTTTTCGTTTGCCGTCACGCTGACGCTGGCGTTCGGTGCCGTCTTCGAGCTGCCGATTCTCATTCTCGCGCTCACGATGCTCGGCCTCGTGACGCCGGCGACGCTCGCGAAGTTCCGGCGGCATGCCTTTGTGGGATCGCTGATCGCGTCGGCGTTGATCACGCCGGGCGACCTGATCATCGCGACGGCGATGATGTTCGTGCCGCTTTACGGCCTCTACGAGGTCAGCATCATCCTGTCGTGGTTCGTCTTCCGGGCCAAGGAGCGGAAAGCGCGCCGTGAGGAGGAGGCGGAACGGCGCGCGAACGCCTCGGGACGCTGATGTCGAGGCTCGTCGTTCGCGCGGGACGGGCCCTGTGTCTCGTGGCGGTCAGCGCGGTGTCGCTGCTCGCGCAGCTGCCGGGGATGCCGACCGGTAGAGGGCTGCCCGGTTCCAGTAAACGGCAGCAAGCACAACCGCCGCGCCAAACGCAGAACCGACCGGCCGCCGTGGACACCACCAAGGGGGATACGGCGGTGGTGCACTGGGTGCCCCCCGATTCGGTGGCCGCCGCGCTGATGGACCGCAAAGGGTACCTCGTGGTGCGCTACCAGGCCGACTCGGTGGATTTTCGGGCGGCCGACCGCACCATCACGCTGATTGGCCGAACGGGTGAACGCGCGGTGGTCGAACGCGAGCCAACGCTGATCGCCGCCGACACCATCCGCTACAGCGATTCCACCAACAAGGCGCTGGCGCTGGGCCCCGCGATCATCGTGCGCGAGAAGGGGCGCGATGACGTGAACGCGAGTGGCCAGACGACGTACGATATCGCGGCCAAGCAGGGCATTGGCACCAACATCCGCACGGTGGAGAACAGCGGTGAGCGCTGGGTCGTGTCGGCGCACGTGGGCGGCTTCGCCGGCGATTCGACCAGCGGCGAGGCCACGTATGGCCGCGACGGCACCATCACGAGTTGCGAAGACTCGATGCCGCACTACCACTTCGCATCGAACGAGATCAAGCTGGTCAAGAAGCATATGATGGTGGCGCGCCCGGCGATCTTGTACTTGCAGGGGGTCCCGGTTTTCTGGCTGCCGTTTGTCTTCCAGGACATCCGCTCGGGGCGCCGCAGCGGCATTCTGACCCCTCGGTTCGGCTTCGCGGAACTCGTGCGCAACAGTCCGACCTACCGCCGCACCATCGAGGACATCGGCTACTACTTTGCGCTGAGCGACTACACGGATTTCGCCATATCAATGGACTGGCGTTCGTCGGCGCGAGCCAACCCGCAGGACCCGGGCTGGCTGCGCCTGAACTCACAGTTCCGCTATAACTGGCGCGATCGCTTCATGAACGGCGGATTCGCCGTATCGCAGCACACGTTGAGCACGGGACAGTCCAATACGCAGCTGTCGTGGACGCACGCGCAGGAGTTCTCGCAGTCGTCGCGCCTGTCGGCCAACCTGAACTATGTGACGAGCACCACGGTGCAGCGGCAGACGGCGCTGAATGCGATGTCGGCCCTGGCCACCATCAGCTCGATGCTCAACTA
>JARIEY010000064.1 GCA_031127085.1 Gemmatimonadota bacterium | reverse complement strand
ATCGAGAGCGAGCGGCTTGAGGCGATGGCGCGCAGCTTCAGCCAGTTCGGTCGGCTTCCCGAAGGGCCCACTGCGGCGCTCGATCTTGGCGACATCGCGCGCGAGGCCGCGAGAACGAGCGTCCCCGAGGCGATGACGCTGGCGATCGAAACCTCGGCGCACCTCCCGCTCGTACAGGGTCAGCATGACGCACTGCATCGTGCGATGGCCAACGTACTGCTCAACGCGGTGGAGGCCAGCAACGGGGCGGGACGTCTGGACGTGCGGGTGGATCAGCGTGGCGCGCACGTGGTGGTGGCGGTGAGGGATCACGGCTGCGGCATTGCCGCCGCGCGGCTCTCGCGCATCTGGGATCCGTACGTCACCGACAAGACGGCGGGAACCGGACTCGGGCTGGCGATCGTGAAACAGACAGTGATGGCGCACGGCGGGCGCGTCGAGGCCGACAGCACGCCGGGCGAGGGAACAGAAATACGCCTCGCCTTTCCGGTGATGGCGGCACCCCAAGGAGAGCGTGCTCATGAACGGCCCTGAAGTCCTCGTTCCGATTGCCTTTTTTGCGATGGTGGTGTCGCTGGTGCTCGGCCTGCCGCTGGTGCGTGCCCGCATTCGAGAGCGCGAGCGGCAGGCGCTGAGCCCCGCCGCCGACCCGCAGTCGGCCGAACGGCTGGCGCGCATCGAGGCGGCCGTGGAGTCGATCGCCATCGAGGTGGAACGCATCTCGGAAGCGCAGCGCTTCACCACGAAGCTGCTCTCCGAACGTGCGCCGGCCGCGATCCCGGCGAAGCCGGAGCAGGGGTCATGACCACCGGCGGTGAGGTGGCAATCGTCGCGATCGTGTTTGGCACCGTCAGCAGTATGGTCTACCCGCTGGTTCGCGCGTGGGCGCGCCGGCTCGAATCGCACGGGGCGGCGGCGCTGCCGCTGCGTCCAATAGAAGACCGCCTCGACCGAATTGAGCGCGCCGTGGAATCCATCGCGCTCGAGGTCGAACGCGTCTCCGAGGGCCAGCGCTTCGTGACCAAGCTGCTCGCGGAGAAATCGCCGTCGGCGCTCCCTCCCAGCCACCCGTGAGCGCGTAAATGCCGTCCGTCCTGATCATCGACGACGAACCAAATATCCGCCGCATGGTCGGCGCGCTGCTCGAGGCCGAGGGCTTTGAGGTGCGCGACGCAAGCGACGGACAGGCGGGAATCGCGCGGGCGCTCGAGTGGGAGCCCGACTTGGTATTGCTCGACCTGATGATGCCGGGCGCGCTGGACGGCCTCGCGACGCTCGAGCAGCTCCGTGAGCGCTTCCCCGAGCTTCCCGTCGTCATGATGAGCGGGCGCGCCGGCTTGGCGGACGCAGTGAAGGCGACGCGACTGGGCGCGGTGAACTTCCTCGAAAAACCGCTCACGCCCGAGGGCGTGCTGCTCGCGCTGGCCGGCGCGCTCGAACTGCGTATGGCGCGCCGCGAGCGCACGGCGCTACGCGTCGACCTCGGCCTGCACGGCGAGCTCGTGGGCGACAGTATGGCGCTGCGCAGCGTGCGCGAGCTGATTGCGCGCGTGGCGCCCACCGACGCCCGCGTGCTGATCACCGGCGAATCGGGGACAGGCAAGGAACTCGTGGCGGCCGCGATCCACGCCGAGAGCACCCGGCGGGAGAAGCCGTTCGTGCGCGTGAACTGCGCCGCCATCCCGCGTGACCTGGTGGAGAGCGAGATGTTCGGCCACGAGCGCGGGGCGTTCACCGGCGCGACGGAACGACGCCTGGGCCGTTTTGAGCTGGCGCATACGGGAACGCTCTTTCTCGACGAGGTCGGAGACCTCGGCCCTGAAGCGCAATCGAAGCTGCTGCGCGCCATCGAGGCGCGCGAGATCGAGCGCGTGGGGGGCGGCCGTTCCATCAAGGTGGACGTCCGCATTCTGGCCGCCACCAACCGTGATCTCGAACGCGCGGTGCGCGAGGGGCATTTCCGCGAAGACCTCTTCTTCCGGCTGAACGTCATTCCCTTCCCGATTCCGCCATTGCGGGAGCGTCCGGACGACGTCCCCCCGCTCGTGCGGCACTTTGCGGCGCTCCAGCGCCGCCGCTCGGCGCAGGCCGTTCCCACGTGGACACCCGACGCGGTGGCGGCGCTGGCGCGCTATCGGTGGCCGGGCAATGTGCGTGAGCTCGCGAACATCGTGGAGCGCCTGGGCATCCTGCATGCGGGACGGCCCATTGGCGCCGCCGAGGTGCAGGGCGTGCTGCCGCTCGAGCCGCTCTCTTCGCCGGCGTTGCCCGATCTGGTGCAACCCGAGCTGACGCTGAGCGACGCACTGGATGAGTACGAGAAGCTGCTGATCACGCGTGCTCTATCGGCGGCCAACGGCGTGGTGGCCGAAGCGGCCCGCCGCCTGCGCACGGATCGTCCCAATCTCTACCGCCGTATGCGGCGGCTTGGCCTGCAGCCCGATGGTGGCGAGTGACGAAGTGACACGCCCGGTGACCCATTCGGGCGACTCCGCGCGGACGCGCGCCCGCCGTGCCGACGCCAAGTGCCTGCGTCGCCACGCGTTGCCACGCGTTGCGCGGACGGTGGTGGCGCGGCATGCCCCCTGCTTCGTGGTGGGTATCTCCAGTGCACGAGGACACACGATGATACGCAGGCACATGCTGGCGTTTATGATTGCCGGGCTCGCCGTCAGTTCCGTTGCGGGTGCGCAGCAGCGCGTGGAAGGAGTGCGCGACGCGGCCACCGCCGCCGTGGCGCGCTACAATGCCGATCGCACGCTCCGCGTGATTGGCGTACTCGACGTGGCGGCGGACCGCACCATTGAAGGCGATGTGGCGGTACTGAACGGCCCCGTCCGGGTGGCAGGGCGCATCACCGGCACGTTGGTCGCCATCAACGCCGATGTGCAGTTGGCCGCCGGTTCTTCTATTGGCGGGCTGATTGTGGTTGGCGGGACCATCGGGGGACGCGAGTCGGCCACGGTGACGGGCGACATACTGCACCAGGCCGAACTGCTCCGGTACCATCTCGCCGGGACGCAGTTGATCGTGGAGGAAGACCCCGGCTACGACGATGCCTGGTGGACGCGCCGTCCGCGCAAGCGTCCGGAGCCGAGCAACGACCGGTCGTGGCGCGATCTGACGTTCACCAGCGCGCACACCTACAATCGCGTGGAAGGGCTGCCCATTCTCGTCGGCCCACGCGTGCGCCAGGTGGCGAGTTGGGGGCGGTTCACGCTCGACGCGTTTGGCATCGTACGCACGGCCGGCCCGGTGCAGTGGGATCGCGGCACGCTGGGGCACGACCTCACCAGCGAGTTGCAGCTGGGCCGCACGCTGGGCGTCGGCCTTGGCGGCCGGACGTTTGACGTGGTGGAGGCCGTGGAAGAGTGGCAGATGGACGACGCCGAGGCCGGACTGGCGGCGTTCGCCCTGCACCGTGATTTCCGCGACTACTACCGGCGTCACGGCGGCGAGGGCTTTGTGAAGCTGCACGCCGGCGTGGATGCCGACCTCACGTTTTCGCTAGGCGACGAGCGTTGGGAGAACGCTCCCGAGCGAGATCCCGTGTCGGTGCTGCGCCGCACGGATCCCTGGCGGCCCAATCCGTACATGGACGAGGGGACCATTCACCTGGCGACGACGCGCCTGCGCGTCGACACGCGCCGCCGAGCCAGTTCGCTCTGGGGCGGCTGGTACCTGCTGGCCGAGGTGGAGCGCGGCACGGGCCGGCTTGCGCGCGATCCCGGAATGTTGACGGTGATGCCGTACCCCGAGGACGTGGCGTACACGCGCGGCTTCGTGGACGCGCGGCGGTACACGCGTCTTGCCCCCGACGCGGCGCTGAACCTGCGCTTTGTGACGGGCGGGTGGATGTCGGGGGATCGGTTGCCCATGGAGCGGCGGCTTTCGGTGGGCGGCCCGGCCACGCTGCCTGGCTATGACTTCCGCCGCGACTGGCGCGTGGACCCCGACGTGCTCACCTGTGGCGGCACGATGCTGCGCGGCGCGCCGGCGCTCTGCGACCGCGTGATGTTGTTCCAGGCGGAGTATCGAAGCGACTTCCGCATTGGTTGGGTGCGCAATGATGCGCGCGACGACTGGTGGCGGCCAGGGTTCAACCGTCACGCGGCGTGGGTGCTCTTCGCCGACGCGGGACGCGGCTGGAACGTCGGCGCCCCCGGGTTGACGACGTACGCCAAGGATGACCTGCCGCCGCTCTCCACCTTCCGTGCGGACATCGGCGCGGGCCTCGACTTCGGTTCGTTCGGTATTTACCTCGCCAAGGCGACCACGACCGCGCGCGAGCCGATGAACGTCCTCGTGCGCGTGAGGCATCGCTTCTGATGCTGGTGCGATCGCTGCGCCGGACGCTGTGCGCCATCGTCGTGCTGCTCGGCACGACGACGGCGGCTGCGTCGGCGCAGCAGGGGCGTCCGGCACTCTCGATCACGGCGCCAGCGGCCGATCAGCTCACACGCACGGGGCCGGTGGTGGTGGCGTCGCATATGCTCGCCGGGCGGAAGCTGCAGGAGTTGCTGGCCAGCGGCTTTCCCGCCCGTCTGCACTTTACCGTGGAGCTGTGGAGCACCGGCGGGTGGATACACGACCTTGAGCGCTTCACTGAGTGGGACGTCGTCGTCCGGTGGCTCGCGGTGGAGCGGGCGTACGAAGTGACGCAGTTCGTGGGTGACCGGCCGTTCTCGCTGGGACGCTTTGCACAGCTCGACGACGCTGCCGCCGCGGTGGCACGCCCGGTGCGCGCCCCGATCGTCGCCTATAGCGGCGGCCGCCGGTTCTACTACCAGGCGACGCTCACGGTGGAGACGCTGTCGCTCTCCGACCTCGACGAGGTGGAACGCTGGATGCGGGGCGAACTGCAGCCGGCGGTGCGCGGCGAGCGCAACCCGGGCACGGTGCTGGGGCGCGGCGTGAAGACGCTCGTCACGCGGCTGCTGGGCGGGGAGCGCCGCGAATACGTGGAGCGCACACCGGTCTTCGAGGTTCGTTAGTTCGCGGCGAGCGCTGCGGCGGGGCTGCCGCGGGCGGCGCGCGCCGCGCCCTGCGCCGCTACCGACCGACCTCGACGGTGCGCTCCAACTCGTGCAGCATCGCCGCGCCGTAGAACATCCGGATGTACTTGGCCTGTGTCGGCGTGAGTTTGCGCACCGCCCACGACAGGTGCACGAAATGCGGCTCAACCGGGTCGTGCAGCAGCTTCATCCCGATCTCGACCGGAAGCCGGTTGGCCTTCTTCGTGTTGCACGAGCTGCAGGCGGTGACCACGTTCGTCCACGTGTTGTCTCCGCCGCGCGAGAGCGGGATCACGTGATCGCGCGTCAGCGATTCGCGCGGCTTCAGCACCGCCGAGACACGGCCGCAGTACTGGCAGCGATAGTGATCGCGCGCGAACAGGAACGTGTTGGTGACGTGTCGCCGGAACCGGCGCGGCACGTGCACGTACCGCGTGAGCCGGATGACGATGGGATGCGGGAACCGCTGGTTGGCCGACCGCACCACGCGGTTGCCGTCGGCCTCGACGATCTCGGCCTTGCCGTCAATGACCAGCCGCAGCGCCCGGCGCAGCGGCACGAGCGTCAGCGGTTCGAACGACGAGTTGAGAGCAAGGCAGCCGACGAGCACTTAGTCCTCCGAAGAAGCGAGTGCGGCGCGCGGCGGCCGCACGGTCATCTACTGGACGGAGCGAGCGTTGGAACCGGCGTCAGCCAACCGTACGGATCGGGGATCCGACCGGCCGCGATGCCGAGGTACTTGTCCTGAACGGCCTTCGTCACGGGACCGCGGTGCCCCTCGCCGATCGTGATGCGATCGATGGAGCGCACCGGCGTCAACTCGGCGGCCGTACCGCAGAAGAAGACTTCGTCGGCCACGTACAGCATTTCGCGCGGGATGGGCGACTCTCGCACCTCGAGCCCGAGATCCTGCGCGATGCGGAGCACCGAGTTTCTCGTGATCCCCTGCAGGATACCCGACCCGATGGTGGACGTGTACAGCGCGCCGTCACGCACGAGGAACAGGTTCTCGCCGCTCCCCTCGGAGACGTGGCCGTGCACATCGAGCATCACGCCTTCGATGTAGTCGTCCACCTTGGCTTCCATCTTCGTCAGCTGCGAGCTCAGATAGTTGCCACCCGCCTTGGCCATCGTCGGAAACGTGCTGCCGGCCGCACGGCGCCAGCTCGAGACGCGCACGTCGACGCCGCGCTCCAGCGCTTCCTCGCCGAGATAGCGGCCCCAGATCCAGCAGATGATGAACGTCTCGATGGGCGCGTTGCCCGGGTGCACTCCCATATTCTGGCCGGTGCGCGCCACGAGCGGACGGATGTAGCACTCCTTCAGTCCGTTGGCCGCAATCGTGTCGACGACCGCCTGGCACAGCTCGTCAAGGGAGTACTTCAGGTCCATGCGATAGATCTTGGCCGAATCCTGCAGGCGCCGCATATGCTCGCGCAGGCGGAAGACGGCACCGCCCGACGGGGTTTCATAGCAGCGGATGCCTTCGAAGACCGACGACCCGTAGTGCACCACGTGGGACATCACGTGGATATTTGCGTCCTTGAAATCCACAAGCTCGCCATCACGCCAGATCTTCTGGGTGGCGCCGCTCGGGGCTGGCTGGTGAGACACGATGCCTCGGCTGTCGAAGAGTGCCACAGCGTACGAATGCGCGTACGACCGACTACCTCAGGGGCCTGCGAATTCTACTTGATGGGATCGCTGCGGCGCCAGCGGCCCAGCGCGTCGGCGCTCGCCTGCACACGCGAGGCGAGCCCCGGGTCTTGGTGCAACACCTCACCGTCACGCACCAGGAGCCGTCCGGCAACTACCGTGCGTCGCGCAGGGGTTCCCCCTGCGTGCACCAGCGCGGCGGCCACATCGTGCACAGGGGCGTGCGCCTCGTGCAGCGCATACGCGGCCAGATCGGCCTGGAAACCCGGCGCGAGTACGCCGATGCGATCGCCGAGCCCAAGGGCGTGTGCGCCGCCCTCCGTCGCGAGCGAGAGCACCGCGTGGGCCGGGAGCGCATCAGCGCGGCGCGTGCGCGCCCGCTGCTGCAGCATGGCCGTGCGGCCCTCGCCGATGATGTCCATTCGATTGTTGCTGGCCATCGAATCGGAGCCGAGCCCAACCGCGAGCCCTGCCGCGAGCAGTTCGAGGAGCGGTGCCACGCCGTGCGCCAGCTTGGCGTTGCTTACCGGGCAGTGCGCCACGCCGCAGCGATGGCGTGCCATCGCGGCGATGTCGGGCGCATCCGCGCGAACCGCGTGGATGAGCAGCGGCCGTGCCGCAAGCACGCCGCAGCGCTCCAGCAGCGCGATGGGCGAGCGCGCAACCGGCTCCACCTCGAGCCCACGCGTGCGCAGAAAGTCGGCAAAGGGGCCCAGCCCCCGCTCGACCAGCAGGCTTTCGTCGGCGCTTTCGGCGATGTGCACGGCAATGGGCAGTGCTTCGGCGACCGCGTACTCGGTGACCACCGCGAAGAGCGGTTCGCTCACGCTGTACGGCGCGTGCGGCGACACGCCGACTCGCACGAGCGGCGTTTCGTGTGGCCGCATCGCCGCGACTTTCTCGCGCAGCCCCGCAAGCGACGCCTCGCATTGGGCCGGGTCCGGGCCGAACACCTCACGGAAGGCAATGCCGCGCGCGCCAAGCTCGCGGAGCGCGTCGAACGGCGCGGCGGAGTCGCCCGTGTCGCCGAACGTCGTGACGCCCGCGCGGAGCCCTTCGACGACGCCCAGGCGCGCACTGTCGAGCAGTCGCTCGGCGTCGAGCACGAAGTGGCGCGCTCGCGTGAGCGTGCGCACCCAGTCGAAGAAGGCCAGTTCCTCGAGAAAGCCACGCATCACGGTGAGTTCGAGGTGCGTGTGCGTGTTCACGAGCCCCGGCATCAGCACCGCATCGCCCAGATCGTCGTCGACGCCGCCGGCCGGCGCCTGCGATCTCGGTCCTACCCACGCGACCACGTCACCGTCGACGACCACCGTGCCGTCAGCGATCGGCGGCTGCGCGATAGGGAGCACCCAGCGCGCGTGGTAGCGCGTGCGTTCCGGTGTCACGGCTTCTTGGCGGGAGCTGCCGGCACGGTAGCCGGGCGCGCGGGGCGGCGATCCGGAATCGGAGTCGGCCGCGCGTCGGCCCCACGCGGTGGGCACTCGGCGATGGGCTCGGTGCCGGGAATGAACCACTCCGCGTAGGCATCACTGCCCGGGCAGCCCGGATTCGCGAGCAATCCCGTGAGATCATCGACCTGCCGCGCAACGAGAGACGAGGGGCGCGGCCAGTCGGGGGGCGAGGGTTTGCGCTGATACGCCTCGATCATGAACTGCGCCCACGCCGGTGCGGCCAGCCGTCCGCCTTGCGCGTTTGGCATGATCTTCTGCGGCCGGTCGAAGCCCATCCAGACGCCGGCCACGAGGTCGGCCGTGTAGCCAATGAACCAGACGTCGGTGTAGTCGTTGGTCGTTCCCGTCTTGCCGCCTGCGGGGAGATTGAAGCCCGTGTTGGCCACCGCACCGGCGGCGCTGCCGCGACGCAGCACGTCCTTCATCATGTTGACCATCAGCCACGATTCTTCGGGCGTCAGCACCTGCTCGCGCGATAGTTCCGGCTTCCAGAGCACCTTGCCCTGCGCGTCCTCGACGCGGAGAATGGCCACCGGCGACACACGCCAGCCCAGGTTGGCAAAGGTCGAGTAGGCGGCGACCATCTGCAGCGGAATGACGTCTGAGGACCCGATGTGGATGGACGGGTATTCGGGAATGGGTGTGAGCAACCCGAACCGGCGCGCCATGTCGACGACGCTCTGCTCGCCCAGTTCCATCCCCAGCCGAATGGCGGGCATGTTCCGCGACTGGTAGAGCGCGTACCGCATCGTCATCGGCCCTTCGAACTTCAGGTCGTAATTGCGCGGCTGCCACGTGTCGCCGGCAACCTGCGGCAGTTCCACGGGGGCGTCCTCGAGCACGTAGGAGGGCGCGCGTCCACTCTGAATGGCCGTGGCGTACACGATGGGCTTGAACGTCGAGCCGGGCTGCCGCATGGCCTGCGTGGCGCGGTTGAATTTGGAATCGTCGTAATCGCGGCCGCCCACGAGCGCGCGCACCGCGCCGCTGCGCGGGTCGAGCACGATGAACGCGCCCTGCAAGTACGGCGTCACCGTTGCCGGGCCGGCGTCATCGGACGCCGCAGCGGCCATCACCTGTTCGTAGGTGCGGTGCGGAAAGGCGCCGGCCGAGCCGCCCTCGATGGCCTTCAGCTGGCGTTCCAGGTTGCGTTCGGCCGCGCCCTGCAGTTCGAGGTCGAGCGTGGTGTACACGCGCATCCCTTCCTCGTAGATGCGCTCGCCGAACTTCACTTCCAACTGCTGCCGCACCCACTCCACATAGTACGGCGCGAGATCGCCGGATGTCCCGCGCCCGTAGGCCAGGCGCAGGGGATAGGCCTTGGCGAGCGACGCGTCGGCATCGCTGATGGCGCCCTCGCGGCGCATCAGCTCGAGCACCGTGTTGCGCCGCTGGATGGCCCGGTCGGGAAAGCGCCGAGGGTCGTAGCGCGCGGGCGACTTGGGGAGCGCGGCGATGGTCGCGGCTTCCGCGAGGTTGAGGTCGCGCACCGACTTGCCGAAGTAGCGCTGACTGGCCGTCTCAACGCCGTAAGCGCCACCGCCCAGATAGATCTGATTGAGGTAGAGCTCGAGAATGCGGTCCTTGGAGTACTTGGACTCAATGGACCGCGCGACGCGCGCCTCGCGCAGCTTGCGCAGAATCGTCTTTTCGCGCGTGAGCTGCTTGGGGAAGACGTTGCGCGCGAGCTGCATGGTGATGGTGGAAAAACCCTGCGCGTAGCCGCCGCGGAGTACGTTCACGACGCCGGCGCCGAAGACGCGCCGCAGGTCGATGCCGCTGTGCTCATAGAACCGGCGATCCTCGGTGATGACGAACGCGGTCTTGAGCACTTGGGGGATCTGCTCGATGGGCACCAGGGTACGGCGCTCCAGCCCGAGCTCAGCCACGAACCGTCCGTCCGCAGCGAAGAGCTTGGACGTCTGCCGCGGTCGGTACTTTTCGAGCACGCTGATTGACGGGCACTCGTTGCCGCGGCAGACGAGGAACCAACCCAGCACGACGAACCCGACCGTGAAGGTGGTCAGAAAGGCCGCGGCGATAAGGGCGTAGCGCAGGGGCTTCTTCATTACAGGCGAAATCTACGCTGTGGGAAGGGGAAGGGAGCAGGGTGTGGGATGGGGAAGGGGAAGGGACGCATTCTCTCCCGCCGCCGTGGCGCGAGCGGTAGTTTCCACGTATGTCACGGCTTCTTGTTACCGGTTCGTCCGGCTTGATTGGCTCCGAGATGGTCGCCCACTTCGCCGCGCTGGGGTGGGACGTGCACGGGGTCGACAGCAATCAGCGCGCCGTCTTCTTCGGGCCTGGCGGCGACACGCGCTGGATGCAGCGGCGGCTCACGGATGCGTGGCCGAACTTCCGGCACCACGAACTGGACGTGCGCGATCGGGCCGGCATCGACGCGTTGCTGCGCGACCTGAAGCCCGACGCCATCGTGCACGCGGCGGCGCAGCCGAGCCACGACCGGGCCGCCGGCATCCCGTTCGACGACTTCGACACGAACGCGGTGGGGACGCTCAACCTGCTGCAGGCGGCGCGCACGCACTGCATTGAGGCGCCCTTCGTGCACTTCAGCACGAACAAGGTGTACGGCGATGCGCCCAACGAGCTGCGACTCAACGAGCTCGAGACGCGCTGGGACTACGCCGACGCGGCCTACGCCCACGGCATCGCCGAGGATTTTCGCATCGACCAGTCCACGCACTCGATCTTCGGCGCTTCCAAAGTGGCGGCCGACGTGATGGTGCAGGAGTACGGCCGGTATTTCGGGATGCGCACCTGCGCGCTGCGCGGCGGCTGCCTCACCGGCCCGAGCCACTCGGGCGTGGAACTCCACGGCTTTCTGAGTTACCTCGTCAAGGTGAACGTCGACGGCGGGCTCTACCGGGTGTACGGCTACAAGGGCAAGCAGGTGCGCGACAACATCCACTCCCGCGACGTGGCCAAGTTCACCGAGGCATTCATCGCCGCGCCGCGCGTGGGCGAGGTGTACAACCTGGGCGGTGGCAAGGGCAACGCCTGCTCGATCCTTGAGGCGTTCACGATGGTGGCCGAGCGCACGGGCAAGGCGATGCGCTACGAGTACGACGAGAAGAATCGCATCGGCGACCACATCTGCTACTACAGCGACCTGCGCAAGATGATGGCGCACTATCCGGGCTGGTCGATTACGGTGCCGCTGGCGACGATCTTCGACGAGATCGTCGACGCGTGGCAGCAACGGCTGACGTGAACGCCGCCACGGCGGCGGATGCGTCGGCGCCGAACCCGCTGCCGGCGAACGCGCTGCCGGCGAACGCGCTGCCGCGCGTCCTGCTCGTCACGGATTCCGATCTTTCGCCGGGAAGCCGCGGCGCGGGCCGCACGCTCGTCAATCTGTTCTCTCGGTATCCCGCGGACCGCCTGCTCGCCCTTGGCGGCGGCGCGGTGTCGCCCTTCACCATGGAACACGGCGCACGCGTACTGGCCGCGGCGCCTGGCATTCCGGGGCGAATCACCAAGGCACTGCGGCGCCGCATCGGGCACGTCGACGCGGCTTGGGTGAGCGTTCGACCGGTGCCTGGGACAACGGAAATCCGCCGCTTCCAGCCCGACCTGGTCGTGGCGGTGCCCACGAACGCCGTGGGCGTGGCACTAGCCGAGCGCTGTCGCCGTTTTGCGCCGCTGGTCACATACCTGATGGATGACTGGCTCGCGTACGAGCCGGGCATTCCCATCGCCTTCGACACAAAACGCCGCGGGCGCCAACTGCTGCGCGACTCGGCGGCCTGGCTTTCCATCTCGCCGTACCTGCTGGCGTCGACCCGCGAGTTCGCCGGCCTCGACCGGCCAGCGCACGTGGTGCACAACCCCGTGCCGCTGGGCGCCGCCGAGCCGGCGGCGCTGACCGGCGCGCGCAGCGGACGCTTTCGCATTGCGTACGCCGGCTCCGTGTGGCCGATGCACTGGGATGCCGTGGCGGCCATCGCCGCGGGCGTGCACCGCCTGCGGTCCGCGGGCGCCGATGTGGAGTTCGTGCTCTTCACCGATCGCTTCTTCTGGGGGCGCCACCTCGACGACTGGCAGCGGTGGGGGGTGATCGACGGCGGACTCGTGCCGTATGCCGAGCTCGGCTCGGCCCTTGGCGGATGCGACGCGCTGCTCGTCGCGTCGTCGTTCGAGGCCTCGCAGGCCCATATGTCGCGGTCGTCGATCCAGACCAAGGTGACCGACTATATGGCGGCCGGCCGGCCGATTCTCGCCTGTGGCCCGCACGATGCCGCGTCCAACCGGTTTCTCGACGAGCACGAGTGTGCGTTCTTCGCCGAAGACCCCGCGCCGGCGGCCATAGATGCCACCTTGGGCGCGGTCATCGCCGCACGGGCGGCCGGCGTGGCGCTCGCGCGCCGCGCATGGGACGTGGTGCGGCGCGAGCACGAGATGGGGGTGGTGACAGACCGGCTCCACCGCTTCCTGGCCTCCGTGCCGCGCGTGTTCGCCGGCGGGTGATGCCCCTATATTTCGCCGGATGAGCGACTTTTTCTCCGAACTCTCCTGGCGCGGCCTGCTGTATCAACAGACTGAGGGGGCCGCCGCGCACTTCGCGGCGGGCTCCGTGTCGGCGTACTGCGGCTTCGACCCAACCGCCCCATCGCTGCACGTGGGCAACATGGTCCCCATCATGGGGCTCGTGCACCTGCAGCGCGCGGGGCACCGTCCGCTGGCGCTGGTCGGCGGCGGCACTGGCATGATCGGTGATCCCAGCGGCAAGGCCAGCGAACGGCAGTTGCGCGGCGTCGAAGAGATCGACGCCAACGTCGCCGGCATTCGCGCCCAGCTGGAGCGCTTTCTCGATTTCTCCGGCTCGCACGGAGCGCAGCTCGTCGATAACGGAGAGTGGTTGCGTTCGCTGCGCGCCATCGACTTCATGCGCGACGTGGGGAAGCATTTCACGGTCAACCTGATGATGCAGAAGGACTCGGTGAAGTCGCGCCTCGAGGGCGGCATCTCGTACACCGAGTTCTCGTACATGCTGCTGCAGGCGTACGACTTTCTCGAGCTGAACCGCCGCTATGGCGTGTCGGCGCAGATCGGCGGAAGCGACCAGTGGGGCAACATCACCGCCGGGACGGAACTCATCCGCCGCACGGTGCAGAAGGAGGCCCACGGCGTGACGCTGCCGCTGGTCACGACGTCCAGTGGCACCAAGTTCGGCAAGACTGAGGCGGGCGCGGTTTGGCTCGACGCCGCGCGTACATCGCCCTACCAGTTCTACCAGTTCTGGGTGAATGCCGACGACGCCGACGCCGTGAAGTTCCTCAAGATGTTCACGCTGGTCGGGCACGAAGAGACCGAGGCGCTGGCCGCCGCGCTCGCCGCCGCGCCGCACGAGCGGGCGGTCCAACGCCGCCTCGCCGCCGAGGTGACCGGCCTCGTGCACGGTGCCTCCGCGGCGACGCTGGCCGAGCGCGTGTCGAAGGTCATTTTTGACCGGCGCATTGATGCGCGCGAACTGCCGGCCGACGTCTTCCAGACGCTGGTCACCGAGATTCCGTGCGCGCGGTTCGCCGGTGAGGGGGCCATCAATGTGCTCGAGGCGCTGGAGCGCGCGTTCGCGCTCTCACGCACCGCGGCGCGCAAGCTGATGCAGCAGGGGGCGATCAGCGTGAACGGCGAGAAGCTGGCGGCCGAGGCGCTGGAGATCGATCCCGCCGGCGCGGCGCACGGGCGCTGGTTCCTGTTGCGGAAGGGCGCGCGGGACGTGGCAGTGGTGGAGATGGAGGGGTAGTCGGCAGGAGCTCCCTGCGGTCAGCGACAGGGAGGTACTTGGCTCCCTCACGCATGGTAAGTCCGGAGACTCGGCCGCGGTGCGCCCGCAGAAAGGCGGCCACGCGGGCCGGGTCTTTCTTGCTGACGGCGCGCAGCACCCAGCCGATCGCCTTGCGGATGAAGAACTCCCGCTCCTCAAGCATCGGAATGGCGAGCGCCGCGAAGGTGCGGAACGGCACCTGACCGCGCACCACCGGCGGCATCAGCGTGAGCAGCGCGGTGCGCCGCACCCAGAAATCGTCGTCGGTGGCCCAACGCGGGAGCGCGATGCGCACCGCCTCAACCCGCAGGACCATTGGCGCGAGCACCTTGGTGCTGATCCAGTCGATGTAGGCCCAGCTGCGGGAGTCGCGCACCAAGCGTTCGAGGGCCGGGAGGTCCGCCGCGTCGAGCGCGGCGACGCGCCGCTCGAGAAGCACGAGCGCGTAGCCACGCAGCTCATGCACGCCCGTCCCCCAGAGCGCCTGCACGAGCGGCCGCAGCGCACGATCCTCCTCAGCGCGCACACGCGCGGCCAGGGCGTTGCCAAGGCGTCGCAGCGTTGGCGTGTCGGCGCCCAGAAAGACGAGGTCGCTCTTGAGGTACGCCTTGGCG
>JARIEY010000063.1 GCA_031127085.1 Gemmatimonadota bacterium | reverse complement strand
AGAAAAAGCTGTGATTGACCGGGGCCCGCCTGATTGAAGCTTCTCGTGCAAATCGTCTTGAGTCCGTCGGCGCGGAAGGCCGCGAGCGCCATGGCCTCCTGTGCACACTTGCTGCCCGCATACCACGTGGCCGGGCGCAGTGGACATTCCTCGGCGATCGGCACATGCTGCGACTCGCAGTTGCCGTACTGCTCCGCGCTTCCGACGACGAGCACACGAGGATCATTGCCGCCCTGCTCGCGATAATCGCGGACGGCGGCGAGCAACGAAACACAGGCGCCAACGTTGCTCGAGAAACCATCAATCGGGTCTTTTCCCGGCGCCGGGACGAACGACTGGCCTGCGAGGTGAAAGACTACTTCTGCCTCAGCCAGCCTCACGACCTCACGTGCCACGTCAAGCTGGCGAAGATCCGCCGTCACGAAGTGCGTCGGAGGCTCATTCGACGCCTGCGAGCCAACGAACGGGATCGGTGGGGTGAGGGAGATGCCAGTCACATGCCACCCGTCGCGCAACAACGCCCGACAAAGCCATTGCCCGACGAACCCGGAGGCGCCGGTGACCAGTGCGCTCTTCACATCAACCTGTCGCGCGATGCCGCGCCAAATCAGCATCGACCATCATGCGCACCAACGCGTGGAAATCCACGGAAGGCGTCCATCCCAGCTTGTCCTGCGCCTTTCGCGGATCGGCAACGAGCAGATCGACCTCCGCAGGACGCAGAAACTTCGGGTCCACCTTCACGAAATCAGCCCAATCCAGCCCAACGTGCGTAAATGCCACCTCACACAACTGACGAACCGTCCAGGTATGCCCGGTCCCGATAACAAAATCCTCCGGCACGTCTTGCTGGAGCATGCGCCACATCGCATCTACGTAATCCCCGGCGAAGCCCCAGTCACGCTTCGCATCGAGGTTACCAAGCCGAAGCTCCGTAATCTGGCCGAGTTTAATCCGCGCCACGGCATCGGTGACCTTTCTCGTAACGAACTCCAGTCCGCGCCGCGGGCTTTCATGATTGAATAGAATTCCACTGACAGCGAACATCCCAAACGACTCGCGATAGTTCACCGTGATCCAGTGGCCGTAGACCTTGGCGACACCATACGGCGACCGCGGGTACAGCGGCGTGTTCTCACGTTGCGGCGTTTCCTGGACCATACCGAACATCTCGGAGGAACTCGCCTGATAGAACTTCGCCTTCGGTACCGTGCGCTTTACTGCCTCGAGCATGCGCGTCACGCCGATCGCGGTGAACTCACCGGTCAGCATCGGCTGCGTCCAAGACGTTGCGACAAAGCTCTGTGCCGCGAGGTTGTACACCTCGTCGGGCTTCGTCGCGTCGAGCGCGTCCACAAGCGATGTCTGGTCCAGCAGATCGGCCGAGAGCAGCTCGACGCGGTCCATGAGGTGAGCGATGCGCTCGTACGGGGTCGTCGAGGACCGGCGCACGATTCCCACAACGCGGTACCCTTTCTCCAGGAGCAACTCGGCGAGATAAGAGCCATCCTGGCCCGTAATTCCGGTTATCAGTGCGGTCTTCATTCGTTGGCTCTCAAGGGAAATCCCGGACCGGCACATCGAGCACCGGTGCAGGCCGTCAGTTATTCTGGCTACAACCCCGCAAGCGAGAAAAAGGGGAGCCCGGGGGCTCCCCTCAATCTACCCCTTTCGAGGATCCATCGATGGCTTAGACGGCCGCGGCCTGACCGCGCGGGGCGCGGCGGACCTTGTTGGCGTGCAGGCAGCGCGTGCACACCTTGACCTTCGTGACCTTGCCTTCGTGGAGCACGCGGACGACCTGAAGGTTGGGCTTCCAGGTGCGGCGCGTCTTGTTGTTGGCGTGCGATACGTTGTTGCCGAAGGCAATGCCCTTCTCGCAGACGTAGCACTTATTGCGTGCGATGGCCATGGCTTAGTTCTCCACCAGCTCAATGCGAGCCATGTCCGCGCCGTCACCCTTGCGCGAACGCGTCTTGAGGATGCGCGTGTAGCCGCCCGCGCGCTTGGCCATCTTGGGGCCGACTTCCTGAAACAGCTTGTCGGCGGCCTCGCGCTTGTGGACGTGCTTGCCGGCCTCGCGGCGCGCGTGCAGCGTGCCCGCCTTGGCCTTGGTGATCAGCTTCTCCACGAAGGGCCGGAGTTCCTTGGCCTTCGCTTCGGTCGTTTCAATGGCGCCCTGCTCAATGAGCGAGGTCGCGAGATTGCGCATCAGAGCGAGCTTCTGCTCGCTGGTCCGGCGCAGCTGCCGGCCTGCCTTGCGGTGACGCATCGGGTGTTACTCCTCTTCTTCGTCGTCGGGCGCGTTGGCCGCGGCCCGGCTCGGCGGCGTGCCCCAGTCCGTGACCCGGACGCCGTCGCCACTGTCCTCGAACTTCATACCGAAGTTCAACCCTTCGCGCTCGAGCAGGTCTGCAATCTCCTGGAGCGACTTCTTGCCAAAGTTCTTGACCTGAATGATCTGCCCTTCCGTCTGCCGGACGAGATCGCCGAGCGAACGGATGTTCGAGTTCTTCAGGGAGTTGACCGACCGGACCGAGAGCTCGAGCGCGTCGATGGAGGTCGACAGCAACTGGGCGAGACGCTGGGCGTCGGTCGTACCGTCACCGGCAATGGCCGCGCTGTGCGAACCAAAGCCAGCGAAGTGCTGGAAGTGCGTCTGGGCGAGGGCGGCGGCATAGCTGACCGCCTCTTCCGGCGACACCGTACCGTTCGTCTCGACCGTGAGGACGAGGCGATCGTAGTCGGTGCGCTGACCCACGCGGGTCTCGCTGACGTGGAAGTTCACGCGACGGACCGGCGAGTAGATGGAGTCGATGCGCACGAGGTCCACCGGCAACGACCGGTCGGCCGGGTGCTGCTCCGCTTCCACATAGCCACGCCCCTTGTTCACGTACAGCTCGACCGTGATGTCGCGGTCGTCCTGCATGGTGAACAGGTGGTGCTTGGGATTGACGACCTTCACGCCGCCCTGATCCTCGATGTCACCCGCGACCACCGCACCGGCCTGCGTGCAGTTGATGCGGAGGACGGTCTCTTCGAGGTCGCTGGCCAGCGAGAGGGTGAGCGTCTTGAGGTTGCCGATGATCTGGTGCACATCCTCGACCACGCCCTGAATCGTCTGGTGCTCGTGGAGCACGCCGTCGATACGGAAGCCCCACACCGCGGAGCCGCGCAGCGACGACAGCAGCATGCGCCGCATCGCGTTGCCGAGCGTGTGGCCGTAGCCGCGTTCCAGCGGCTGCAGGCGGAACTCGGCGATGTTCGGGTTGTCGTCGCGCTTCGTCATCTCGACGAGCTGCGGCCGCACCAACCCGCGCAAATCAATAGTCTGAGCCATACGTCCGTGAGATCCGTGGTGTGGTCAAGCGGTGCCGGCGGCACCGCTACGCCCTGCCTCGCCCCTGACGCGCGGCAGGCCCGTGTAACAGTCAGGGTAGACCGGATGGCGGAGCGCAGAAGGCGGAGGGCAGATCATGAGATTCGTCTGCCTTCAGCCGTCCGCTCTCTGCCATCTACTTCGAGTACAACTCCACGACCAGCTGTTCCTGCGCGGCGATCGGGATCGAGGCGCGCTGCGGGCGCTCCAGCATGCGTCCGCTGAACGTGTCCTTGTCCACGGCCAGCCAGCTCGGCACCTGACCGCGCGCCGACTGCTCGAGCGCCGCCTGGATGCCCACATTCTCCCGCGCGTGCTGCCGAACGCGGATCTCCTGACCCGGCTGCACCTGGAACGACGGGATATCGACCGTCTTGCCGTTGATCTCGACGTGGCGGTGGGCGATGAGCTGACGCGCGGCCTTGCGGCTGGCGGCGAAGCCCATGCGATACACCATGTTGTCGAGACGGCTCTCGAGCGCGGCCAGCAGGTTGTGACCCGTGATGCCCGGCAGCGACGACACCTTCTCGAAGGTGTTGCGGAACTGCCGCTCGCTCACGCCGTACATGCGCTTGATCTTCTGCTTCTCGCGGAGCTGCTTGGCGTATTCCGACACCTTGCGGCGACGCGACGTGTTCTGCCCGTGCTGGCCCGGCGGGAACGGCCGGCGCTCAACGGGGCACTTCTCGGTGAAGCACTTCGTGCCCTTGAGGAAGAGCTTGGTGCCTTCACGCCGGCACTGCCGGCAACTGGGACCCGTATACCGCATGCCTTAGACCCTCCGGCGCTTCGGCGGACGGCAGCCGTTGTGCGGAATCGGCGTGACGTCCTTGATCGACTTGACGGTGAGTCCGGCGGCAGCGAGCGCCTGGATCGCGGACTCGCGTCCCGACCCCGGCCCCTGCACGCGGACGTGCACCTTGCGAACGCCGGCGGTCAACGCCTCGCGCGCGCACTGTTCAGCGGCGACCGTCGCCGCGAACGGGGTGCTCTTCTTGGAACCCTTGAAGCCGGCCTTGCCCGCCGACCCCCACGACACCGCGTTCCCATGGGAATCGGTGATCGTAATAAGGGTGTTGTTGAACGTGGCGCTGACGTGGGCGACGCCCTCCGCCTCCACCACGCGCTTGGTCTTTTTACCTGTAGCCATTACTTGGTCACCTTCTTCTTACCGGCGATCGCGCGACGCGGACCCTTCTTGGTGCGCGCATTGGTGTGCGTCCGCTGACCGCGAACCGGCAGTCCGCGACGGTGGCGAATGCCGCGGTACGACCCGATGTCCATCAATCGCTTGATGTTCATCGCGATCTCGGTGCGCAGGGCACCTTCCACGCGGTATGTCTTTTCGATTTCCTGACGCAGCTTGTTCACGTCGGCGTCGCTGAGATCCTTCACGCGGATCTCGGGGGCAACGCCCGCCGCTTCCAGGATGCGACGCGCCACGGCGCGCCCGATCCCGTAGATGTAGGTCAGGCCGATGTCGATGCGCTTTTCGCGCGGCAGGTCAACGCCAGAGATACGAGCCATAGTCGATTAACCCTGCCGCTGCTTGTGCTTGGGATTGCGCTTGCAGATGATGCGAGTCACGCCGTCGCGCTTCACGACCTTGCAGTGCTCACAAATCGGCTTCACGCTGCTTCGAACTTTCACGCGGACTCCCGGTGGTGCGAAGACGGTAGATTTTTGGGACAGACAAGAATCGTAACCAGCCCTCGGGCATAATACAAGCGGGGGTCTTGACTTTTTTTTGGAACGCACGTGTACAAAAACCGGAGATCGGTTTCGGGGGGGAATTCGGGGGTGGTTGATCGATGATTGGGGAATCCGGATCGCGATTGAGGACGACGATCACCGATCGCGATCTGCGATGAGGCGCGACACACGCTCGCAGTCGCCTTCCCATCCGCCATCCGCCATCCGCCATCCGCCTGCCATCTGCCATCTGCCATCTGCCATCTCTTACCCTGCGGCTACCGACGCCAGCATCACCGACCTCGCCACCATCGCCGCGATCTTGCGTCGCGGGATCCGCGTCCCGCGCGGGAAATCCGCGGCCGCGGTGCGCGCCATCCGGCGCGTGAACAGGCCATCAGGATCGTCCAGCGCGGCCCCGTTCTCGAAATAGACCGACGGGCCCCCGCGACGCACGAAGACGCCGCAGACAAATCCGACCGCCTTATCGGCAAATGTCACCGCGCGCCAGCCAGCCTTGTACGCTTGGCGCGCACCGGGGAAGGCGGCCGCCACCGCCTGCCTTAACGCCTCGGCCTGCCGCGCCTCCCACGGAGGACAGGTCGCCAGAGAGGCCATCCACCCGGGCGGCGCGACGCTCGACGCGGAGCCATTACGTATCGGCCTCGCCTTTCGACCAGCCACGGCTACCGCCCGAGTTCGGCCAGCACTGCCCGCATCGCCGCCGGCGGATCCTCCGCCGCCGTCACCGTGCGGCCAATCACCACATACCCGGCACCGGCCTCAGCAGCCTCGCGCGGCGTCATCACGCGCGCCTGGTCGTGCGCCGGCGTCCCGCCCAGCCGAATGCCGGGAACGAGCGTGCGCAACACATCGGCGTGGGCCGCACGGATCACCGGAACCTCGGATCCGGCGCACACGATGCCGTGCGCGCCGGCCTGAGCCGCGAGACCGGCCAGCCGCAACACCTCGGCGGCCACGCTCTCCACATCGTGGCCGCGCGCGCGCTCGAGATCGCTCCGCGTCATCGACGTCAGCACCGTCACCGCGAGAATCCCAGTCGCCGAGCCCGCCCCCTCCACAGCGGCGCGCACCATCGGCTCGCCCCCCACGCCGTGCACGGTCAGCAGCTGCACGCCGAGCGAGGCGGCGCTCTGTGCGGCGCCGCGCACGGTGTTGGGAATGTCGTGCAGCTTCAGGTCGAGAAAGACGCGCTTCCCCGCCCCGCGCAGCCACTCGACCACCCGAGGCCCCTCGGCCGTGTACAGCTGCAATCCGACCTTATAGAAATCGGCGCTGTCGCCGAGCGTGTCGACGAGGGCACGCGCGGCCGTCATCGTGGGGACATCGAGCGCGACAATGGGAACTGGATGCACGGTCGAAATGAGCAAAGGGTGGGTCACGAGGCGGGCCATTCAATCGTGCCGCGCAGGTCGGCGAGGCGCGCCACCTGACGGCTCGCGCACCAGCGCGCGAGGTCGGCGATGATGCGCTCCGCGGTGTGGGGGTCGGCCATCGTCGCGGTGGCCAGCGCCACCAGTGAGGCGCCGGCGAGCACGAGTTGCAACGCGTGGTCGGCCGTGCTCACCCCGCCGGTACCAATCACGGGCACGTCGGGGAGCGCCTGCGTCACCCGCCGCGTGGCAAGCGCGGCCACGGGGAGCAACGCCGGACCGCTGACACCGCCGCTGCCGAAGCCGAGCGCGGGGCGTCGCGCCTCGGTGTCGACCACCAGCCCTGGCAACGTATTGAAGAGCGTAACGCCCGTCGCCCCGGCGTCGACCGCCACACGCGCAGTTCCCACAACATCAGGAAGCGTTGGCGAGAGCTTCACGAAAAGCGGTTTGGTTGTCGCGGCACGCGAGCGCGTAACGAGCGCGCGCAACGCGTCGGGGTCCGCACCGAACTCGAGCCCCCCCTTCTTGGTGTTGGGGCAGCTGACGTTCAGTTCGTACGCATGGAAGCCGGGCGATGCGTCGAGTCCGGCCACCACCTCGGCGAAATCCTCGATCGTGCGCCCAACCACGTTGACGAAGACGCGTGGTTGCTTGACGTGCGCCGCGATCCACGGAAGCGCTTCGTCGCGCGCGCCGGCGAGACCCGGGTTGGCGAGTCCAACCGCATTGATCATTCCGCCATCGAAGTCCCACACGCGTGGCGCCCGGTTGCCGTGGCGCACCTCGGGGCTCACGGCCTTGGTCACGAAGCCGCCGAGGCGTTCGAGATCGATGACGCCATGCAGCTCGCGCCCGTACCCCGCCGTGCCTGAGGCGAGCAGCACGGGATTGGCGAAGTCGAGCCCAGCGACGGTGGTGCGCAGCGCGTCGATCATGGAATAGCTCCGGTAGCGGGCGCCTTGGCCGCGGGCTTGCGAGCGGCGCGAGTGGCCCGTGCATTCGCCCCTGGCACAACCGGCGTGCGCAGGCGCTTCAGCGAGTCCGCAAACTGCACTGCCACGTCATTCCACGCCACACGCAGCGTGGCCTCGGCCACTTCCCACGCGGGGAGCTCGCCCGGGCTCGCGCCATCCAGGGCGAGGGTCCACGGAGAGCGCGGATAGCGATCGCGCATCCGGGCGTGCCACGGCGCCGCGGAGTCCGACTCGAGCACGGCCGCCGCCGACAGCCCGCGGGGGGCAAGGATGGCCCCCTGCACCTGCGCGTCGATGCGACGGAACAGCTGGACCGCCAGGCGTGGGGCACGCAGCGAATCACGCGCCACCTCCGCGGCGAGATACAACGTGGCGCCAGAGTTGTCCGGACGCCCCGCCAGCAGCTCGAGCAACAGCACGCTGTCGTCCAACCGCCGCTGCAGCGCGGCACCGCGCCCCGAAGCCGAACCGCGGCGCACCGCGGCCGCGACCTCTTCGCCGCGACGCCGCGGCGCGAGCGCCAGCAGCGTCCGACGCGCCGCCGCCTCGGCGTCCGTCACGCTGTCCACCGAGAGCCGACGCGCGGCCAGCAAGTGCGCGCGCGCCGCATCGTCCCACCCCACGTCCATCTGCAGATCCGCGACGAGCAGGTGGAGCGCAAGCTTCTCGCCCGCCCGCGTGCTGGCCCCGTGGTAGCGCCCGACGAGGCGCTCCACCGCCTGCCGCTCCCCTGCCAGCCAGAGCGTGCGCAGCATCGGCGTCAGGTCAGGGCGCACATCGCCACGCGCCGCACGCAGCGTGAGCAGCGACTCGGCGGCCGCATACTGGTGCGCCGCGAGCGACGCCTGCGCGAGTTCCCACTGTGCGGCACCGGCGTCGAGGGACCCGAGCACCGCGCGCGCACGCGCCGCGTCACCGAGCGCGATGGCCGCCCGTGCGGCCCAGAGCGCCGCCGAGGCACGAGCGTCGGGATGGCCGCGCGTGGCGAGCGGCTCCAGCGCCGCAAGCGCCGCCCCCGGACGCGCCTCGCGCACGTCGCACGCGCCCTGCGCCACCACGAGCAGATCGCGCGTGCGCGCATCGAGCGGCGCCGCCGCCGCCTCAACGAGGCGCCCACGCGCCGCAGGGCAGTTTCCCGAGAGGGCCAGCCCGCGTCCGGCGATCGCCAAGGCCAGCGGGCGCCACTTGGTGCGGGGGAAGCGCACCAGCACCGACTCCGCCTTGGCCGCCGCCTCGCCGTAGCGAGCCGACGCCTCCGCGTCACGCCCTGTCGACGCCAGCCGATCCCCCGCCTTGAGCTCGGTCTTTGCGTTATACACGCCGTTGTAGTACGCGCACGCCGAGGACGACGCGAGCAGGGCGGCAGCGAGGACAACGCGCGCGTGCGCGATCATCGGTCTCCCCCAACGCGCTGTTCGTACCGCGCGAGATACTCCGCGGCAGCATCGGCGATGGCGACGGCCAGCGACCGCTGTCCGGATGCCGAACTGATGAAAGCCGCCTCGGAGCCGTTGGTGCCGAACCCCACCTCGACGAGCACCGCCGGCATATAGGCTTTCACGAGCACGCGGAAGCCCGCCTGCTTGACGCCGCGACTTGGTCCGGGATGCACGCGGCGCAGTGCCGTCTGGATGCTCGCCGCCAGATCGTTGGACTCGCGCAGATGCTCGTTCTGCGCCATGTCGTTGATGATGAAGCCCAGGGGATCGTGCTTCGGGGCGTCGGCGTCGGTCTCGAATCGAACGACCTCGTTTTCCATCTGCGCCACGCGCCGCTCGTCTTCGGTCTTGGCCTCGGCGAGGAAGTACGTCTCGAAGCCGCGCGCGGCCTGCGGGTCGCGCCACTTGGGGTTGGCCGCGTTGACGTGGATGGAGATGAAGAGGTCACCCTTGCTGCGATTGGCGATGCGGCCGCGGTCGTCGAGTGCGATGAGCGTATCGGTGCGCCGCGTCATGATCACTGCGTAGCCGCGGCGCTCGAGTTCCTCCTCAAGCTGCAGCGCCACCCCGAGCGTCACGTCCTTCTCGCGCACCGGCGTGCGTTCGGGACTCCAGCCGCGCATCCCGGGATCACGCCCACCGTGGCCCGCGTCGACGACTATCACGCGCCGCCGCGCCGAGCGCGGGGTGCGGGAGGCGGCGGGCGACGGCGAGGCGCGCGTGGCGGAAGGGACCGGAGCGGTGGGAACGGCGGACGTGGCAACGCGTTCTGGCACCGCCGAGAGACGCTGACGGCGCGGATCCCAGCGCAGGCGGGCGCCGGCGCGCGGCGCGATGTCGGTGAAGAGCTGCACCGGCACTTCCAGGCGACCGTCGCGTTCGCGCGCGGGAGCGATCAGCGGGAAGAGCCGACCATCGGAGAGCGCGAAGGGGACGCGGTCCGTGATCTCGAAGGCCACACCGCCAACGCTCAACAGGTAACGATGATTGGGGAGGCGCTGCAGCCGACCGCCAAGCGCCGCGACCGCCGCGTCGGCCGCGACGAAGGTGGCCTGAGCGTCGGCGCGCGCCACGATGGCCGAATCGCGGCCGCCGACGACGAGGCGCAACGAGTCAGCCTGCAGCGCCGCAGCGAGCAGGGCCAGCGCGATCACCGGCTGCTCCGCAACGCCCGTTCCACGTCGCGCTTGGCGTCCTTCTCCTTCAGGTCGGCGCGCTTGTCGTGCAGCTTCTTGCCGCGCCCCAGCGCGATGACCACCTTGGCCCGCCCCCGCGCGAACCGCATCTCGAGCGGGATGATGGTCAGCCCCTTACGCTCCACCGCGCCGATGAGGCGCCGGATCTCCGCCGTGTGCAACAGCAGTTTTCGGGTCCGGGTGGGATCGTGGTTCCAGGCCGTCCCCTTCTCGTACGGCGCGATATGCAGGTTGAGCAGCCAGATTTCGCCGTCTTTCACGATGCCGTATGCATCGGACAGGTTGGCCTTGCCGTTGCGCAGCGACTTGACCTCGGTGCCGACCAGCACGATCCCCGCCTCGTGGGTCTCGAGGATCTCGTAGTCGTGCCGCGCCCGCTTGTTGCGGGCGATCAGCTCGGTTTCGGCGGGCGGCTTGGTCACGGCAGGTCGAAGAAGGGGACGGAAGTGGTGAAATCTACACCGCAGGCGACGGCGGGTCCCGTGCCGCGTGGCGCGGTTTCCCAGAGACAGACGAGCGGCGGGGTGGCCGCGTCTCCAGAATTTCGCGTGATCCGGCGATGCGCGCCTTGATTCACCCCGTCCAGCCGGATACGTTTCCTCTCCCTGCCGAAGTGGTGGAATTGGTAGACGCGCTGCGTTCAGGGCGCAGTGGGCTTACGCCCGTCCGGGTTCGAGTCCCGGCTTCGGCACTGGAACGATCGAGAACGACGGAAGGGCGGCGCCGCGAGGCGTCGCCCTTTTGTCGTACCGGCTCTGGTGGCCCGCGCCGCGCGACACGCCTCGCACGAGGCTAGCGCGAGGCAACGCTCTCGGACGGCTTGCGGTCCTCGGGCAAAGCGGGCGCCCCCCCGTAGATCTCGCGCAACGCCTCGCTCGCTTCCCCGAGATACGCGTCCATCACCTGGATGGCCCGCGGCAGCGGCGACCCCGCGGTCCGTGCCGAATCGGAGGTGAAGGCCAGCAACATACGGCCCAGCTTGTCCGCCGGCCCAATGGTCCCGCCGCGCGACTGCAGCGCTTCACGGTACGTGGTCACCCGGTCGTTGAACTGACGTTCGGCGAGCGGGCGGTGACCGGGGGCGATGTGCGGGTCAATGGCGAACGCGTCGGCAATCGCCACGGCCACGTCGGAGGCCGTCACGTCGTCGAGCGCGTCGCGCTGCGCGGCGATCAGCCCCAGCGCGCGACGTGCGTAGCGCAGTTCCCAGCGCGCGTGATCGACGTCGCCATTGGCGGCAGCATCCGAGAGCCAGAGCACATCGGCCTCATTGGGCTCGCGGAAGAGCTGGGCGACGACGGCCGCCGCGCGACGGTGCCGGCGGCGTCGAGCAAGCAGTGCCCCAATGAACGGGAGCGCGGCCACGGGCTACCCGAGCACCGTCAGCCCGACCCGCTGTCGCACGAGCGGCTCGTCCTCGAGCAGGTCGGCGAGCCGCACGCTCTCCAACACTTCGTCGATGCGGCGTTGCAACATCTGCCAGACGGGCCGGATGGAGCAGTCGCGGTCAGCCGCGCACCGCTCGGCGTCGAGTGGATGCGAGTCGCAGTGCAGGTCAAACGTCACCAGCTCGGACGCCTGCAAAATCTCGCGCAGCGTGATGGTGTCGGCGCTGCGCGCGAGCGCGTACCCGCCGCGTGCACCGCGCGTGCTCGTCACGATCCCCGCGCGCCGAAGACGGAGCAGAATCTGCTCGGCGTAGTCGGGCGGCAACTTCTCCCGCTCCGCGATCTCCCGGCCGCACACGAGCCCTTCATCCGCGCGCCGCGCGAGGTGCAGGGCGCAGATGACGCCATATTCGGCCCACGTCGTGATGCGCATACAGGGAGATTACCGTGAGGCATGAGCGGTCGGAAGACCCGCCAACGCGCCGCGCGGAGTCGCGACTACGGGGCGATCGGTGTCGGGAGATCGAAGGTGGAGATGAAGTCGAAGTACCCCCCCCTCGCGACCGGTGCCACGTAGGTGCGGACGCGCGACGCCGCCCAGCTCTTCGTGCGCGCCGCTGCCCACGCGGCGATGTACTTCGACGGAATCGAATCGGCCCCGTCGTCCTTGAACTGGCAGTAGACCTGCGAGTTGAGCGTATCGGCGCTCAGCGCACCGTAGCGAAACGAGAAGGTGACCGTGTTGTTCAGGTCGTGCCCGGCGTTCCACCGGAGGTCGAGTCGGGAGCCGCTGGCCGGCGCGGCAAACTCCGTCACCGCGAGCACCTCCGCCGTCTTGGCGCGGACGGTAACCGCCGGATAGCCACTGCCCGCCCCGGGAATGACGAGGCCGACGGAGTCGCCCGGCGTATACGGCACGGCGGCGGGAGAACGCAACCGATACTGCGTCTCCGGTCCCACTGCGACGGGGAAGAGCGAGTCGGTGCGCGATGCAAGCTTCACTTGAATGGCCGCCCCGGCGCTGATGGACGGATAGAACTGCCCGATGGTCAGCGGCGCCGTCGACGTATAGGACTGCAAACGACACGAATCCCACGGCGCGATGGCAGTAGGCACGCCAAGTCCGCCCGCATCGTAGAACGTGCCGACGGGCGAAGTGGAGTGCCCCGTGACCGCCTTCTGCGCAACGACGGTGACGAAGCCGTAGGGAACGGTTGAGAGTTCCGTACTGACGTTACAGCCCACGATGAGCGCGGCGGCAGCGGCGAGCAGCAGCGGGACGGCGCGTTGTCTGGTCATCGGGGCTCTCCGGACGAGGGGGCGCGCCCCACGATGGCGCGTGAAAGAACGACGAGCAATCCGGCGTTTGCGAGCATTGCCACACCGAGCAGCCCAACGGAGATGGCGTGCAGCAGGCCGAACATCGCGCGCCGCGGATCACCGGGAGGCAGTTGGTCGATCGGCACCACGATCGCCGCGCGCAGCGCGGCGATGCGCGGATCCACGCCGAACAGCGCACCGGCAGCGGCAAGCGCCGCGATTACCGCCGCGGCGGCGGCGAGCGGATGCCGTCGCACCAGCGGCGCGACGAGCAACACCACCAGGTGGACGGCGATCGCCGAGCCGAAGACGACCGGCAGCACACGCCCCACCATATCGCCAGCCATTGCGCGCGTCGGCAACACGGCAAATGCGCCCGGCGCCACGACCGTGATCGTGATCAGCGACGCGCCAAGCCAGAGCGCGGCGAGCACGAGCGCGGCGAGCGACCGGCTCATCGCGTGATCAGGCGCACCGCGCCGGTGAGGAACGGATTGGTGCGATTCTCCTCGCCGATGGTCGTGGCCGGGCCGTGCCCGGGATAGACCGTAGTCTCGGCAGGCAGCGCCGAAAAACGCTCGAGCGAGCGCGCGAGCGCGCGCGGATCGCTCAGTGCCAGGTCCGTGCGGCCGATCGAGCCGGCAAAGAGGCAATCACCGCCGAACACCACCCCGTGCCCGACAAAGGCCACGTGGCCCGGCGCGTGCCCGGGAACGTGGATGACGCCAAACGAAAGCGCGCCGACGGTGACGACGTCGCCCTCCGCCAACTCGTGGTCCGGCGCAGGCGGGGCCTCGATCACCACACCAAACTTGCGTCCCTGCTCCACCACGCGGTCGTAGAGCGGCCGGTCGGCCGGATGCAGCCAGACCGGCACATCGAGACGGCGCTTCACCGCGGCAATCCCGCCGACGTGGTCGAGGTGCGCGTGCGTGATCCAGAGCGCGCGAAGCGTCAGGCCACCCGCTTCCACCGCGTCGACAAGGCGATCGCCTTCGTCGCCGGGATCGATCAGCACCGCATCGCGCGACGACTCGTCGGCCAGGAGATAGGCATTCTCCTGAAACGGCCCCACCGTGAGGGCGCGGACGAGCATCAGCGCACTATCATCGGAATCGGCGACGGCACCGGCTGGCCCGTGCGCCGCGCGGTCAGGTACTTCTCGACGGCGATCGCGGCCGTGGTGGCGTCGCCGACGGCCGTGGTCACCTGGCGCGTCAGCTGCACCCGCACGTCGCCCGCGGCGAACAGCCCCTCGATCGACGTCATCATATTGGCGTCGGTGAGAATGTAGCCCGCGTTGTCGTGCTCGAAGTGCCCATCGATGACGCCCGTGTTCGGCTTGAAGCCGACGAAGACAAAGCACCCGGTGGCCACCAGATCGCGCGCCTCGCCGGTCTTGGCGTTGCGGATCTTGGCGTGCGTCATCAGCCCCTGCGCGTCACCGTGAATCGACTCCACGACGGTGTCGAGAATCGGTTCGATCTTCGGGTTCGCCAGCGCGCGCTTCTGCACGATTTTCGACGCGCGGAACTCGTCGCGCCGGTGCACGAGGTAGACCTTTTCGGCGTAGCGCGTGAGAAAGTCCGCCTCCTCGAGCGCGGCGTCACCACCGCCGACGACCATAATGGTGTGGCCGCGGTAGAACGCGCCGTCGCAGATGGCGCAGTAGCTCACGCCCTTGCCGGCGTACTCAATCTCGCCGGGCACGCCGAGCTTCACCGGCGTGCCACCGGCCGTCACGATGACGGCGGGCGCGTGGTATGCGTCGCCGCCTTCGGTGGTCACGAGGAACGTGCCGTCCGGCTGCTT
>JARIEY010000062.1 GCA_031127085.1 Gemmatimonadota bacterium | reverse complement strand
CTTTGCCTTGGCGTGTGCTGGACCGCTGTTGGCGGGTTCGCAGGTGAGCTGCGAGCCGACGTTCGACGCCGCCGCCGCGCTGTCGCGCGTGGAGCACGAGGCCCTGACGATGCTGGCGCTCTCGCCAGGGCAGTACGCGGCACTCGCGGACGTCATCGCGGCACGTGGCGCGCCGTGGCACGCCGCGGCGCTGCGTGTGTGCACGGTGACGGATGGGATCGCCGACGCGGCGCTGCAGGCGCGATGGGCCGAGCTCACCGGACTCGAGTTGCGCCAGGCGTTCGGCGTGCGCGAGGCGCCGATCGTCACGTACAACGCACCGCATTTTCCGAATCGCCGCGGTACGCTGGGCGTGCCGTTTCCGGGCGTACAGACCGCCGTGCGCCACAGCGCCACTGCTGCGCCCGCGGGCGACTCAGGGACGCTCTGCGTGCGCGGCGCGCAGGTCAGTAACGCGCGACTTGGCGACCACTCCGCAGCAGACGGCGACGACACCTGGTGCGACACCGGTGTTCGGGTGCGCGCGCACGACGACGGCACGCTGGAACTGGCGGACTGAAAACAGCGCGGGCGCCGACGATGGTCGACGCCCCTGTTCCAAGGCACCACGCGGCGCGCGGCTTACGGCACCGCCGCTGCCACCCGTGGCGCAACCGTCGTGGCCGCCGTGGGGGCGTGTGGCCAGCCGTCGCCGAGGTCGCCGTCCATCGTGCGGTTCATCTTGAGCCAGTCGACCCCGCCCACGTCGACGACCTCGAGGAACGCGTCGACCACGTGCTCGTCCCACTGCGTCCCGCGATGCGTGCGCAGTTCCTTCATCGCGGTCTCGAGCGGAAGCCAGAAGCCCGGGCGATACGGGCGGCGGCTGGTCATCGCGTCAAAGGAGTCGGCGACGGCGGTGATGCGCGCTTCGAGCGGAATGTGCTGTCCGGCGAGTCGGTCCGGCCCGCCGCGGCCGTCGATGCGCTCGTGATGCCAGCGCACGATGTTCAGCGCCTTCGGCGTCTCGTGCAGCAGCGGCGCGAGGATCTTCCAGCCCACCATGGTGTGCGTCATGATGTGCTCGTACTCGTCGTCGGTGAGCCGCCCGGGCTTGTTGAGCACTGACTCCCGCACGCCGATCTTGCCGATGTCGTGCACGTGTCCGCCCAGCGCTACCTGCCAGATGTCATCAGCGGGCAGCGCGAGCTGGCGCGCGATCAGTGTGGCGTAGTACGACACGCGTCCCGAGTGACCGCGCGTGTACCGGTCCTTCGCTTCCAGCGCGTCGGCCAGCGACTGAATGCTCGTGAAGAAGAGCGATTCCAGACGGCGTGACTGTTCGTTGACGCGGCGCTCGAGCGTGTCCTTGTACTCGCGCGCCTCCAGGACGAGGCGCCGCTTGTCGAGCGCCTGCCGCAGCCGCTGCCGCACCTCTTCGAGGTGGCACGGCTTGGGGAGGTAGTCCATGGCGCCGTCGGCGAGGCAGTTCACCGCCGTGTCGACGTCGTCGACCGCCGAGATCATCACCATCGCGATGTCGGGATAGCGCTGGCGCACCGCCTTGAGCAGCTGCACGCCGTCCATTTCCGGCATCCGCAGATCCGAGAGAATCAGCGAGACGCTGTTCTCGGCCAGGACATCGAGCGCCTCGAGCCCCGTGCCCGCTTCGAAGCAGATGTAGCCGTCCTTTTCGAGGACGCGCACCAGCGCCTGCCGCAGGCGCGGCTCGTCGTCCACGACGAGGCAGGTGGCGCGTTCCAGCGAGCGCCGCGGGACGTCAATCACGCGGCCTCCTCGCGCACGCCGGGCTCTCGTTCAGCACGCAGCGAGCGGCTATCTTTCCCAGCATCCTCTTCGCACTTGGAGCCGGCATGACGCGGGTGTTCGACGAAGACCTCAGCGCGCGCTTCGCGACGCGCACCATCCACGCGGGACAGCGCCCCGATCCCACCACGGGCGCGATCATGCCGCCAATCTACCAGACCTCCACCTACGTGCAGGACGCGCTCGGCGTGCACAAGGGCTACGAGTACGCACGGGGGAAGAACCCCACGCGCGAAGCCCTCGAGCGCAATGTCGCGACACTCGAGGGCGGACGGCACGGCTTCGCCTTCTCCAGCGGGATGGGGTGTCTCGATTCCCTGATGAAGCTGTTCAAGAGCGGCGACCATATCGTCTGCGGGGAGAACGTATACGGCGGCACCTTCCGCTTGTTTGACCGGATCCTGCGTCATTTCGGTCTCGCCTTTACGTTCGTGGATACTCGTGATCCCCAGCGTATCGAGGATGCCATCACCGCCTCGACCGTTGCGCTGCTCGTCGAGACGCCGACCAATCCTCTCATGCGACTTACGGATCTGGCCGCCGCCGGCGACATCGCCAAGCGTCGCGGGATCCTGCTGATCGTCGATAACACCTTCGCTACACCCGCCTTCCAGCGCCCGCTCGAATACGGGGCGCATATTGTCTATCACTCAAGCACCAAGTACCTGAATGGCCATAGTGATATGGTCGGCGGCATCGCAGTGGTTCTTGAGGATTCGCTGGCCGAACAACTGCAATTCATTGCCAATGCCGCCGGCGCCGTGCCGGGACCGATGGACGCGTGGTTGACACTGCGTGGAACCAAGACACTGGCGCTCCGTATGAAGGCGCACGACGCCAACGGGCGACGCGTCGCCGAATGGCTCGCCAACCGGTGGGGCGCCGAGCGCGTGATCTACCCCGGGCTCCCCACGCACCCGCAGCACGAACTGGCCAAGAAGCAGATGGCCGGCTTCGGCGGCATGATCAGCGTGGAGATGGGGAGTCGCGACGCAGCGGCCAAGGTCCTGAACGGCACCCACGTCTACGCGCTGGCCGAATCGCTCGGCGGCGTGGAGAGCTTGATCAACCACCCGGCCACGATGACCCACGCCTCCGTTCCGGCCGATATGCGCGCCAAGATGGGGATCACCGACGGCCTGATTCGCCTGTCGACGGGCGTTGAGGATGCGGACGACCTGATCGCCGACCTCGAGCAGGCCTTCGCCGGGCTGTAGGGCGACACTTTGCGCGGCGGGAACCCGTAGGGTCTTCCAGCGTTCCCGCCGCCATCCGAGGAGATTCCATGGCCACCCGCGTCATCCTGACTGACATCGCCCCCACCACGTGGGAGCATCCCGCCGACCGCGCCGCGCTGACGGCGTTGCGCGCCATTCCTGGCTTCGACCAGGTCGTGCGCAAGATTGCTGCGTTCTTCGGCGAGCGCGGACTGCGCCAGCTCTTCCTCGCCAACGCGGTGCGCGTGGGCCCACGGCAGCGTCCGGAACTCGACGCGCTGCTCACGGAAGTACTCGAGACGCTCAACTGGCCGGAGCGGCCGCAGCTGTACGTGACGCAGGCGCCGATGGTGAACGCCGCCGCGCTGGGCTTCGACAAGCCGTTCATCGTCATCAACTCGGGCACGCTCGAACATCTCGACCGCGATGAGCAGAAGGTGCTGATCGCGCACGAGGTGGGGCACATCATGAGCGGCCACGTGCTGTATCGCACCGTGGCCACCATTCTGATGACCTTCGGTCTGGGCGCGCTGCCGTTCCTGGCGGCGGCGGTCCTCTTCCCGTTCCAGATGGCCTTCCTGGAGTGGTATCGGAAGAGCGAGCTCTCGTCTGATCGTGCGGCGTTGCTTGCGCTGCAGGATCGCCGCGCCGTGATGATGACCTTCCTCAAGGTCGCGGGCGGCCCGGCGCACGGTCACACCATCGACCTGGACGCCTTCATGGAGCAGGCGGCCGAGTACGAGACGCAGGGCGACGCGTGGGACAAGGTGCTGCAGGTCCTGAACACGGTCTTCCGCGAGCACCCGTTCAATACGGTGCGCGCCGGCGAACTGCAGCGCTACATCGACGCGGGGCGCTACGACAAGGTGATCGCGGGCGAGTATGAAAAGCGCAGCGAGGCGCGGCCGTCGGCCGAGGACGTGGGACGCGACTTCAATGACGCGAGCGCCTACTACGGTGAGCAGGCCAAGCAGGCCGCGGCCAAGGCGACCGAGATGTTCGGGCGCGCCAAGGACGCCTTCACCGATGCGTTCAAGACCGGCTCGCGATGAAGCTCCTCCTTGTCGGCGGCGGCGGCCGCGAACACGCGCTCGCGTGGAAGCTGCGTCAGGACGATCCGTCCCTCGAACTCATCGCGGCCCCCGGCAATCCGGCGATCGCGGAGCTCGGGCGCTGCGAGGCGGTTTCCGCCACCGACATCGAGGGTGTGTGCGCGCTCGCCGCGCGTGAGCGCGTCGATCTGGTCGTGGTTGGCCCGGAGGCCCCGTTGGAACTGGGCCTCGTGGACCGACTGCGCGACCTCGGCATTCCCGCCTTCGGGCCCACAAAGGCGGCGGCGGCGATCGAGACCTCCAAGCGCTTCGCCAAGGAGCTGATGCTGGCTGCCGGCGTGCCAACGGCGCTGGCGCAGACCTTCACGGATGCGTCGGCTGCCAAAGCCGAGGTTCAGCGGCTCGGTGCACCGGTGGTCGTCAAAGCGTCGGGAATCGCGGCGGGCAAGGGCGTCATCGTGGCCTCGACCCTCGACGAGGCGGAGGCGGCGGTCGACGCGATGCTGATTGACAATGCCTTTGGCGCCGCTGGTGCCGAGGTGCTCGTCGAGGAGTTCATGACGGGCGAAGAACTGTCGATCTTCGCGCTGACCGACGGCACGCACGTGCTGCCGATGATCGCCGCGCAGGACCACAAGCGCATCGGCGAGGGCGACACCGGGCCGAACACCGGAGGGATGGGGGCGTACGCGCCCGTCTCCATTGCCCCGCCATCGTTGCTTGCGGAGACGGTGAGCCGCGTGTTCGAGCCCACGCTGCGCGCGATGCGCGAGGCAGGCTGCCCGTTCACGGGACTGCTGTACGCCGGGCTGATGCTCACGCCAACGGGCATCAAGGTCGTCGAGTTCAACTGCCGCTTTGGCGACCCGGAGACCGAGGCGATTCTTCCGCTGCTCGATTCGTCGCTGCTGGCTCCGATGCTGACCATCGCGCGCGGCGAATCGCTGGCCAGCGCGGCCCCGCTGCGGTGGAAGCCGCTGGCGGCCGTGACCACGGTCGTGGCCGCCGCCGGCTACCCGGGTGCGGTGCGGAGCGGCGAACCGATTGATCTGCCGGACGAGCAACTGAACGTGACGATCTTCCACGCCGGCACCAAGCGCGCGGCCGACGGGACGCTGCAGACGGCCGGCGGCCGCGTGCTCGCGGTGACCGCTGTGGCACCGACCCTCGCGCAGGCGCAGCAGGACAGCGCCCGCGCCGCGGGCAAGGTGGCATTTGCCGGGCGTCAGCTGCGCCGCGACATCGGCTGGCGCGAGCTGCGGCGCGGTGCCGGAGCTTCCTGAGACCGAGACGATCGCCCGCGACCTGCACGCGGCGGTCGCCGGCGCGCACATTCTCGAGGTGTCGGTTGTTCGCGGCGACGTGCTGCGCGGGTGCACGTCGAACACGCTCTCCGAACGCCTGCGTGGCCTCCGCATCGACCGGGTCTGGCGACGTGCAAAGTGTGTATTGCTCTCCTGTGGCGGTGACACGCACCTTGCCGTGACCCCGCGCTTCACCGGCGCGCTGATTCTCGAGACCTCGCCAACCACCGACCCGTACGCGTGCGTGCATCTGCGGCTCGACGACGGCCGTACGCTGCGCTACACGGACGTCCGTCGACTGGGTACCGTGGCGCTCTTCGATACCGGCGGCCTTGAGGCGTGGAGCGCATCGCTCGGCCCAGAGCCCCTTGACCCGGCCTTTACCCCTGAGCGACTTTCGGAGTCTCTTCGGGCGACCAATCGGGCGGTGAAGGCGGTGTTGATGGATCAAAAGCGGCTGGCGGGAGTCGGCAACATCTATGCGAACGAAGCGCTGTGGGGTGCGGGCATTCGTCCCGCGCGCCGCGCGGCCTCGTTGACGCGCCGCGAGAGCGCGGCGCTGCACCACGCGCTGACGACGGTGCTGCACGCGGCCATCGCAGCGCGCGGGACCTCCTTCCGTGACTACCGGGATGCCTTCGGGGCACGAGGCAGCTTCGCCACGCAACTGCAGGCCTACGGACGTGGCGGCGCGCCCTGCCGACGATGCGGCGCCCCGCTCGCGACCAGCCACGCGATAGACGGACGGGCCACCGTCTGGTGCAGGGCGTGTCAGCGGTGAGGCGACGCCGTGCGCGTGCGTCCTTCGTTCCCTCGGCGGCCGAAGCGCGCGATCACGCCGCGGTGATGCTCGCGCGGGTCAAGGCCGAGGCACGCGACCTGCCGGGCGTCTACGAGATGCGTTCGGCGGACGGCGAAATCATCTATGTGGGGAAGTCCAAGAAGCTGCGCACGCGGCTGCTGAGCTACTTTCGGGCGCAGTACCCCGCGGACAAAGGCGCGCGGATCCTGCGTGAGGCCGCCGAGATCCAGTGGGAGTACGTACCCAGCGAGTTCGCCTCGTTGCTGGAGGAACTCACCCGCATCAAGCGCTATCGGCCGCGGCACAATGTGGCCGGCAAGCGGGACGCGCGGCACTTCGCGTTCATCCGCGTCGCGCGCGGCGCGGCCGAGTCGTTCCGCGTGGTGCGGGGCGCGGGGCAGGATGAGGGGGGCGTTTTCTTCGGGCCGTTTCGTGGCGCCATTCAGCTGACCGAGGCACTGCGCGAACTCAACGACGCGCTGGGCCTGCGGGATTGCGCGCTGGATATGCCGATGCACTTTGCCGATCAGCCCGAGTTGTTTCACGCGCCGCGCACGCCGGGGTGCATTCGGCACGAGATCGGCAAGTGTTTGGGCCCGTGTGTCGCCGCGGTCCGGCGCGACGAGTACGCCGAACGCTTCGCGCTGGCCCGCCGCTTTCTGGAAGGCGCGAGCGATGCGCCGCTGGAGGGGCTGCGCGCGGCGATGGAGGAGGCGAGCGAGCAGCTGGCGTATGAACGGGCCGCGTCGTTGCGCGACAAGATCACGCGGCTCGAGTCGCTGCGCGCGCAGTTCGCGCGGCTGCGTTTCGCCGTGGAATCACTCTCGTTCGTGTACACCCCAGCGGCGGCCCACGGCGACGCGGTGAGCTACGTGATTCGCCGCGGCCGCGTACGGGCTCGGCTCGCGCTGCCGTCCACAACGGCCGCGCGACGCGCGCTGGACGGCGCGGTGGCCGCGGTCGCGCAGGTTCCCGAGCGCCTCGACGGCACAGTCCCCTCGCACGAGATCGACGAGTTGCTGCTCGTCACCAGCTGGTTTACGCGGTTTCCCAAGGAGTTCGAGCGCACCGCCCCCTTGCCCCACGCGGGCCTGCCGTCGGAAGCGTAGTCTCCCCCCCGCGTCGACGCGGCGCTACGTGCCGAGTGCGCGGCGCAGGACGGTGCGCAGTGACTGCAGATCGAACGGTTTCTGCAGGAACCCCGCGATGGCGTCGTCTCCCAGTTCCGGAAGCACCGCCTGCCCGTCGTGTCCCGTCGTCATGATGACGCGTACCGCGGGCTGCATCTGGCGCAACGCGTGCAGAGTCGCTGCGCCGTCCATCCTCGGCATCGCCACATCGCAGATCACCAGGGCAAACTCCGCACCGCGTGCACGGAAAAGGTCGCACGCTTCGCGTCCATCGGCAGCCGTCACGACGTCGAAACCGAGACGCCGCAGAAGCGCCTCGCCGGTGCGCCGCACCGCGTCGTCGTCGTCCACGAGCAACAGCCGGCCCTCGCCGCGCCAATTGCGCGCCGGGTCGGAGACCCTCGGGGCGCGCGGCGTGGCGACACGAGGGTCTTCGAACGCGGGGAAAAGCACGGTGAACGTCGACCCAAAGCCGAGTTCGGATCGCACGTGAATGGTGCCGCGGTGCGCTCGCAGGATGCCGAGCACGGCCGCCATGCCCAGCCCGCGTCCGAGGAACTTGGTCGTGAAGAACGGCTCGAAGACCCGTCGCATGGTCGCCGCATCCATCCCGCAGCCGGTGTCGGAGACTTCGACGAAGACGTAGCGGCCCGGATCGAGCGAATCGTCGAGTACGCCGCCGCGCAGATACTCCGCGTCGCAGTCACGGACCCCGGTGGACACGGTGACGATTCCATCGTGCGCGCCGAGTGCCTCGGAGGCGTTGACGATGAGGTTCATCACGACCTGACGTATCTGCCCTGGATCGCCTTCGATGGGCGGCAAGGCGGACGCGCGCTCGGTGGCAAGCGTGGCCTTCTTGGACAGCGTCGAGCGGAGCAGGCCGGTCATATCACGCACCAGCGCGCCAAAGTCCATCGGCTCGCACAGCACGCGCCCCTGACCGGCGTACGCCAGGATCTGCCGCACCAACTCGGCGGCGCGGCGCGACGCCTCGTCCACCGCCTCAATGCCGTGGCGCGCCGGCGAATCCTTGGGGAGCGCATCGAGCGCCATACTGGCATTGCCAAGAATGACGGCCAGCAGGTTGTTGAAGTCGTGGGCGATGCCGCCGGCCAGCACGCCCAGACTTTCGAGTTTCTGACTCTGCTGGAACTTCTCGGCCAACTCGGCGCGCTCCGCGGCGGCTCGCCTTATCTCGGTGACATCACGGACGATCGCCGTGACTTCGTCGGCACCGCTGGGCGCCATGCGGGCCTCGTAGTCCCGCGGCCCGCGGTCCGGCATCTGTAACTGGTACTCGAACGTCTGTACGTCGCCCGTGTGCAGCGCCGCGGCAATCCGCTCACTGATCAGCGCGCTGAGGAAGGGCGGCAGCAGGCCACTAATGTCGCGCCCGATCAGCGTTGGCTCCGGCGCGACGTACAGGTCCCGGACGTCCGCCTTGTAGTCCAGCACGACGCCGGCGCTCGTGAGACGGAAGACGAGATCGGGAATGGCCTGCAGCATCGCCCGATCGCGCGACTGGCTGGCGAAGAGCGCGGCTTCGGCGCGCCGGATTTCGGTGATGTCCTGATTCGTCCCGCGGGATCCCACCATGCGCCCGTCGGCGTCGCGCACGGCCGTCACGCGCACAAGAATGCGACGCGCTTCTCCATCGCGCCGCCGTATCCCGTGTTCCGACTGGACTTCGTCGAGTCCCCGCGTGGTCATTTCGCGGCCGAGCTCGGCGAGGAGATGTTGGTCTTCCGGCGCCAGGAACTCGCTGGCGTAGACCCGAGCGGGCATTTGATACCCGCCCTCGCGCTCGGCGGAGGTGGCGTACAGCGCGTAGAAGCGGTCGTTGAAGGTGAACATCAGGGTCTGGGCATCCATCTCCCAGTGCGCCAGTTGCGCCTGCTTCATCGCCTCGTTCAGTCGCGCTTCGCCGTCGCGTATCGCCTGTTCGGCCCGTTTGCGCGCGGTGATGTCGGTGTGCACGCCCACCAGGCCGATGACCCGTTCCTCCGCGTCCCTGATGGCGTAGCCGCGCAGCAACACCGTCAGCAACGCGCCATCCCGGCCGAACATCTCCACTTCGCCTTGCCAACTGCCGCCGGCGCTGATGGACGCGAAGATCTCCTGCGCCTGACGAGGATCCCTGTAGAGCAACTCCGCCTGTTTCGGCCCGGCATCTGCGAAGAGACGAGCGAACGCCGCGTTCCGGTAGTACGGCTCGCCGTCTGCGGTCGCGATGCCGATGGCATCGGACGAGTGCTGCACCGATTCGCGGAAAAGGCGCAGCTCTTCTTCGACCTGCTTTCGTTCCGTGACGTCGGCCACGACGCCGAAGATCGACCGCGGCGTGCCGTGCTCGTCGCGTCGCAGCACCGCATGGATCGACATCCAGAACGGCGAGCCGTCCTTGCGCAGGGCGCGCACGCCGCCGTGGCGCACCTCGCCGTCCCGCAGCAAGGCGTGCATCATCTGCGTCCGCACATCGGCTTCGGCGTACAGGCAGAGGGCGGACCGCGCCTGTAACTCGTCGCGCGAGTATCCCGCCATCGCCGCCAACGCGTCGTTGAGGACGAGAAACTCTCCAGAGAGCGTCGACTGAAAGACCCCGATATTGAGGTGCCCCATCAGTAGGGCGTATTGCTCGTCGGCACTCAGCGGGAGCGCTGCGGCGGCGGTCGATGCGGCGACCGGATGGCAGGACGCGTCACGATCAGCGTCGATCATGGACTGGCTAGTTGGCATCGGCTTCATGCATCTCTCGGCGATCCCGCAGCGACTGCGTCCCCCGCGACGTCACGAAGGTACGCGCCGCGCGCCCAGCCCACATTCGGGCATTTCCGCACGACCTGTCCGCAAAGCACGCCACGCGCGGCCGCCCCAAATGAGCTAGTCGGGGAGCTCGATATGGCGCACGGAGAGGTCGCCGTTGGCGATGGTCAGGCGCGCAACGCAGGCAGGAAGTTCGTAACGCCGCGGCCCCGCAGCCCCCGGGTTGACCACGAGCACGCCCCCCACGCGGTCGACCTTTTGCACGTGCGTATGGCCGTACACAATCACTTCAAAACCGGGATACGCAGCCGCCAAGCGTTGACCTCCCGGTCGCCCCAACTCGTGCCCATGCGAGAGATGGATGCGCACGCCCTCGACCTCGACCACGCGTTCCGGCGCGAGCCCAGGCTCCCATGGCCGGTCGCAGTTGCCGCAGACGGCCTGCACGGGGGCGATGAGCGCGAGTTCATCGAGAATCGTGTCGCTGCACACATCTCCGGCGTGGAGAATGAGCGACACGCCCGCCAGCGCCTCGTGCACCTCGGCGCGAAGCAGACCATGCGTATCGGAGATGAGGCCGATCTCGATCACGTGAGCACCCGCCGCGACACGACGTGGAAGACCAGCAGCGCGACGGTTACGGTCGCCACTTCGGCACCGAGCATCCCGGTCATCCCCCACGCGTCGTGCGCCCACCCTGCGCCCTTCACGAGCCCCAGGGAGCCCAGCGTGTTGAAGGCGATGAAGAGACTCACCTTGGTGGACGCCGCCCCTCCCTTGGCGAGCGCGAGCGCCATGCCGGTCAGCGCCGCCGTGCACGAGCCGAGGGTGGCCGTGTAGCTCGCCGTCACCACGGCAAAGGCCCACGGCTCGCGCGGCGAGAACAGCAGCACGAGCGCCAGCACTCCCTGGGCCGCACAGGCCAGAAAGTAGGCACGCCGATGCGGCACCCGATCGGTAAACCAACCGCCGCCCAGCGTCCCCAGCGTGATGGCAACGCCCGCCACCAGGCCCAGCACGAGTGAGACAACATCAGGGCCCGCGTTCCACTCCGCCGCCACCGCCGAAAAGAGGAACTGCGCGTTGCCCGTGCCGATGGGGAGGAAGGCGAGCAGCAGCGCCAAGCGTCCGTCCACTTGCCGGAGCATTGCCGCCAACTCTCCCCACACCTCGCGCACCCGGTCGCCCAAACGCCCTGTGCCAACGCGCGGCGGCTCGCGCAGTACAAGCAGCGGCAGGTTGCAGGCGACCACGACCACGGCAAGCACCGCACCCGCCATCCAGGGCGCCGGCAAGTGACGCACCAGGTACAGTGCCGCACCGCCACCGAGCGTCTGCCCCACCATGTTGCCGGTCTGGTAGAAGCCCGCGGCCCGGCCAAGCATCGCGGGATCGCAGTTGTAGAGCAGCAGCCCCTGCAATGCAAACGCGATGAAGGTCGCAGCGACCGCGCCGGCGAGTACAATGGCGGTCAGCACCGGCAGCGTGCGTGCGCTCATCGGAATTGTGCACATCGCGAAAAACGCCGCCGCACAGCACGCGTTGGCCAGCACGTACCATCGTTTGCGCGTCAGCGTCAGGTCGCCCACAGGCGCCCAGAGGAACTTGAAGGCCGCCGGGGCAAAGGCGATGCCCACGATCGTCGCCGCCGCACTCACCGGCAGTCCCGCGCGCGTCGCAAGCCAGCCCAGCATCACCGCCGGCACACCGACCATCAGGCCGTACGGGAAATAAAGGATGCCGAAAAGCGCAGGGTGCGACACTGGAGCTTGATGATTGAGGATTTGGAATCCGGATCGCGATTGAGGATCGCGACTTCGGCTCACGATTGCGGATTGTGATAACGCGATGGGCTCCCGCGCCGCACGAAGATGCCCCCGATCAACACGAAGGGCCAGCACCTAAAGCGGCGCCGGCCCAAGCCCCCCCCGATACTCTTCCCCTTCCCACACCCTGCTCCCTTCCCCTTCCCCGATTACTCTCCCCACCGCGGCGCCAACCCATTCTCCACCCCAAGATGGTCCAGCACCCGCGCGACGACAAAATCCACCAGTTCCTCAATCGTCGTGGGCCGATGATAGAAGCCAGGCGACGCCGGCATCACCACCGCGCCGGCCTGCGTCACGCGCAGCATGTTCTCCAAGTGGATCGTCGACAACGGAGTCTCGCGCGTCACGAGCACCAGCGCGCGCCGCTCCTTGAGCGTCACATCGGCTGCACGCTCAACCAGTGAACGGCTGGTCCCCGCGGCGATCGCCGCGAGTGTGCCCATCGAACACGGGCAGACCACCATCGCCCGGGCGCGGTGCGAGCCGCTGGCCGGACCGGCCCCTCGGTCGGTGTCGTCGTAGGTAGTAACCCAGCGATCCCACGCCGCTGCGCCCACGTGCGCCCGAAGTCCCTCCACGGAGCCAAGCGACGTCTCGGTCTGAATCAGTCGCAGCCCGTGACTGCTCACGATGAGCGAGACCTTCTGCTCCGCCTGCACGAGCGCCTGCAACAGGCGCACGCCATACGGCGCGCCTGAGGCGCCGGTCACCGCCACCACAATCGGACGAACGTCGTTCACAGGAAGACCCGCTCGGCGAGCACAAAGAGAAAGAACGTCACGCTCAGTATTCCGTTCACGCTGAAGAACGCCGCATCGAGCCGCGACTGATCCTCCGCCGTGACCAGCGAATGCTCCCACGCCAGAATCCCGCCGGCCACCGCCACGCCGGTGAAGAACAGCACGCCGGCGCGCGACGCGACTCCCGCCGCGCCCAGCGTGAGCACGGTGACCACGTGCAGCGCCCGCGACACGCGCAGCGCGTTGGCGGCCCCCATGGTCGCCGGAATCGAGAACAGCCCCTGCGCGCGGTCGAACGCCGCATCGGGGAGCGCGTACAGAATGTCGAAGCCCCCCACCCAGCTCATCACGGCCATGGCAAGTGCGGGCAGCAGCCACCACGGGTCACTCCACGCCCCCGTCACGGCGAGGTAGCCGCCGGCCGGCGCGATCCCCAGCCCCAGGCCGAGCACCAGGTGCGCCCACCGCGTGAACCGTTTGGTGTAGCTGTAGAACAGCACCCATCCGAGCGCGACCGGTGACAGGGCAAAGCAGAGCGGATTGATGCGCCACGCGGCAAACACGAACACCGCCGACGCAACGGCCACGCTCACCGACGCTTCGGTGACGGTCATCACGCCACTCGGCAGTTCCCGCATCGCGGTGCGCGGGTTCCGCGCATCCCATTGGCGATCGGCGATGCGATTGAACCCCATCGCGGCAAAGCGCGCGGCCGTAAAGGCGAGCACCACCCACCCCACCAGCGGCACGGTGACCGGCGCCACGCGGCTGGCGAGCACCACGCCCACCAGCGCGAACGGCAAGGCGAAGACGGTGTGCGCGAGCTTCACGAAGTTCACGTAGCGCACCACGCGCGACGTCCCCCCGTAGGTCTGCCCCTCGCGCACGGTCGCGCTCACTTCGCCAGCCCCAGCCGCGCCCAGACGCCGTCCATCTTGGCCTTGGTCGCGTCATCCATGGTGATCACCGTCGGCCAGGCGCGCGTGAATCCTTCCTCGGGCATCTTCTTCGTCGCATCCAGCCCCATCTTGGACCCGAAGGTGAATGCGCGGCTCGCGTGATCGAGCACGTCCACCGGACCCAGCGTGAATCGCACGTCACGCTCGGGATCGATGTTGTTGAGCGCCACCCACCAGGCCTCTTGCGTGTTGCGCACGTTCACCCAGTCATCGACCACCACGATGACCTTGGCCAGCGACATCAGCCCCATTCCCCACAAGGCATTCATCACCTTGTACGCCTGGCCGGGATAACTCTTGCGAATCGACACGAACACGAGGTTATGAAAGCCGCCCTCGGCGGGCATGTGATAGTCGACGATTTCGGGAACCGTCAGCTTGAGCAGCGGCAGGAAGATCCGCTCGGTGGCGTGGCCGAGGAAGAAGTCCTCCATCGGCGGCCGTCCCACGATGGTGGCGACGTAGGTCATCTGGCGCCGCATCGTCACGGCCGTCAGGTGCACGCGGGGATAGAGATCGGCTTCGGAGTAGTAGCCCGTGTGATCGCCAAACGGCCCTTCGACGACGAGCTCCTCGGCGGGATCGATGTACCCCTCGAGTACCAGCTCCGCGTCCCACGGCACCTCGATGTCGCAGGTGACCGCCTTCACCAGCTTCACCGGATCGCGCCGCAGGAAGCCGGCAAAGATGAACTCGTCGATCCCCGGCGGCAGCGGCGCGCTCGCCGAATACATCGACGCCGGGTCGGCGCCGATCACGATGCAGACGGGCATCTTCTCGCCGCGTTCGGCCATCTCGCGCCAGTGGGCCGCGCCCGTCTTGTGGCGCTGCCAGTGCATCGCCACCGACCGCTTGTCCATCTGCTGCACGCGGTACATCCCCACGTTCCGGATGCCGCGCGCCGGGTCCTTGCTGATGACCTCCGTCATCGTGAAGAACGGGCCGCCGTCTTCCGGCCACGTCGTCAGCACGGGGATCTTGTGGAGGTCGATCTCGTCCCCTTGCCAGACAACTTCCTGACACGGCGGCGCCCCGCCCTTCACGCGTGGCGGGAACTTGGAGACTTCGAACAGGCGCGGCAGCAGCGAAAGTTTTCCTGCCAACCCTTCGGGGACCTTCAGG
>JARIEY010000061.1 GCA_031127085.1 Gemmatimonadota bacterium | reverse complement strand
GTGGCTTGGTCACCCACCAACGGACTGGGCGGCTTTGCAGTCGCGGACAATGGCACGCTTGTGTACATCAAGGGGTCGGAGTGGCGCGTGCAGCGGCGGGTCGTGTGGGCCGACCGAGCCGGCACCGAGCAGCCCCTGCTCCCGGATGCAGGCCAGTGGGCCGAGCCCCGTTTGTCGCCGGATGGCCGCTGGCTGGCGATCACTCGGCTCGACCCCGACTGGCAGATCTTCCTGTTCGACTTGACGCGTCGTGTCTTTTCTCAACTGACCCGGAGCGCCGGCGTGTCGTTCAACCCCATCTGGATGCCCGACAGCCGGTCGGTCATTCACTCCGTCGAGACTCCCGTCTACGATCTGGTGCGCGCCCCGATCGACGGCTCGACCGCGGGGAGCGTCATGACTTCGCCGTACGACAAGATGGCGACGTCCATCTCGCCTGACGGCAAGACCGTGGTGTACCACGAGACCCGCGACCGCGATCGGCTCGTGTCGGCGCCGGTCGCTGGCGGCGCGGCGACGCCGATCGAGGATCGGCCGACGTCGCAGCGGAACGGCGCCTTTTCTCCGGACGGTCGCTGGTTGACGTTCGTGGAGCTTGGCGCCGATCAGCGACCACAGGTCTTCGTGCGCGCCGTCGGCGTGGGGGGCGGCCGGCGGCAGGTCTCCGCGAACGGCGGCGACCAACCGCGATGGACACGTGGCGGCCGCGAGTTGATCTACCGCAACGGCGATGCGTTCTACTCGGCATCGTTCAACTCGTCGAGCGGCGAGGTCGGCGCACCCGTTTTCCTTTTCCGCCGTGCCGATGCCGGCCGACTCGGCGGCAACCGGACGATTGGATACGATGTCACACCCGACGGATCGCGTTTTGTCCTCGTCATTCCGGTAGAGCGCTCCGAGGCGCAGCCGATGATCGTCGTCCTCAACTGGCTTGCCGAGCTCCCCGTGAAGGTGAAACCATGACCGACGGTCTCCTCTCCGCCCGCACCCCGCGCGACGACGAAGTCGACGTCTACGGCGTCTCGCACACGGGCAAAGTTCGCAAGGACAATCAGGACCACTATCTGATTGCCACCTTTCACCGCCAGATCAACGTCGTGTCGTCCAACGTCTCCGGCATCGAGACGCACTTCGGCGCCAGCGACCAGCGGGTGGCATTTGTCGCCGTAGTCGCCGATGGCGTGGGTGGCGGTGTGGGCGGCGCCGAGGCGAGCGCGACGGCGCTGGAAGCGGTGATGGACTACGTGCAGGGGAGCGTCACCGCCTACTACGGCGCCAACGCCAAGGAGGCGGAGTTCAAGGAACTCCTGCAGGAAGCCGCGATGCGCGCTCACGAAGCCGTCCGCGAGCGCCGCTCCGCCAAGGATGTGCGCGGCACGATGGCCACGACGATGACGCTCTACTTTGGCGTGTGGCCCACGTACTACCTGCTGCAGGTGGGTGATTCGCGCTATTACGTGCTGCGCGATGGCGTGCTCCGTCAGGTCACCCGCGATCAGACCATGGCGCAGGACCTGGTGGATCAGGGCGCGATGACCCCTGATGTGGCCGCGCGCACGCCGATGGCGCATGTGCTCTCGAGTGCGCTGGGGGCCGATACCACGATTCCGGTGGTCACCCGCATGGAGTCGCACTGGGACAACGTGCATCTGCTCTGTTCCGACGGCCTCACGAAGCACGTCAGTGATGCGCGGATCGGCGAGGTGCTGGGGTCGATGACGAGCGCCAAGCAGGCTGTGGAACAACTGCTGCAGGATGCGCTGGACGGCGGCGGCACCGACAACATCACCATCCTCGTGGCGCGCACCAAGCCGAAGGAGGCCGCGTGAGCGACGCGTGAGCCCCTACCGTGCCCCCACCGGCGCAATCGTAATCTCCCGCCACTTCCCCCGCCGGAACCGCAGCACAGTCAGCGTGGCGCGCATCGCGTGGCCGATCACGATCGCCATCCAGATGTGATGCGGCGCCAGCGTCGTGGTGCGGCTCAGCACTTCGAGCAATCCGATGGGCAGCAGCACCTGAGACACGATGGAGATGTAGAGCGGCCCCTTGGTATCGCCTGTTCCCGTGAGCCCACCGGTGAACGTCAGCGCCGTCGTGATGAACAGGCCGGAGAGCGCTAGCCAGCGCAGCAACTCCACGCCGCGCTCGAGACTGGCGAAGTCACGCATCCCGAACATGCGGAACAGGAACTCGGGCATCACCAGGAAGAGCGTGCCCACGAAGACTGCGATGCCGAGGCCAATCCGGTTGGCGGCGTAGACGGCCTGCGCGCTGCGGTCGGGCTTGCCGGCGCCCAAGTTCTGCCCGGCCACCGTGGCCGCGGCGCCCATGAGTCCCACCGACGTCCACGTGATGAACGAGAACAACTCGGAGTAGCCCACGGCGTACACGGCCTGCACGTGCCCGCTGCCGGGGAGCGCGCCCATGAAACGCAGCAGCATCACGCCGCCAAGGTTCATCACAATCCCCTGCATTCCCGCGGGCAGGCCAAAGCGGAACAGTTGACGGATGACTGGCCAGTCGACGCTCTTGTCCATCCCGGCGTGCCAATGGATCACCAGCCCGCCGCGCAGCATCAGCCAGAAGCCGTAGCCCGCCGCAATGGTCATCGCGATCACCATGCCGAGCGCGGCCCCCATCGTGCCGAGCGAGGGAATGGGGCCCAGCCCGCGGATCAGCGTGACGTTCAGGATCAAATTGAGCACCGTAAGCACGATGCCCATGCGCAGGCCGGTCTTGGCGTCGCCCGCGGCGCGCAGGGCGCCGTTGAGCATGTAGAACATCATCATGCCGAAGCCGCCCACGAACAGCGTGCGCAGGTAGGGGAGCGCTTCGTTCCGTACCTCGTCGGTGGCGTGCACGAGCCCGAGCAGCGAGGGCGAGAGCACCCAGCCGAGCGGCGCAATGATGAACAGCGCCATGCCGCCGGCCGCCAGGAACGCCTGCCACGACACGTGATTCACGGCCTCGGCGTCGCCGGCGCCGGCGTGACGGGCCACCAACACGCCCATGCCGGTGAAGATCGACATGATGAACGTGATGACCACGAGGAAGATCTGGAACGCGACGCCCACCGCGGCGTTGCCCACATAGCCGACCAAATGGCCCACGAGGGCGTGATCGATGACCCCCTGCATGCCGCCGATCAGGTTCTGCAGCACGCTGGGCCAGGCGACGAGCCAGACTGCGGCAACAATCGGCCCTTCGACGATGCTGCGGTCGAAGGGCTTCGTCTTGGACGTCGCGGGGGGACTTGTCGACATATGTGGGTAGGGAACTATCGCGCTTTGGCTAGCTTTCAGCCATCCCCTTGGCCTGCGAGATCTCCATGTCTGCTTCTATCGCTTTTCTTGGTACCGGCCGCCTGGGCGCCGGCTTTGTTGAGGCCGCACTCGGCCGCGGCGACCGTGTCACTGTCTGGAACCGCTCAGCCGACAAGGCGCAGGCCCTCGCGGCATTTGGCGCGACGGTCGCAGCCACGCCCGCCGAGGCGGTGCGCGGGGCCGCGCGTGTGCATTTGGTGCTCAAGGATGATGCGTCGGTGGAGAGCGTGTTGGCCGACTTCCGCGGCGCGCTCGACCCTTCGTGCATCGTGGTCGACCACACCACCACGCAGCCCGTGCTGACCGCGGAGCGTGCCACGCGGTTGAACGCTGAGGGGGTGCGGTATCTGCATTGTCCGGTGTTCATTGGACCGGCGATGGCGCGCAAGGGACTCGGCATCATTCTCGCGGCCGGGCCGCAGGCGCTGTTCGACGCCGTGAAGCCGGCGCTCGAGCAGCAGGCGGCGCGCGTGGAGTATTTCGGCGAGCGCCCCGACAAGGCGGCGGTCATCAAGCTCGTCGGCAACGCCTATCTCATCGGCACTGGTGCGGTGATCGCGGATATCCTGACGATCGCCAAGAGCGCGAACATCAGCGCGGACGATGCGATGCATCTGTTCGACTTTTTCAATCCGGCGACCATCGTGCAGACACGCGGCAAGAGCATGGCGACGGGCGACTTTACGCCGAGCTTCGAGATGGTGATGGCGCGCAAGGACGTGCGGCTGATGATCGAGACAGCGGGGGCGCGGCCGCTGGCGGCGCTGCCGGCCATCGCTGCGCGAATGGACGCGTTGATCGCCGCCGGGCACGGCGGCAAGGACTTTGGGGCGCTGGCGGTGGACGCCGTGCGTTAGGGGGCACCTCCGCCTTTCGAGGACTCTGCCACTTCGGCATATTCAAAAGACGGGCGGGGGAGCGCCCCCCGCGCCCCACTCGACCCATTTCGCGGGCTTTGCGCCCGTTGCGAGCGACTAGCCGTGTCTGCCGAAAACGCCACTCTGCTCAAGACGCCGTTCCACGCCAATCACGTGGCCCTGGGCGCCAAGATGGTTCCGTTTGCCGGGTTCGAGATGCCGGTGCAGTACCCGACGGGCATCACCAATGAACACAACATCGTCCGAACCGGGTGCGGCCTGTTCGATGTCAGTCACATGGGGGAGTTCCTGATCACCGGCCCCCAGGCGCTCGATTTCGTGAACTACGTGACGAGTAACAACGTCGCCGCGCTCGCAATCGGCCAGGTGCACTACTCCGGCATCCTGTATGAGAACGCGACCTTCGTGGATGACTGTCTGGTCTACCGCGCGGCCGACCACATCATGATGGTCGTGAACGCGTCGAACAAGGACAAGGATTTCGCGCACATCAGTCAGTACGTCAGCAAGTTCGACTGCAAGCTCGAGGACATCTCGGATCGCATCGCGCTGCTGGCGCTGCAGGGGCCCAAGGCGCAGGCGATTCTCGCGACGCTGACGGACGCCGATCTCGACAGCATCAAGTACTACCACTTCACGACCGGCACGGTGGCGGGCGTCGGGCCGATGGTCATCTCGCGCACCGGCTATACGGGCGAAGACGGCTTTGAGCTGTATCACGACGTGAAGGACGCCCAGACGGTCTGGAACGCGATCATGGCGACGGGCCAGGTGCAGGCCGTGGGGCTCGGCTGCCGCGACTCGTTGCGCCTGGAAATGGGGATGGCGCTCTACGGCAACGACATCGACGATACGGTCACGCCGTTCGAGGCCAACCTCGGCTGGCTCGTGAAGCTCAAGAAGGGCGATTTCGTGGGCAAGGCCGCGCTCGAGGCGCAGAAGGCCGCGGGCGTGCCGCGCAAGCTCGTGGGCTTCACCATCGCCGACAAGGCGTTTCCGCGTCACGGCTATCCCGTGTTCGTGAACGGCGCGCCGAGCGGTGTCGTGTGCAGCGGGACGATGAGCCCGTCGGTCGGGTTGCCCATCGGGACGTGCTATGTGCCCACGGCGCACGCTGTGGTCGGTAACCAGGTGGAGATCGACCAGCGCGGCAAGAAGGTGGTGGCGACAATCACCGAGATGCCCTTCTGGAAGCACGGAAGCCATAAGTAGAGACGTCAGACGTCGGATGGCAGATGGCAGATGCTTGTCTGCCATCTGCCATCTGCCATCTGCCATCACTCATCCCCCCATGCGAGTCCTGATCACACTCACCGACGTCGAACCCGCCGTCCGTCTGAACGCGATTCTCGAGAGCGTCCCTGACGTCGAGACGTTTGTTGTCTCGCCGATGGACGATCTTCCGGGCGCCGTGCAGCGTCGCAAGCCCGACGTGATTGTCTTCTCCGGTGCGTTGCTCGACGCGCAGACTGTCGCGATTGTGCGAGATCAGCTCTGGTTGGGCACGGCGATGGTTGGGCTGGCCGATGTCGGCGATGCCGGGCTCGAGTTGCGGCTCAAGCAGATCGGCTTCAGCGAGGTGATTACCAAGCCGGTGTCGGCGGAGGAGGTGGCGCAGACGGTGCGTCGCCTTCTCGACCGGCACCGGTTGGCGACGCTGACCGGGTTGTGGGGCGAGAGTGACGCGGTGCGCGAAGTGCTGGTGCAGGTGGAGCAGATGGCGCCGGTGACCAGCACGGTGCTGGTGGAGGGTGAGAGCGGTACGGGCAAGGAGCTCGTGGCGCGCGCCATTCACTCGCTGAGTCCGCGGCGCAACAAGCCATTCATCGCGGTGAATGTCGGCGCCCTCCCCGAGACGCTGCTTGAGAGCGAGCTGTTCGGCCACGAGAAGGGGGCTTTCACCGGGGCGGCCGAGCGACGTATCGGGCGGTTTGAGCTGGCGCACGGCGGCACGATCTTCCTGGACGAGATCGGGGAGATCCCGCAGAGCACGCAGGTGAAGCTGCTTCGGGTGCTCGAGGAGCGGCAGGTGACGCGGGTGGGCGGCACGCAGGCCATCCCGGTGGATGTGCGTGTGATCGCCGCGACCAATCGGGCGCTCAAGGATCACGTGGCGCAGGGCGAGTTCCGCGCCGATCTGTACTACCGCCTCAATGTGCTGCGCATCTACCTGCCGCCGCTGCGCGAGCGGCGCAGCGACATTGGCCTGCTCGTGCGCCGCTTTGTGCACGAGTTCGCGACGATGCACGAACGTGAGTTCCACGGCATCAGCGGCGAGGCGATGGACGCGCTGGTCAACTATGCCTGGCCCGGCAACGTGCGTGAGCTGCGCAACCTGATGGAGAGCATGGTGGTGCTGGCGCACGGCCGGGAGATCGGGCTGGGCGATATTCCGCCGGGCATCCGGGAGGGTGGGAACGACCGGTTGCTGCCGATTCCCATTGGTCCGCTGCTGCGTGAGGGGGCCAAGGCGGATGGGCGGGAGCTCGAGTTCATTGTGCGGTCGCTGCTGGAGCTCAAGATGCAGGTGGAGGAGCTTCGCCGGCGGGTGGATGAGGATCGCGGGGCGCTGGCGCAACTGCATGCATCGGACCCCCGTTTGGTGCCCAGTTTCGCGTCGCCGGTCGGAATTGAGCCACCTGGACTGGCGCGCCCCAGTAACAGCGTCCTTGTTACGCCTGGGATGACGATGGCGGAGATTGAGCGGCTGTCGATTGAGGCGGCGTTGCGTGAAACGCGAGGCAATCGTCGTAAAGCAGCGGAAATCCTCGACATCGGCGAGCGGACGCTGTATCGCAAGCTGAAGGAATACGGGGTACCCGACGATCTCGGCACGGCGGACGAGTAGTCCGGCGGGGCCTGCGGTCCGTTGTTGGGCGTAGGGAGAGGCATCAGTTCGGCGCACCGAGTCGAGGGCGGCTTGGGCTTCCGTGCGTCGGGAAGTGTTGCGCCGGGCATCGTACCATTTCATTGCAGTTCTTCGCGGGCGGGGTGACGTGAGCCATTCAGCGCATTCGGGCAGCGATCCGGTGATTGCCGGGACGGTGTTGCCGTTGCAGCGGGCAGAGGAGCTGATTGCAACGCTCCCCAGCGTGGTGAGCGTCCGCATTGTGTCGACCGAGAGCGGCGGGGTGGATACGATCCACGTGCTGACGACCGGGGAGACACCGCCCAAGCAGATGGTGCGCAACGTCGAGAGCGCGCTGATGGCGCACCTCGGGATGCGGGTGGATCATCGCAAGGTGAGCGTGGCCACGACGACGGCGCGTCCGACGCCTGGGGGCGGAGTGTCGGCGGCGGTGGTACAGGCGGCGGTGCAGGCCGCCGACGCGGCGGCGCAGCCAGAGGCGGCGCAGCCTGCGGCGAGTCAGGGTGCGGCGAGCGGCGAGTCGCCGCGCCGGACGATGTACTTTGAGGACATTGAGCTCCGCGGGTCGCGGGCGAAGGGCGTGACCTGCCGGGTGACGTTGCGGCGCGGCGATGAGACGTTTGTCGGGGAGGCGGAGGGGTTTGAGACCGACCGCAACCGGATGGACGTGGCCGCGCGAGCGACTATTGAGGCGCTGGTGAATAGCTATGGCAGCGAACGCCGTCGTCCCACGCTGGAGGGGACGAAGCTGGTGGAGGCGTTCGACCGCGAGTTTGTTTTTGTCGGCGTGATGGTACGGCTCGGGCGCGAGATTGCGTTGACGACCGGCAGCGCCGAGGTGAAGGAAAGTGTGGAGACCGCTGCGGTGCTGGCGGTCCTCGATGCAACGAACCGTTGGGTGGCGGGCCGGACGACGTAGACCGGCACGACGCGCAGCGGGCCAATCCCGTGTGGGTCCCGTTCCCGTACGAACGTAATTGAGCTGAGCGGTACCGGTGCACAGGTGCACCCCGAGCGAAGCCGACCTAAGCGGCAGCACGCCCTCGCGAGCGCAAGGCGTGACTCTGCACAGGGGAGGTGACACTCACCATGTCGTTCTTCAAGGGCTTGTTCAGCTTCTTGCTTGGCGATTCGCAGATCTGGACGTAGTTAGAATTCTGGGAACGGGAACCCGCGCAACTCTATGAAGAATGCTCTCCTCCGATAACGGCGTTCGACGATACGTTGCGCTGGTGGCGCTCGCGGCTGTTGCGAGCGCTTTCGGCGTCGTAGTAGTCGGCCATGCGCCGACCGGTGAAGAAATTGTCGCTGCGTTCTTCTTCGGCGCTTTAGGCTTGGTTGCGCACTCGCTGGCACATCGCACGAGCGCAAGTCGAAGCGGGTCTATTGGGTTTCTTCCGTTTCTAAGCGCAGCCGCGCTGACGCCAACTTGGGCGTCGGTGTTGGTCGTATTCGCGGCGGTTTCCATCGGCGAAATTATGTCGCCGAGGCCGTGGCTTAAGCGCATCTTCAATATCTCGCAGTTCCTCGCGGCCGAGTCGCTTGCGATTCTGTGCTACATCTGGCTTGACGGACATAGCCTGCTTGAAGCACGGAATATGCAGGCACTGGCGTTCATCAAGACCCAGGCTGTGCCGTTCGTGGCGATGTTCGTCTGTTTCATGCTGGCGAACAAACTCGCCGTTGGAACCGTGATCGGCATCGCGGGCCGGCAGCCGCTTGCTGGGTCGATCCGCTCGAGTCTGGTGGCGACCGCGGTATACGATGTTTTGTCGCTGCCGATGGTATTCGTCTTTGCCGTCACATATCTGCGGCTCGGCCCGTATGGCTCGGCAGCTCTCGCGCTTCCACTGCTGGGCGTACGTCAGCTATACAAATCGAACTCCGAGTTGGAGCGGATCAACGAGGAGCTCCTGCAGTTGATGGTGGCGGCCATCGAAGCGCGCGATCCGTACACCTCGGGTCACTCCCAGCGGGTGGCGCGATACAGTCGCGTTATTGCGCGGGCACTCGGGCTTAGTGCAAAAGCAGTCGATCGAATAGGTACGGCTGCTCTCCTCCACGACGTTGGCAAGATCCACGAGGAATTCGCGCCGATTTTGAGGAAGCCGGGGCGCCTCACGGATTCCGAGTATGAGGTCATGAAGTCGCACTCTGCGAAGGGTGCCGCCTTAGCGGGACAGGTTTCTACGTTCCGCGATTTGATGCCACTGATTCGAGGACACCACGAGCGTTGGAATGGACGCGGCTACCCGGACGGACTCGCTGGAGATGCTATTCCGCTGGGAGCCCGAATTATCACGATCGCTGACACGATCGATGCGATGACGACCGTGCGTCCTTATCGGCCTGCAAGAACCATGTTCGAAGTCGAAGAAGAACTGCTCAAGGTTTCCGGCGCGCAGTTCGATCCGCGCATCTGCACGGCTGTCATGGCTGCGGACAGATGGCGTGATTTGAGCCTTGAAGTTGAGATCGCAGCGCGTGAGTTTCCGACGGAAGGACCGCCGCAAGAGGTCGACTCATCGACTATCCCGAGGCACTCGTCGCAGTTTCCGACGCAGAATCTGTAGTAGTGGCGTAGGCTGCGAGCATTTTGGGAAGCGGCAGTCTCTCGCGCCGCGCTTCGGTGACATACCAAGTCGCGAACGACCTAGCGGCCGATGGTGAGCGAAAACGCGCTTGACCGGCGGCGTACACCGCCGCCACGATGTCTTGGCCCGCATGCCGGAATAGGCGCTCCCGCGCCAAGTCGAAGACCTCAAGGCAGCGCGCGCCCGTCTCTTCGTCGCCCTCGTGACTTGCAAGCATGAGCGTTGCGGCCAGGCTCATCAGGTCGGCACGGCGCCGACCGCGCGCGAGCACAGTCTCTGCGCTGGCGATTAGGGGGCGCGCTCGTGGAAACGCGCCTTCGATGCAGAGAGCTAGTGCGCGCGTGTCCAGCGCGGAACGCTGCCTAAAGGCCCCGCCGAGGCCTGCTTGATTGTCGGTGACCTCGTGGGAGTACTCGATGGCGGCCGCCGTGTCGCCATAGTCCAGATGCACGCCAGCTAGCAAGTCGAAGATCGCCGCACGGGTGTGAATTCGCTTCAGTCGGTCCGCGATCTTGAGGGCAGCGTGGAGTCGCTCAAGGGCGAGCGGCAGGTTGCCGGATCGCCGTGGCGGGTAGTGCGCGAAGCGAAGAGCAATAATGAGTGATGTGTCGTCTTTGGAAAGCCTAGCGAGCTTGACTAGCGCCCTGCCGTGCTGCTCTGCTCGGTCTAGGTCGCCGATGGAGGTTTCGAGGATGACTTTGCAGCGAAGAAGGGCCATCTCATCCGCGATGCCCTCAGGCACGATCTCACCCGCTGTCGTATAGAAGCGCTCGATCTCCTCCGCAGCGAACAGGTCATCTGATGCCGCCATTCCGAGTCCTGCTGCGGCGAGGCGAACGCTCGAAGAGACTGCCTCATCCTCAGCAATGCTGCGGAGGCGAAGCACCATAGGCTCGCTATTGCTCCCTAACCACCAGTCCGCGCCAATGCATGCCAACTCAATGGCAGCTAGTAGGTCGGATGTCCAGTCAACGTCAAGCGTGCGCAGGCGTTCCGCTGTGTCGAGAACATCCGTCCAGAGTTCCTGTGCCTGTAGTGCTCGCATCTTTCCCATCAGCGCTTCTTGGATCGCCTGATCGGACGAAGCGTACTCCGCGGCTGTCTCGTACGCCCGCCCCGCATCCGAAGCCGCCCCCGTCCGCAGCAAATACTCGGCGCAGCGCATCATCGTCGCGTACGCGAGCTGCTTCTCGCCGCTCTCTTGGTACAACCGCGCCGCATCCCAGAGCAGCTCGATCCCGCCGTCCGCCGCAGCATCGGCCTCGAGCACCCGCGCCGCGCTCACCGCCAGACTCCGAAACACACCGGCCGTCATCCCGTGCCGCACGCGCTCCGTCCATAAATCGTGCGGCGCCAACGGCGCCCCAGGCTCAGACGGCAACGCCAGCATGTCGTCGAGCTCCCCGAACGGCGTCACCAGCGCCGGCGCCTCCACCCCGAGCACACGCTCCACCCGCGGCAGCGAGGCGTGACGCCCCAGCAATGCGCACGCCTGCAACAGCCGCGCGGCATCCCGCGAGAGTCCGCGGACCTGCTCGTCAATCAGCGTCGCCAAATCCGTGGGCATCGACGCGGGGACGCGGTGCGTCTGGTGCTGATGCAACAAGTGCCCCAGAAACAGCGGATTCCCGCCGCTCGCCGCCCCCAACCGGCGCGTCACTTCCTCGAACGCTTCGTCCCGGCCGAGGCCGGCGCCCTGCGTGAAGTCGCGCACCTCGTCCTCGGTGAGCGGAGCGATGCGAGCCTGCGGCGCGCCGAGCACCCGCTGCGCCAGCGCATCGTCCCGCACCGGCATCCGGCGCGCCAACAGCAACACGGCGAGACGTGCCGTCGGATGCCCCTCGAGAAAACGCGCCAGCATCAGGAGCGTCATGGGGTCGCTCCACTGCACGTCGTCGAGCAGCAGCGCCACCGGCGTCTCGGCGAGCACGGCCTCCATCAGCTCTTCCCACGACCGATACACGGCGTACTGGCGGCCCCGCGCCTCCTCAGGTGCCAACGGCTCCTCACCCGTTTCGGCGCGCCCCATCTGTCGCATCAGCGTCAATGCAAAGGGATCGGTGCCGAGCGCCCCCGGCGCGTCGAGCAGCTGCGGCAACACCGAGGTGATCATCGCGAATGGACGATCCTCGTACGACGGGCGAGCGTCGCCCATCACCGCGCACCACCCCGCCATTCGCGCGGCCCGCTCGATCTCGCGCATCAGGCGCGACTTGCCGATCCCCGGTGGCCCCACGAACCACTGCACCGTCGCCGTCCCGCCGCGCGCCTCCGCCAGCACGTCGCGCGCCTGCGCCAACAGATCGTGGCGCCCCACGAACGGCGCCGACGTCGCCGTCACACGCCGACCGGTCGTGTCGGTGAGCTCCGAGATGCGGCGCTTCAACAGCCGCGCGGGCAGCCCGATCTGACGTGTCCGGTCGCCCAGCTCACGCAGGTAGCTGTCGAGGATCTCAATGGCGGCATGCTTCGCGCCGACCATCGCCGTGGCCTCCGCCCGCGCCAGCGTGGCCTCCTCGTTGAGCGGATCGGCCTGCAGCAACATCAACGCCCAGTGGTCTACATCGCGCCAGCGTCCCTCCCGGCGCCCCTGCTCAATGCGGTGCAGTGTGGCCCGTCGGTACTGCAGCGCGACGCGCGCACGCAGCTGCTCGTACCACTCGGCGCACGGCGTCCCCTCGTCGGGCGCGAAGCCGGGAAGCAGGCTGGCGGCGCGTTCGATCTCCACCGGTTCGGCGCGGTACGGCCAGTCGTGCCTTAGCACGTCGGTGATGTCGCTGTCGATGCGCGACGGATCGACACGCACATCATCGCCGCGGTCGTCCATCACGAGGCCACTGCGACGCAAGCGGTACAAGGCCTGTCGCAACGAATGGCGCGCCGCAGTCTCCGGAGTCTGGGGCCAGAGCAGACGCGTGAGGTCCGCGCGCGGTATGCGCTCCCCCGCGCGCTGCGCCAACACGAGCGCCAGCGGAAAGAGCATACCGGAGTCGGGAGCGAGCACGAGCGCACCGAGTTGCAGCTCGGCACGGCCGAGGCCGCGAACAACGAGTGGGATCACCGCGTCGTGGTCCATGCAACGAAAAGATTGGGGCGACGTCACAGCCGCGTCATTTTGCGAAACCCACGCCGTTTGCGACAGGGGGGAATGCCAGACGGGGGGCGCCAGTCAGCGCCCCCCGCCTCACCCATCTCGCCGCGTCGGCTACTTCAGATTCAGGATCTTCTCGACGCCAACGCCCTCGGCTTCCGCCTGGAAGTTGAGCACCACGCGATGCCGCAGGACGCTGAACGCGATGGCCCGTACATCATCGATGTCGGCCACGGGGCGGCCATCCATCGCGGCGCGCGCCTTGGCGCCCAGCACCAGATTCTGACCGGCACGCGGCCCGGCCCCAAAGGCGATGTACTTCTTCACGAGATCGCTCGCCCCCGGCTCGCCCGGCCGCGTGCTGCGCGCCAGATCCACCGCAAACTTCACAAGGCTCGGCGCGGCAGGGAGCCGGCGCACGAGTTTCTGCATCTCGCGGATCTCCTCGGCCTTGAGCACCGCGCGCAACTCGTGCGAGCCGGCCCCCGTGGTCGTGCTCACGATCCGCTCTTCCTCTTCCTGCGTGGGATACCCGACGCGCAACTCAAACATGAACCGGTCGAGCTGCGCCTCGGGCAGGTGATACGTCCCTTCCTGCTCGATGGGGTTCTGCGTGGCGAGCACGAAGAACGGCTCCGGCAGCGGATACGTGTTGCCGGCGACGGTCACCGTATGCTCCTGCATCGCCTGCAGCAGCGCGGCCTGCGTCTTTGGCGGAGCGCGGTTGATTTCGTCGGCCAGCACGATGTTGCCGAAGACCGGACCCTTGGAAAACTTGAACGACCGCTTCCCGGTGCCGTGATCTTCCTCGAGCAACTCGGTGCCGGTGATGTCGCTCGGCATCAGGTCGGGCGTGAACTGCACGCGCGAGAACTGCATGTCGATCGTCTCGGCGATCGTCTGAATGAGCAGTGTCTTGGCGAGGCCAGGGACGCCGATGAGGAGCACGTGGCCACCGGCCAGGATGGCCGAGACCATGCTGTCGACGACGTCGTGCTGGCCGATGATGCGGCGCCCAATCTCGTCCGTCATCAGCTTGTGCGCCACCTTCAGGCGGTCGAGCAGTTCGAGATCGCGGGAGTCTGTGGTGGTCACGGCCAGAGGGACGGTGAACGGTGATGCCGCAGGGACAGGGCGCGGGACGCGGCCGTACCGCCGGCGCGCCCACACGGTCACAGAGAGAAAGCTACGGGCGCCGCTTCCACGTGGAAGGGCGCCCGGTCATCTACGCAACAGCGGCCGAAATGTTCAGCGCACGGCGAACTGGACGCGCTGCTCCTGCGGATAGTTCTGCGAGACGAGCCGCGCCACTGCGGTGTACCGACCGGGGCCCGGCGGCGTCCACGATTCGGCAAACGAAAGCGTGTCGTCGCTGCGCAGCACTTTGTTCTGATACGCGGCGGTGAACAACCGTCCGTCGCTCCAGCGCCACACCTGGCGCCCGCTCTCGTCGAGCACGGCAATGTCGTGCGTCATTCCGCTCGGAAAGTTCACCTCGACCTTGCGATCGCCGTCGTTGTGCACGCGCAGCGCGAAGTGCACTTCGTCATCCACGCGCACGTCGAGTGATGACGCGACCGCCACGCCCTTTTTGTGCGGCGTCTTGGTGGAGGAGAGGGACTCGGGTGCGTTCGAACGCGTGCACGCAAACGCGAGCACAGCGATGACCAGCATCACGAAAGAGACGCGACCGTTCATTCTCTTCGCCGAGTGGGGCGCACTTTTGTGATCTCAGCGGGTTGAGACCACGTGGGTTCGCCGTTCAACTTACTGACAGTCAGACGATCCGTCAAACACTTGGTCACAAGCCAAGTGTCTATTTGATGGGCACTTTGCTCGTTCGGACAAAATGACCGAATGGTGGTTTATCCGGTTCTGACGCCCCTTTGACGTTCGAGACTCCCGGCAAGGGGTTTCCTGCGGAGTTGTCCACGTTCGGCCGGCCACGGCCTCCCGCCACCGCACGAAATCCGGCCACTGTTTTCGCTTGCGAAAGATTTCACAAGCGGGTTATTTTTAGAGGCTGTGGCGAATGATCCGAAGGACACGCAATCG
>JARIEY010000060.1 GCA_031127085.1 Gemmatimonadota bacterium | reverse complement strand
ACCTCGGCGAGCTGCTCGAGCGTGTCGATGCCCTTCTGCCCCAGATGATCCTCGCGCACGTTGAGCACGGCACCCACATCGACCCAACGCACCCCCATCCCCGCGCGCAGCAACCCGCCGCGCGCCGTCTCCAGCACCGCCACGTCGATGGCGGGGTCCATCAGCACCATCCGCGCCGACGTCGGTCCCGTCATGTCGCCTTCCACCGTCCGCTGGCCGTCGATGTACACGCCGTCCGTGGTCGTGAGTCCAGGCGTCTGGCCCGCCATCTTGCAGATGTGCGCCAGCATTCGCGACGTGGTCGTCTTGCCGTTGGTGCCCGTGATCGCAGCAATCGGCACGCGACTCGGAGAGCCCGGCGGAAAGAGCATGTCGATCACCGGCCCGGCGACATCGCGCGGCTTGCCCTCGCTCGGCGCCACGTGCATGCGGAACCCCGGCGCCGCATTGACCTCACAAATCGCGCCGCCCGCGCGCCGATAGCTCTCGGCAATGTTCGGAGTGAGGAAGTCGACGCCACCCACGTCGAGGCCAATGGCTTTGATGGCCCGCACCGCCATGTCGCGGTTGTCCGGATGAATCACATCCGTGACATCGGTCGCGGTGCCGCCGGTGCTCAGGTTGGCGGTGGAACGCAACGCCACGACCTCACCCGCCTTCGGTACGGACTCGGCGGTATACCCCACCTTCGCCAGCATCGCGTCGGCCTGCGCATCGAGTTCCAGGCGGGTCAGCACCTTTTCGTGCCCCACGCCACGCCGTGGATCGCGATTCACCAAGTCCACCAACGCTGCGACCGTGCGCTCCCCGTCACCCACGACGTGCCCCGGCGTCCGACGCGTCGCGGCGACGAGTTCGCCCTGCACCACCAGCAGCCGATGGTCGTCGCCGCTCACGAAGGTCTCGACAATCACCGACCGCGAAATCTCGCGGGCCACGGCGAAGGCGCTCCGCACCTCGTCGTCCGTGGTGAGATGAATCGAGATGCCCCGTCCGTGATTGCCGTTGTAGGGCTTCACTACGACGGGATACCCCATGCGCTGCGCGGCACGCACCGCCGCCGGTTCGGATTGCACCAGCTCCTGGCGCGGAACGGGCAGGCCAAGCGTGGAGAGCAGCTTGTTGGTCTCTTCCTTGTCGCTCGCCAGCTCCACCGCGATGTGCGGCGTGCGCCCGGTCACCGTCGCCTGAATGCGCTGCTGGAACTTGCCATACCCCAGCTGCACCAGTGATTGATCATTCAGGCGAATCCACGGAATGCCCCGCTGCTCGGCGGCACGCACCAGCGACGCGGTACTCGGGCCAAAGGCGCGACGCTGCGAAAAGCGGATGTACGCATCGCGCGCCACGGGCCACGTCCACCCCTCGGGGACGCGGCCGGCATCGCGCAGCGCTTCGGGGAGCAGGGAGTTGAGCAGCACCAGCGCCAACTCGCCCGCCTCAACCCCCTCTTCGCGGCCTTCGTACTCGTAGACCACGTTGTAGACGCCGGGGCGCCCCCCATCGCGCGTCTTGCCAAACGTGACGTGCAGCCCTGCCATGTTCTGGATCTCGATCGCCACGTGCTCCAGCACGTGGCCCAGCCACGTGCCACCATTCTCGCGCAAGCGGCGAAGAAAGCCGCCCGGCTCGCCGTATGAGCAACCGTGCTCGGACAGCCCGGGAAGCGCCTCCACCAGCGCCGACGTGAACGATTCCCCCAGCCGGCCGGTCGGCCACTCTTCGAGGACGCCGATGTCCAGCAGGAGACGAATGACCGGGAAATGCGCGAACTGCGATGGTCCGACGTAGACGTTCCGTTCGATCACACGCATGGCTTACCCCTTACGCCGCGCGAGGGAGCCGGGAAACGCTTCGCGCGTCTGCAGGTCGTAGCTCGCCCCAGCGACCAGAATGTGCATCGTCAGACCAATGAGGCAAATCGGATCGCCCTCGTCGGCGATTTCCATCGAGGAAAACTCGATGCCGTGCGCATCGACAATCGTGATCGCCCCCGACCCTTCAACTTCCAGTCGGTTCTCGGGGCCAATGAACGCTGCCGTATCCTCGTCGAGGCCAATGCCGTGCGCGTACGGGTTGTACGCCAGCGCGGTCAGCAATCGGCCCAGCCGGTCGCGCTGGCGAAAGTGCTGGTCAATGACAAAGCGGTTGGTCAGCCCGAGGCCGGGCGCCAGCGTCACCTTGCCGGCGTGCGGCGAGGACCCTTCCGCGCCAAACGCGATCATGTGCTCGGACAGAAATGAGGCGCCGGCGCTCGTCCCCGCGACGTGGACGCCGTCGGCGTTCCGCTGCCGAATGCGCCGAGCCACCGGTGTGCCACCGATGATCGTCGTCAGCCGCAGCTGGTTGCCGCCGGTAAGGAAGATTCCCGTGGCCTCGTCAATGCGCGACAGCCGTCCCTGCTCGTCGCAGTCACGCCGCGTGTCGTAGTCAATCACGGCCGCGTCGCCCGCGCCGAGCGACCGGAAGAGCTGCACGTAGCGCTCGCCCGTGTCGGCCAACTTTGAGGCCGTCGGAATCACGACAATGTCGGCGTCCCCGCCGCCGCACAGATGCACGAAACGCTGGAGAATCTCCGGCTCGTGTTCCTTCTCTTCCGCGCCGCCAATCGGGATGATGTACCCGCGCGGCGTGCCGGCCTGCACTTTCGAAGGCATCAGGTCAACGGGGGTTCAGGGGTGTCGGCGCGCCGCGCACCGGCGGGCGCCTACCGTTCGTTCGCCATCGTCTCGGCAGAGAATCTAGCGCGGGCGTCGGTCGACCGCCGCCGTGCCGACTCCAGGCTCAGGCCACGCGGGCGCCTGCCAGCGGGAAATACAGCCGAAGCCTGCCCCCTTCGCCCGCGAGCGACGGTTCCACCGTCACGGCACCGCCGAACCGCCGCACCAGCCCGTAGACCAACGAGAGACTGCTGGCCGGCGCGTCACGCGTGGGATACGCCGGCTCCAGCGCATGCACCGACTGCTCGGCGGTCATCCCCGCCCCGGAGTCCGACACTACCAACTCGGCCACTTCGGGCGCGTCACCCACACCCAGGTCAGCGCGACGCGCAGCATTCAGCGCCACGATGCGCAGCGTGACGTCGAACCACCCGGTCGCAGTCATTGAGTCGCGCGAATGCTCGGCAAGCGCGCGCAAAATGGCGGCCAGCGCGTTCGTCTCTGCCTTCACGGGCACCGGATCGGAGGGAACGTGCCATCGCGCCTCGATCCCCGACGGGAAGAGCGCGCTCACCGGCGCCTGCTGCTGCCGCAGCACCTCGGCGAGGTCTATCGTCGTCAGCACCAACTCGCGATCGCGGGTGAACGCCAGCACCGACCTCAACTGCGCGGCGGCCTGCATCGCCGCTCGCCGGATTTCTTCCGACGGCGATGGCGCCTCGCTCCCCGCCGCATCCTCCACCAACTCCGCGTTGACGCTGATCGTCGTCAGCAGGTTGTTCAGCTCATGCGCCATCCCGGCCGCGAAACTGCCGACCAGTTCCATCCGTTCGGCTTCGCGCACGCGACGCGCCATCGCGTCCTGCTGCCGCCGGCGACGCGTCAGCAGCACCGTGAGCCACGCAAGTAGCGCCACCAGCACGGCGACCACCACCAGCACCTCACGGCGCCACCAGGCAGGCGGCGGCACGCGGAAGGTCAGCTCAGCAGGCTGCGCATTGGTGACGCCGAGCGGGGTGCGCGCTTCGACCTGCAGCACGTGCCGCCGCCAGGGCAGCGTCACGGGCGCAGGCACCGCGGTCTCGGCCGACCACGGCGACCAGGCGCGGTCGTCGAGGCGCCAGCGCGAAGCAACATTCTCCGGCGGCACTCGTCCGCGTTCCACGGCCACGTTCCAGCGCAGCATGAGCCGGCCCTCTTCCACGCGCGGCTCCCACACGCTGACCCGCGGCCTCGCCCCTTCCAGCTCCCCCAGTCGCAAACGAAGTACGCCCGCCCCCATCGTCCCGACGTAGACGTCGCCGCCCCTGGACACCACGGGCCAGACCGCTGGCGTGGGAAGTCCGAACGACTGCGTGAGTATCGACCAGCTGCCACCGATATGCACCCAGATGCCATCCGGGTTGGTCGCCCACACCTTTCCGTCGGCCGCTCGGTGCAAGGTGACCTGTCCGAGTGGGTGTGGCGCGTCGGCGGACGATCGCTCGATGCTCAGGTCGGCGCGAATCTTCACCACACCGCGCATCCGCAGCCCCACCCAGACTCCCCCGTCATCGCTCGGCGCCAGAGAAAACGGTTGGTCGCCGCCAAGGCCGGAGGCCACATCGATTAGTTCGATCGTGCCATCGCGCTCGCGCGCCACGCCCCGATCGGTGGCGAACCAGCGACGCCCCGTCGCGTCCTCGGTCATATCATAGAATCGAGCGCCCGTCAGCGACTCCGGGAGCAGCACCGCGTCAATGCGTGCACCGACCGCCTTCCAGAGTCCGCCTCGCCCCGTCCGCCCATACGGCAAGCCGAGGAGCCAGAGCACGCCGTCACGCCCCACGATGATACGGTGCAGCGCCGCCTGGTCCAGGCCGGGCGCATCGGTGCGATGGCGCCACCCGGCCGCGCTGCGCTGGAACACCCCAGTTGCTCCACCCCCGCTCCCCGCCCAGAGCGTGCCGTCGCCCCCCCACGCAATGGCGGTGAACGCAATCGGAGGCAACGCGGCGTCACGGCGCAGCACGCCACCCGATTCAGGGTATGCCACGCCCTCCGCCGTCGCGGCGGCGAGCTGGCCACCAGCGGAGATGGCGAGTCCATTCACGCGGTTGAGTCCGCTCGCGCTCGGTTCGCGCCACTGCGTCCAGCGCTCGCTCGTTCGGCGCCAGAGCACCACGCCATCGCGCGTCGAGAACCAGACATCACCCATCGCATCGAACGCCGCGGCAGTCGCTGTTCCGAGGAAGGTGGGCGCGGGAAGGCGCCGCCACCCATTCGAATCGCAGTAGAGAAAGTCGCCGGCGTCAAGAATCGCGACCGCCGAACCGTCCAGACCGATGTCGAAGGCGGCCGGTGATTCGCGGCCGAACTCGGGGAACTTCTGCCATTGCCCCGCGCCGACACTCGGCCCGCGAGCCCACACCCCTTGGACGCTGTCTGGACTCCGCAGGACGATCCGTTCCTCGAGCGACGGCGTTGTGGCGAACATACGGATCATCCCGCGGGCCGGCGCGAATGGCGCAATCTGCCGCCACACCCCCGCGCGACGCTCCCACAGCGAGGTCCCCACGGAAAGCAGCGCACGCCCTTCAGAACCGACGTGGAGCTGCGGGTCGTACGAGGGGGCTGGAGAGGGGCCCGGCCACGGCTCCGTGCGCCAGGCACCGTCAGCGAAGCGAGTCAGCATCCACTCTGCGTCGCGCGCCACGATGGCCCAAATCTCACCGCGAACGCCGATCACGCGGCTCGCCCACTCGCCGCCCGGCACCGGAGGAATTGGACGCGCCGCCTCGCCGCGGCCGGCCACGCGATACACCGTCTGCCCCGTGCGAAAGACCACGGAACTGTCGGCAGCCGGAGCCACGTAGCCGGTCGTGGCCGTCGGCAGGGTGCGACCGGCCTGGTCCCTCACGACCTGCCACCGATACCCGTCGAACCACGCAGGACCACGATCCGTGGCCGCCCACATCGTGCCATCCCGCGCCCGCGAAACGCTATGCACCACGGGCGACGGCAGACCCTCGGCGACGCCGAAGTGTACCCAGCGCCACTCCTCCACGAGGGTCGTCTGCGCCACCGCCGTCGGCACCGCCGGCGACGCCAACCCAAGCAGCACGCCAAGTAGCGCGCAGCTGACTATTCGCCATCGTCTCTCGGGGGGCCCGGACACGGACTGGCGGTTCACTCGACGATTCTGGCGATGATGGGAATCGAAGCATCGCACCGGCCGCCATGGCCGGCACTGACGGCGGGAAAGGTAGCACCGGCGCGGCCGGCGAGCGAGCACCAGCGCCCCCACACGCACGACGGCCCGCCCCGGATTTCGGGGCGGGCCGTCGCATCCAACCAGCGGCTACTCGAGTTCGTCAGCGCCGAGCGGCAACATATCGTCAGCCATCGGCGGCAGCGCTCCCAAGTCCCCAAGCCCGAACTCCTGCTCCGGCAGCGGCGGCGCCTCGACATCCATATCCACCTGCTGGTACCGGTAAATACCGGTGCCGGCCGGGATGAGATGGCCGATGATGATGTTCTCCTTGAGGCCGAGGAGGTTGTCCTTGGCTCCGCGGATCGCGGCATCGGTGAGCACGCGCGTGGTCTCCTGGAACGACGCCGCGGAGATGAACGACTGCGTCGTGAGGCTCGCCTTCGTGATGCCGAGCAGCAGCGGCTCGGACGTCGCGGCGTTGAGCTTCTTCTTCTTCGAGCGGTCGTTGGCGTCGCGGAACGCCGCCTTGTCCACGTTCTCGCCTTCCAGGAACTCGGTGTCACCCGAGTCCTGCACGCGCACCTTCTGCAGCATCTGGCGCACGATCACGCCGATGTGCTTGTCGTTGATCTTCACGCCCTGCAGGCGGTACACCTCCTGCACTTCGTTGAGCAGGTATTCCTGCACGGCGCGTGGCCCCTTGATCCGCAGAATGTCGTGCGGATTCACCGGCCCTTCCGACAGACGGTCACCGGCGCGCACGCGGTCGCCCTCGTGCACGCGCAAGTGCTTGCCGGCCGCCACTTCGTACAGCTGCGCCGGCTGCTGATCGTCCACCGACCCGCTGCCGTCGAGCGGCTGCACGAAGATCTCGCGCTTGCCGCGCTTGATGTCGCCGAAGCGCACCACGCCGTCGATCTCGGAGATCGTCGCCGGGTCCTTGGGACGGCGCGCCTCGAACAGCTCGGCCACGCGCGGCAGGCCGCCCGTGATGTCGCGCGTCTTGTACGCTTCGCGGTTGACCTTGGCGATCGTCGTACCGGCGGCCACCTGCTCGCCGTCGTCGATGATCAGCTGCGCGCCCACCGGGATCACGAAGTCGCGGACCTTCTTCTCCTTGCCGCCCTTCGACGTCCAGATCTCGATGTGCGGGTGCAGCTTCTTTTCACGGTCCTCGATCACGACCCGCTGACGCAGACCGGTGAGCTCGTCGAGCTCCTCGGCGAACGACTCGTCTTCCACGAGGTCGACGAACTTGATCGTGCCTTCGGTATCCGTGATGATCGGGTTGGTGTACGGGTCCCACGTGAAGACGATCGCTTCCTTCTTCACCTCGTCGCCGTCCTTGACCATCAGGATGGCGCCGAGCGGCACCTGCAGACGCGCCGACACGGGCGCGTTCTTGTCGGCCGAGGCGCGCACGAACAGCTCGCCCTCGTACGAGGTCACCACGCGCTGCCCTTCGGCGTTCTGCACCGTCAGCAGGCGGTCGCCGTACTCGACGACGCCGGCCACCTTCGACTTGCGGGCCGTCTGCTCGGCGATACGGGCCGCCGTGCCGCCGATGTGGAACGTACGGAGCGTCAGCTGCGTGCCGGGCTCGCCGATCGACTGGGCGGCGATGATGCCGACCGCTTCGCCGATGTCCACCATCTTCATCGTGGCCAGGTTGCGGCCGTAGCACATCCGGCAGAGGCCGCGCTTGGCCTCGCACGTCAGCACCGAACGGATCTTCACCGATTCGATGCCGGCGTCCTCGATGGCGCGGGCCGTCTCTTCTTCCATCATCTGACCGGCTTCAACCAGCAGCGCCGGACGTCCGGCGCTGTCGCGCAGCTGCGGATCGTAGACGTCCTCGGCGGCGACGATGCCGACAATGCGCTCCGACAGCGGCTCGATGATGTCTTCGCCTTCCTTCAGCGCCGACACCTCGAGACCCATGATCGTCCCGCAATCCTCTTCGGTGATCGTCACGTCCTGCGCGACGTCGCAGAGGCGGCGCGTCAGGTAGCCGGCGTCGGCCGTCTTGAGCGCCGTGTCGGCCAGACCCTTGCGGGCGCCGTGCGTCGAGATGAAGTACTCGAGCACCGACAGGCCTTCACGGAAGTTCGACTTGATGGGGCTTTCGATGATTTCGCCGATGCCGCCGGTCAGCTTCTTCTGCGGCTTCGCCATCAGGCCGCGCATACCGGCCAGCTGGCGGATCTGGTCGCGCGAACCGCGCGAGCCGGAATCGAACATCATGAACACTGGATTGAACCCCGCCTGCGATTCGCGCATGCGCTTGACCATCGCGTCGGCGATGTCGTTGTTCGCGTGCGTCCAGGTGTCGATCACCTTATTGTAGCGCTCGCCGTTCGTAATGTTGCCGGTCGTGTAGGCGCGCTGGAAGCGCTCCACGCGGGTGCCGGCCTCATCGAGCAGCGTCTCCTTCTCGCTCGGGATCTCCAGGTCGGAGATGCCGATCGACACGCCGCCGCGCGTGGCGTTGCGGAAGCCGAAGTCCTTGAGCCGGTCGAGGAACGCCACCGTCGTGGCCAGACCGGACGCGCGGTACGACTCGAACACGAGCTCCGACAGCGCCTTCTTCTTCATGTCGCGGTTCTGGAACGGCAGCTCCGACGGCACAATCTCGCTGAACATCACGCGCCCGGCCGTCGTCACCACCCACGACGCCTCGCCGTCCGCGTTGCGCACCAGATAGCGCAACGCCGAGTGCGTCGTCATCCGTCCGAGCGCGAGGGCCATCTCCACTTCCTCGGCGTTCGTGTACGACGACAGCTTGGCGATCCGCTTCGGATCCTTGGCAATCACGTCGAAGTCGGTCGGGGCCTTGGTCGCGAAGTAGCAGCCAAGCACGATGTCCTGGCTGGGCTCCGCCACCGGGCGGCCGTCCGCCGGCTTCAGGATGTTGTTCGACGAGAGCATCAGCACACGGCACTCGAGCTGCGCCTCGAACGAGAGCGGCACGTGCACCGCCATCTGGTCACCGTCGAAGTCGGCGTTGAACGCCGCGCAGACGAGCGGGTGAATACGGATGGCCTTGCCTTCCACCAGCACCGGCTCGAACGCCTGGATGCCCAGGCGGTGCAGCGTCGGCGCGCGGTTGAGCAGCACCGGATGGTCGCGGATGATCTCCTCGAGGATCTCGTACACCTCGGGGCTCTCACGCTCCACGATCTTCTTGGCGCGCTTCACCGTCTCGGCAATGCCCTTCTCCACCAGCTTGTGGATGATGAACGGCTTGAACAGTTCGAGCGCCATCGCCTTCGGCAGGCCGCACTGGTGCAGCTTGAGCTCGGGGCCCACCACGATGACCGAACGGCCCGAGTAGTCCACGCGCCTGCCGAGCAGGTTCTGACGGAACCGCCCCTGCTTTCCCTTCAGCATGTCGGAGAGCGACTTCAGCGGGCGCTTGCCGCGGCCGCGGATGGCCTTCGACCGGCGTCCGTTATCGAACAGCGCGTCCACCGCCTCCTGCAGCATGCGCTTCTCGTTGCGCAGGATCACTTCCGGCGCGCGATGCACGATCAGCTTCTGCAACCGGTTGTTGCGGTTGATGACGCGGCGGTACAGGTCGTTCAGGTCGGACGTGGCAAAGCGCCCGCCGTCGAGCGGCACGAGCGGCCGCAGGTCGGGGGGAATCACCGGCACCACATCCATGATCATCCACTCGGGCTTGTTGCGCACGTCCGAGTGATCGCCCGAGTTGCGGAACGCGTCCACGATCTTCAGGCGCTTCAGCTGCTGCTTCTTCTTGTGCTGCGACGTCTCCACCGCCACCGAGGCGCGAAGCTCCTCGGCCACCTTGTCGACGTCGAGGCGGCGCAGGAGTTCGCGCACGGCCGGCGCGCCGATGTCGGCGAGGAAGGCCGTGTCGTTCTCGGCCTTCGCCTTGGTGCGCAGCTCCAGGAACTGCTCCTCGTCCAGCAGGTCGTTGACGCGGACTTCCTGCTCGCCAGCGTCGATGACCACATAGTTGCTGTAGTAAACCACCTTCTCGAGATCACGGAGCGTGAGGTCGAGCAGGTTGCCCATCGGGCTCGGCAGCGTCTTGAAGAACCAGATGTGCGCCACCGGCACGGCCAGCTCGATGTGCCCCATGCGGTCGCGACGCACCTTGCTCAGCGTCACTTCCACCCCGCAGCGATCGCAGATCACGCCGCGATAGCGGATGCGCTTGTACTTGCCGCAGTGGCACTCCCAGTCCTTCACCGGGCCGAAAATGCGCTCGCAGAACAGACCATCCTTCTCCGGCTTGAACGACCGGTAGTTGATGGTCTCGGGCTTGGTCACCTCGCCCCACGACCACCACGAGCGCAGGCCGGCCATCTCCAGCCGCTCACGCTCCTTCGGGTCCCGGGGGCCGCGAATCTCCTCCGGGCTCGCGATGCGAACCTGGATGAAGTCGAACGCCGAGGCGCGCTGTTCGCGCGCGTTACGGAAATCAATCATTGATTATTCCTCGTTCCCGTTTCCGAAGGAGCCGCCGGCAACAACTTCATTCGCGTCCATCGTGACGTGGATGCCCAGCGCCTGCAGTTCCTTGACGAGCACGTTGAACGATTCTGGCGTTCCCGGCTCGGGGAGGTTCTGTCCCTTCACGATTGCCTCGTACACGCGCGAGCGTCCGTTCACGTCGTCCGACTTGACGGTCAGGATCTCCTGCAGCGTGTGCGCCGCACCGTAGGCCTCGAGGGCCCACACTTCCATTTCGCCGAAGCGCTGGCCGCCGAACTGGGCCTTGCCCGCCAACGGCTGCTGCGTCACCAGCGAGTACGGTCCAATGGACCGGGCGTGGATCTTGTCGTCCACCAAGTGGCTGAGCTTCAGCATGTACACCTGGCCGACCGTCACCGGGCTCGTGAACGTCTCGCCCGTACGACCGTCGCGCAGGCGGATCTTGCCGAACGGCAGGATGCCGGCCAGCCCGATCAGCTCCACCGAAGCGGCGTCGACGTCGGCTTCGCTCTTCTTGCCGAGCATCGCCGCCAGCGCCGGCAGGCCGCGGCTCTCGAGCAACTCGGCCGCCGTCAGGGCGTCGAGCTTCTCGATCTCCTTCACGACCTTTTTGAACTCGGCCTTCCGCGCCGTGTAGTCGGGATCCTCGCCGGCCACGTCGTGGAACCCCTTCTCGTGCTTCAGGTTCAGATGCTCGCGCTCGGCGAGCTCCTTCGCCGCCGCCGCCAGGTAGTCGCGCACGCGGCCGAAGATCTCCTTCGTCTCCGCCGACATCGAGCGACCGTGCAGGTCGTTCAGCGTCGCATCCGCCAGCAGCTCCACCTTGTCGATGTTCTCCGCGCTCGGCTTGATGTCAGCGAGGAGGCTGCGCACATCCTTGTCCGTGATCGACGGCGCCTCGGCCTGCAGGCCGAGCGACGACTTGGCCCACGACACACCCGCCAGGCGCAGCAGCAGCCCGATCTCACGCTCGTTGGCGCCGGCGAACACCGGCGTCTTGGCGTAGAACCCGAGCAGCTTGGCCGCCCACCCGAGGTGCGTCTCGAGAATCTGGCCCACGTTCATTCGGCTGGGCACGCCGAGCGGGTTGAGGACGATGTCCACCGGACGACCGTCCGGCAGGAACGGCATGTCCTCTTCCGGCACGATGCGCGCCACGATGCCCTTGTTGCCGTGACGGCCGGCCATCTTGTCGCCCACCGAGATCTTGCGCTTCTCGGCCAGGTAGACCTTGACCAGCTGAATCACGCCCGGGGGCAGCTCGTCCGGCTGGAGGATGCGGTCGATGCGCTCTTCCGCCTTCTCCTCGATCTTCGCCTTGACCTCGTTGGCCGCCTCGATGATCTCGCGGACTTCCTCGTTGACCTTCTTGTTGCCCACGCGGAACGTCTTGAGGTCGAGCGTCGCCAGGCGCAGCGTGCCGAGAATTTCCTCGGTCAGCTTCGTTCCCTTGGCGATCGCCTCCTCCACCGTCCCGCTCTTCAACGCCAGCTCGACCGTCTGGCCGAGCAGCAGTTCCTTGATTTCCTCGTCGCGCACGTCGTTGACGCGCACCTTCTCCTCACCCTCGAGGCGGCGCACATCGCCAATCCGCTCGCCGCGGTCCTTCTCGACCACCTGATCTTCCACGCGCGAGAAGATCTTGCAGTCGATGACCACGCCTTCCATGCCCGGCGGCACCTTGAGCGACGAATCCTTCACGTCCTTCGCCTTTTCGCCAAAGATCGCCGTCAGCAGCTTCTCTTCGGGCGACAGCTCCGTCTCGCCCTTCGGCGTGATCTTGCCGACCAGAATGTCGCCCGGCTTCACGTGCGCGCCGATGCGGACGATGCCGCGCTCGTCGAGATCCACGAGCGACTCTTCCGAGACGTTCGGGATTTCGCGCGTGATCTCTTCCTGTCCGCGCTTGGTGTCGCGCACGTGCAGTTCAAGCTCCTGGATGTGGATCGACGAGTAGACGTCGTCCTTCACCAGGCGCTCGCTGAGGACGATGGCGTCCTCGAAGTTGTGCCCGTACCACGGCATGAACGCCACGGTGACGTTGCTGCCGAGCGCCAGCTGCCCGTGCTCGGTGGCCGCGCCGTCAGCCAGCACCTCGCCCTGCTTCACCTTCTGCCCGAGCTTCACGGCCGGGCGCTGGTTGATGGCGGTGTCCTGGTTGGTGCGCCAGTACTTCTTCAGGCGGTAGCGGTCCTGCTGCGTGAGCCGCGCCAGCGGGGCGCCGGCGTCACGCTTCCCTTCCTTGCCCTGGCCGGCGTCGACGATGATCTCGTCGGCCGTCACGCGCGTCACCACGCCGGCGCGCTTGGCAATCACCACCGCGCCCGAGTCCTGCGCCACCTTCTCCTCGAGCCCCGTGCCGACCACCGGCGTCTGCGGGTTGAGGAGCGGCACCGCCTGGCGCTGCATGTTGCTGCCCATCAGCGCGCGGTTGGCGTCGTCGTGCTCGAGGAACGGAATGAGCGCCGCGGCGATCGACACCACCTGCTCGGGCGCCACGTCCATATAGTCGATCTTCGACGGCGGCACGAGCGGCACGTCCGACTGCTGCCGGCTGAGCACCAGCTCGTCGACGAACGTCCCGTCCGGATTCAGCTTGGCGTTGGCCTGCGCGATGATCGCGTCCTCTTCGCGGTTGGCATCCAGCCACTCGAGGTCGCCCGTCACGCGGCCGTTGCGCACCACGAGGTACGGCGTCTCCACGAAGCCGAGGTCGTTGACGCGCGCAAAGCACGCCAGCGACGTGATCAGGCCGATGTTCGGGCCTTCCGGCGTCTCAATGGGGCACATGCGGCCGTACTGCGAGTAGTGCACGTCGCGGACTTCGAAGCCCGCGCGCTCACGCGTCAGGCCGCCCGGTCCGAGCGCCGACAGGCGGCGCTTGTGCGTCAGCTCGGCCAGCGGGTTCGTCTGGTCCATGAACTGCGACAGCTGCGACGACCCGAAGAAGGCCTGAATGACGGCCGACACCGTGCGCGCGTTGACGAGGTCGTCGAGCGCGATTTTCTCGGTGTCCTGATTGATGCTCATGCGCTCCTTGACCAGACGCGCCATGCGCGACAGGCCCACGGAGAACTGGTTGGCGATCAGCTCGCCCACCGAGCGGATGCGGCGGTTGCCCAGATGATCGATGTCGTCCGTGTGGCCGCGCCCCTCATGGAGCTCCACCAGGTAGCGGAGGATCGCCACGAAATCGTCGACCGTGAGCACCGTCGTGTCGGGCGAGGTCGGCAGCCCGAGCCGCTGGTTGATCTTGTAACGCCCCACGCGACCGAGGTCATAGCGCTTGGGCGAGAAGAACAGCCGCTCCAGCGCCTGCTTCGCCGTCTCCTTGTTGGGCGCGTCGCCCGGACGGAGCAGCGAGTAGATCTGCTTGAGCGCCTCGTCCTCGGCGCGCGTCGGATCCTTGAGCAGCGTGTTCTTGATCAGCTGGCTCTCAACGCGCAGCGACGGCACGAAGACGTGCACGCGGTGCAGGTCTGCCTTGCGGAGGCGCTTGCACAGCATCTCCTTGAGCGACTGGCCGGCCTCGGCGATCACTTCGCCCGTGTTCGGGTCGATGACGTCGAGCGCGATCACGCGCGGCGTCGAGCGCTCGCCGCGCTCAATGGCGTCGAGCTCGTCGCGCAGGTCCACCGACATGTACGACGCAAACACCTTGACCTTGTCGATCTTCTGCCGGCGGAGGCGGTTGAACACCTCTTCGGTCAGCTCATCGCCGACCTTCACCAGCATCAGGTTCTCGTCGCGCTCACGCTGCGCGCGCGCCTTCTTGGTCTTCGGCTTCGGCGCATCGTCCGCCGCCGCCTCGCCCTGGAGCTCGATATCTTCGGCGACAATGGCGCCGACGACCTCGCGGTTCTCGGCCCGTCCCTCGCGCTTCTTGGCGAGGTCGAGCTCACGCACCGCGAAGAAGAGCCGCAGGATGTCGGCATTGCTCCCGTAGCCGAACGCGCGCAGCAGCGCCGTCGCCGGGAACTTCTTCTTCTTGTCGATGTGGACGTAGATGATGTCGTGGATGTCGACGGTGAACTCCACCCACGAGCCGCGGAACGGGATGATCCGCGAGCTGATCAGCCGCTGGCCGTTGGGATGGGTGCTCTCCTCGAACACCACGCCCGGCGACCGGTGCAGCTGCGAGACGATCACGCGCTCGGCCCCGTTGATCACGAAGGTGCCAAGGTTCGTCAGGAGCGGCAGTTCGCCGAGGTAGACTTCCTTGCGGATCTCGTTCTTGAGCCGCTTGCCGTTGCCGGCGTCCTCGAAGACGCGCAGCGACAGCGTCGCCTTGAGCGGCGCCGAGTACGTCATGTCGCGCTCGATGCACTCCTCAACGGAGTACTTCGGCTCCCCGAGCGTGTACTTCTCGAACTCGAGCGAGAAGTTCTGATGGACGTCTTCGATGGGGAACAGGTCCTTGAAGACCCGCTCGAGACCGACGTCTTCCCGATGTTTGGCGGCGGCATCCAACTGGAGCAGCGACTCAAAGGCGCGCACCTGGATGTCGAGGAGATGGGGCATCTCCATCCGCTCATCGAGCTTGGCGAACGAAATCTGCTTGATCATGTCTGGTCCGGGATGACCGGTGGACAGGCGAAAACCGCCCGGGCCCGCTACCCGGCGATTTGCCGGGCAAACGGGTCAGGGCGTGCAAAGCGTCAGTTGTACTGCAGGACGAAAGGTGCGATCACGGCGGTCGTTGGG
>JARIEY010000059.1 GCA_031127085.1 Gemmatimonadota bacterium | reverse complement strand
GGCGCTGGTTGTCCTGCAGCTTCTGCATCAGCGGCACCGCTTCTTCCTTGACCGCGGCCACCGGCATCACTTCGGGCGTCGAGCTTTGCACGCTCAGGATGTCGCCCCGCGTGGTGTCGATGCCGATCGCGCTGCGGACCAGCGCGTCGATGCGGCGCAGCTCATCGGCGCTGCGCGCCTGGAAGCGGGGAATCGTGTCGGTGCTGTCTTTGGGCGCCAGGCGGCGGTCACTGACCAGCACCGCCACGCTCAGCTTCTTGATGTTGCCCACCGTCGCAGTGAAGGTCTCGGTGCTCTTCGTGTTTTCGTACGTGTTCGTGACGTTCGTCTGTCCCGCGCCCTGCTGCGCGGCGCCGGGGACGATCTCGCTCTTCGTTTCCGAGACGAGCGCCTGCCGTTCCGGATCCACGGAGTTCGTGGTGCGTTCGATCTGGTCGAAGTTGAGCAGCGCCGACACGCGCACCTTGGCGTTGCCGGCCCCGACCACGCCCAGCACCAGGTCTTCCGCCTTCTTCTGCAGATCGCCTTCAACTTCCTGCTGCGTGCGCAGCTGGCGCGAGCTCAGCGCCGTGGTGCTCGTGCCGTCGTTCGGGTCCGTCCACTGGCGGCCCATATCGTCGTGAATGCTCACGTTCTCCGCGGGGAGTCCGTCCACCGAGTTCGACACCAGGTGCGCGATGCCCTGCACGACGTCGGGGGTCGGCGTGGAGCTGCCGCGCAGCGCCAGCAGCACGCTGGCGGTCGCCTGCTTGCCGTCCTGCTGGAACGTCCCCTGATCGGGGAGCGCGAGGTGCACTTCGGCGCGCTCAACACCGCGCATGCGGCTGATCGTGCGCTCCAGTTCGCCTTCGAGGGCGCGGCGGTAGTTCACGCGCTGGGCGAACTCGTTCATGCCCCACGAGGGGCGGTCAAAAAGCTCGAGGCCCGGGCGGGCGCCGGTGATGCTGCCGCCCTTCGCCAGCGCCACGCGCGCCTTGGCGAGATCTGCGCGATCCACCATGATCGACTGGCCGCCGGCGTCGAGCTCAAACTTCACGCCCGCGTTGGTCAGGCGGTCGGTCAGCTCGGACGCGCTTTCAATCGGCACGCCCGTGGCGGCGGGGACGAGATCCGGCTTGGTCACGATGCGCGAGCCGACGAAGATCAGGCCGGCCACGCCCAGCGTGAACGCGAAGAGCAGCACGCGGCGCGCGCCACCAACGCGGGAAAGGGTATCATCGAGTGCGGAGGCCATCGGGCGGAGTCGTTGCGGGAGTCAGCGGAGCGTCAGCCCTGCATGGAAGTCAGCTGCCGGTATGCGTCGAGGAACTTGTTGCGCACCTCGATGAGCATTTCGAGCGCGATGCCGGCCTCTTCACTGGCCGCCATCACCTGATGCAGCTCCACCGGTTCGCCGCGCAGGAACGCGCCCAGCGTGTCGGAAGAGCGGTCCTGCGCGGCCGAGACGTCGTCGAGCGCGCGCTTGAGCGTGTCGCCGAACGAGTTGCCGCCCGTGCCGATGACCGGAACCGCGCGCGCGCCGCTGTCGCCCAGCGCGCTGCCGATTCCGGAAAGTCCGCCGCCGATCGGGGCCGTCATGGTCAGGCCCGGAAGTCGATACGCCCGCCGCGGATGGCAGGCATCGTGGTGGCGCGGCTGGCCGATGCGGCCGCCATCTTGGAGTACGTGAGCGGGCCCGAGGTGACGACGCGCGAGAAGAAGGCGCGTTCGTCGCTCGTCAGCACGCTCCAGAGCGCCGGATCCGTGCCTTCCGGGGCCTGGGCCGACATCACCGCGTTCGCAGCGGCCGGCTTGGCCTGGGCGGCAGCGGCCGGAGCGGCCGCGCGCTGGGCCTGAGCGGCGGCCGTGGCGGCGGCGTCTGGACGCGTCGTCTGCAGCTGTTCACGAGCCGAGAGCAGCGACTGCAGCGAGGAGGGAAGTCCGTTGACGTTCATAGTGGGCCTCAGATCTCAATGGCGCGGCGGAGCATCTGCTTCGTCGCGTTGAAGACGGTGGCGTTGGCTTCGTACATGCGCTTGGCGTCCATCAGGTCGACCAACTCGTCGGTGATGCGGACGTTCGGGTAACGGACATAGCCGTTGGCGTCGGCGTCGGGATGCGCCGGGTCGTAGACGAGGGGACCTTCGCTCTCGTCCTCGACGATCGCGCTCACGCGGACGCCCCAGCCTTCACCGGCGCTGGCGGCCGCGTCTTCCGCTTCCTCGGCGGCGAGACCCGAGACCTTGTCGGCCTCGTTGAGGCGCTTCTCGAACTTCGCTTCGGCAGCGGCCAGCGGATCGGTGGCTTCGGCGTTGCCGCGGCCCACGATCGACGGGCGATCGGCGGCGGCGTCCTTGGCAGCGGCGAGCGACTTCTGAAAGTCCTCGGCCGTCGCTGCTTCCATCTGCACCATGCGGCGGCGATACGGGCCGCCAGCGGTCGTGTGCGTCGTTTCGGCGTTCGCGATGTTCGTCGCGATCGTCTCCATGCGCAGGCGCTGGGCTGAGAGGCCCGAAGCGGCGATGCCCAAGGTGCGGAACATCGGCCGGATGAGGGACGGGGCGCCCTGGTTGGGGTTCACCGGGTCTGGCATCAGCCGACCTTCAGCGCAGCGCGCAGCTTTTCGTAGGTCTTGGCGAGGAGCTTGGTGGTGGCCTCGTAGCGCAACTGCTCATCGGCGAGGCTGACCATCTCCGCTTCGATGTCAATGGGGCCGCTCTCGGTTGATCCCGGAGCGGTGGGCGTGTCGGGGAGAGCAAACCCCTGCTTCAAGGCGGTCGCGCGCGCCACGCGATCTGCGATCTGGCGCGTGCGCTGGACGGAGATGTCCAGGCTTTCCTTCATTTGATTCGCTTGGCTGACTCGCCCGACGAAGTTGAACGGCATTCCGCCTCCGGAGCACGACACGTCGGCGATAGGTATGGGCAAGGGTCGGGCCAGACTCGGCGCCACGGATCATACGCCGCAAGGATTAGCGCGTAATATTATGCCCTGAAATATCTTAGCAGTCATATGTAAACATTTGACTATATTGAAAGGGGGGGCTACTTCCAGTTTCTGCCGCCTGCGCAAGGCTTGAACGGCACCTTTTTCCGAGTGAAATTTCACTTATTACGCGCACTGGGATGCGAAAAAAGCAGCGGGGGCCTGCCTGGCAGGCCCCCGCGGCGCTTCGTAATCCGAACCGCCCGCCGGCGCGTTACGCCACGGGCTCGTCCTCCTCGTCGGCCGGAGAGTTCAGCTTGTTGCGCAGCGTCCGCACGCTGATGCCCAGCAGGTCGGCGGCCTTGGTCCGGTTGCCCCCCGTCGCCTCCAACGCCTTCTGGATCAGCACCCGCTCGGCGTCGTTCACGTTGAGCGATGACAACAGCACTTCCCCGGTGGCTCGGCCCGCGCCGTCGCCAGCGGCAAAGGCCGCCGGCGGCGACATCACCGGCTCGGACATCGCCGGCACGGGCTGGGACAGACGGGGCGGGGTAATGGCGGCAAAACTGCCCGACACCCGGGGCGTCCCGCTGTGCGGTGTCAGCCCGTATCGGCTCGCGTCGAAGGCGTGCAGCTGAATGATGGGGTCCTGCGTCAGGATCACCGCCCGTTCTACGGAGTGCTGCAACTCGCGCACATTCCCCGGCCAGGGTGACTCCTGCAGGTAGTCGATGGCCTCGCGGGAAAAGCCCGTAATCTCCTTCCCCATTTCCGAGGCGGTCCGCACGGCGAACCGCATGGCCAGCGACGGAATATCCTCCTTCCGTTCGCGAAGCGGCGGAATGAGCACCGGAATGACGCTCAACCTATAGAAGAGATCCTGCCGGAACGTGCCGGCCGCCGCCTCGGCCGCCAAGTCGCGATTGGTCGTCGCGATCACGCGCACGTCCACCCGGATGGGCGTCGTGCCGCCCACCCGCTCGAACTCCTGCTCCTGCAGCACGCGCAGCAGCTTGGATTGCAGGTCGAGTTTCATCTCCGAGATTTCGTCGAGCAGCAGCGTGCCGCGGTGTGCGCGCTCGAAGGCGCCTTCCACCCGCTTCACCGCGCCGGTGAACGCCCCGCGCTCGTGCCCAAACAGCGAGCTCTCAATCAGCCCCTCGGGGAGCGCGGCGCAGTTCAGCTGGATGAACGGGCGGTCGCGCCGGTCGCTCTGCTCGTGGATGGCGCGAGCGAACAGTTCCTTGCCCGTCCCGCTCTCGCCTTGCAGCAACACCGTGGCGCGGGTCGGCGCCGCCATCGCCACCGTCTGCTGAATGCGGCGCATCGCCGTGCTGTCGCCAATGATCTGGCGCTCATTGCGGAACTCCATCACCTCGCGGCGCAGCGACTCGTTCTCGCGGCGCAGGCGCACGTACTCCAGTGCCTGGTCGACCGCGAGTTCCAGTTGCTGCGGGCGCACCGGCTTGGTGATGTAATCCACCGCCCCCGCCTTGATGCTCGCCACGGCGTGCTCAATGGAGGCGTAGCCGGTGAGCATGATGAGCGGGATGTCATACCCGTCACGGTGCAGGATGCTCAGGAACTCCAGGCCGGTCAGCCCCGGCATCCGGTAGTCCGAGATGATCAGGTCAATCCCGCCGCGCGCCAGCACTTCCATCGCCTCCGGCACGTTCCGCGCACCGACCGACTGATGACCGGCGCGCTCGAGCGTGTCCTCGAGAATGAGGCCGATCGAAGGTTCGTCGTCGACGTACAGGATGGTGGCCATGCGCGCGTCGCCCAAAGAAGGAAGCTGGGGCGCGGAGAAGCCCCAAGGTGGGAATAAAGCGCGCAAATGGCTGGGCGGCAACTCTTGCCGGGTACCTCGTGCCTGGGATCAGGGCATCACGCTGGGAACGAGGGGTGGCCACGGACTCGCGTAACAACCGCAAAAGTCCTCAGCGGAACGCCTCGCGGCGGAACGCCTCGCGGCGGAACGCCTCGCGGCGAGCCGAGATCAGTCCTCCGGATTCGGTGGCAGGAACCGTTTGAGACGGTCGGCGCGGTTCCGCTTGAGCAGGAGATCCGGGCTTCGGCCGATCACCAGACTGTTCGGCGTTAGGGGACCTCGTGGTAGAGGTTCGCACCGAGTCGCGGTCGGAGCGCATCGTAGCGGCCGTCGAGTACGTAGCATTTCGCGACGTGGGCACGAGCCTTGCAATCCAGTGAAGAAAGCACGCAAGCCGGTCATGCGTGCCGCCTCTGGTCGCCACGTTGCGCACCGCGCATTCCTCCACCAACCGATCGCGATGCGCTTGTTGGTCATGAACTGTCACGAGCCGTGGATCTACCAGCTCCGCGTGCTCGATGCCGATCTCGACATTGTCGTGGGACTTGCCGGACGGTACACGACAACGTGGGACGAGCGCATGCGGCCGCTGCCGCCGCGGGCGCGCCTCCTCTCGTTAGCCGAAGCGCTCGAGGCCCCCGCAGCGACGTGGGATTGTGTCATTGCGCACAACATCACCGACCTGCTCGACCTCAAGCAGCTTGCCGTGCCGGCGGTGCTGATGATCCACGATTTCCTCGAAGGCCGACTGGCCCAGCAACAGAGCGACCTGAAGCCGTCGGCGATGCGTGATCGCCTGCGGCAATACCTCGCGATGCGCGGCGCACAGGCCGTCGCGATCTCGCCGGGCAAGGCGCAATCATGGGGCGTTGGCGGGGACGTCGTGCCGAACTTCGCCGATCCCGCAGACTACGAGCCGGCGCGCTACGACACCGCAGCCGGCCTGCGCGTGGCAAACCACATCTGGTCCAAGCGGGTTTTTCTGCAGTGGGATCTGCACGAAGCGGCGTTCGGCGGACTTCCCATCACGATCGTCGGCCACAATCCGGAATTTCACGTGGAAGCGGCGCCGAGCTGGGATGCGCTCCGCGCACAGTTCGCGACACACCGCTTCTTCATACATACCGCCAATCCCCGCTTCGAGGATGGCTATAACATGGCGTCCCTGGAGGCGATGGCTGCCGGACTGCCGGTGCTCGGCAATCGGCACCCCACCTCGCTCGTCAGGCATGGCGTCAGTGGCTTCCTCTCCAATGACCCGCGGGAACTGCGTGACTATGCGCAGCGCTTGCTGGATGACGCCGACCTGGCGCGGCGTATGGGAGACGCGGCGCGCGAGGCCGTGGCGCAGCGATTTACCGCGGGTCGGTTCCGACTCGGCATGCAGGCGGCGATCGACACGGCGCGTCGTCGGTACGCGCGCACGGCGCGGAGTGCGTCGTAGCCTCACGTTCTGCGCCTCGAGGGTCAGGAGTGTGTCGAGGCATCGTCGCGCGACGATCCCCTGCACGGCCTGCCCTATTGCTTCAGGCTACGACAGGTGAATACGCGGAGCGGCTCGTGGCGTGCGCGCGAAAGCGTCCCGCAGCGCCCGAAGCATCGTGAGATTGCGCTCGAGGCGCGCGGCGCCGCCGTCGCGTCGCACCACCTCGACCTCCGATAGCACAAAGACGTAGAACGAGGTCAGCCGGTGGGCCAGTTCTCCGCCCTGTCGGGTGTCGATGCCGGCGAGCAGTTCGCCGAGCGCCTGTCTGGATCGCGCCAACGCCGGGAGCGTGACCTCGGGGCGCGCCGCCGCCAATCCGTCCCTGGCCCGCTGCAACTGGGCGATCAACGCATCCAGCGTCAGCAAAAGCAACCGCTCCGGCGCCGGCGAAATCGCGTCGAGAGTACGAACGGCGGGACGGTTGAGGACAGATGACACGCGAGCGCTCACGGTGAGGTCGTACTCACGAGTATCGGCGCGCGCGCCGTGTGGCTGCAGATCTAGCCGCGCAGATCGAGCGCACCGTGTGCGCTCGTGCCGACCATCCCCACGTACTCCTTCGAGGCGTGGGTGCCGCGATCGATCGCGACAATGCTGCGCGCCAACCGGTCGAGCTCCAGCGACATGGAGTCAATGAGCGCAGCGTGCTGGCCGGCGGCCTGACGCGCGGCCTGCAATACCGCGTCGCGCGAGGCGGTCGGCGACGTGCCCATCGCATCGAGCAACGGCGCCAGCTCAGCCAGCGTCTCCTCAAAGGTCGTCAGCATCCGCTGAATCGCCTCGGGATCGGCGGCGCACTGCCGACGTGTCTCGTCGCAGAGGCTCGCTACGTGCTGTAGCATGGCAACGGCGCGAGCCTCATCGGCGGCGCGGCGCGCCGTCACGCCACCTCCGCCTGCTTCTGCTCAGCGGCCTTGGCAAAGGCATCGCGCAACTCGCGGATGTTCGCCAGGTGGCGCTCGAGCTTCACCTTGTCCGCGGCAAAGCCCACGTCGCACAGCTCCATGAACGAAAAGGTGAACAGTCCGCGGAGCGTACGCGCCAGATCGCTGTTGTCCTTGGAGTCAATGCTGGCGATCAGTTCGCCGAGCGCCACGCGCGACCGGTCGAGCGCGGCCAGGGTAATGTCCTTCTGCTTGGTCTCGATCCCAATGCGCGCCCGCGTCATCTGCGCGATGAGATAGTCGAACGTCATGAGAAACAGCTGCGCCGGAGAGGCTGAGTACACCTCATTCTCCCGGTACGACTTGACTGCTGAGGGATAGCCCACACGTAGCTCCGCTGGTGTCTAGTGCGAATATCGGCTCTGCCCCGAGAATCTGGAGTGGGGCAGAGCCGACAGACGGACTAGTTGTTGTTGTTCTGGCTTGCGGAGAGCGACTGAATCTGCTGGCTCAGCGATGACGCGATGGACTGGGCCGCCGTCATCGCCGATTCCATGGCGGTGAACTGCCGAATCAGCTGCGCACGCCGCGAGGCCACGCGATCCTGCGCGTCGGCGATGCGCGACGACATGGCCGACGCAGAATCGCTGGCCAGGTTCGACAGCTTCACCGCCAGACCATCGAGATCCCGCGCAATGCCAGCCGACGTGCTGTAGAGCACGCCACCAACGCCCACCGTGTAGGCCAGCGTGCCGGCGGCCCGCGCCGTCGTCCCCGTGTACAAGATCTTGAGGCCCGAGACGTCCGTCCCCGTGTCACCGGTGAGCTCGCGTCCGAGTCCCGTGGCCGCGAGTCCGCCAATCGTTCCTGCCACGTTGAGCCCGGCATAGCTCGTCGCCGATATGCCCAGTTGCGCCGTGCCGTCTGCGCTCCCCGCGGTATAGGCGACCGTGAAACCGCCTGTCGTGCCGTAGTCATTGGCCACGATGGTCACGGCCCCGCCGGAGGCGCTGGCGACCAGCCCCATCTTCTGCGTCGTGAACAGGCTGTTCAGCCCCGCCGCCACCTTCTCGGCGGAGTCGCCGTTGGTGAGCGTGACGGCACCGGACCGACCGGTGCTCACATCCGTGACCGTCATGGTATCCGGCGTGCCCGCCGTCACGTAGGTCCCGAACGCCGCGCCCGTGACGCTCGCCGCCGTTGCCGCCTGCGAGATCACAATGGCGTAGGGCGTCGCAGTGGCTTTCGTCAGATCGGTCGAACTGGCGAATGTCACTTCTGCATCGGTCGGCACGCCGCCCATGCTCAGGACATTCCGTGTTTCCGAGAAATTCGCGGCGAGGGCCGCCGTGAAGATCGTGCTATCCAGCGACAGCACGCCGTACCGGTCGCGGACCAGTCCTACCTGCGCCGCCGTCGTATAGGTGCCGGTGAGCCCGGTGACTGACTGCAGCAGCGCGGACGACAGCGAGTTCACCATGCCGCGGAGCGCGGAGTTGCCCGCCAGCGGCTTGCCGGTGGCAGAGTTGGTGTCGGCCCAGGTCCGCACCTCGTTGTACGCTGAGGCAAATCCGTTGAGGGCAGTCACCGCCGCGCTGGAGTCGCGCGTCACGGAAAAGTCGACAGTCGTCCCCACTTCGGCGGCCAGCAGGTTCAGCGTCACGCCAGCGATGACATCGCTGATGGCATTGCTGCTGCGCGTTACCACCTGGTCGTCCACCATGATACGGGAGTCGACGCCGGCGGTGATCTGCCGGCTGCGCCCCACCGTGCCGCCGTCCGTGCCAAAGCTGCCGAGTGAGATAGTGCTCCCGCCCTTGACGACGGTGATCGACAATCCCAACTGCGAATCACCCGCCACCGCATCGGTCACGGCCAGGCGTCCACTGCCCATCGACATCACCGCGGTGCGGCTGCCGGCGCCAAAGCCGGTGGTCGCGTCATTGGCGCTGTCGAGCAGGTCCTGCATGGTCGTCGTCGCGCCGATCGTCACGGTGCGCGTGAGCGTGGTGCCATCGCCGCGTTTCCCGTTGATCGTCACCACGTCGCCCGCAGTTAGTCCAAGCCCCGAGCCGGCAATCTCGATGTCCGTGAGCTTGGTCGAAGCCGTGGCGTTCGCGCTGGCGTTGGCCGCGTCGGTAAAGGTGTTCGCGCTCTTCACCACCTGCGCCACGCCACCGCGACCGGCCTTGGTAAAGCCGAGCACGCCCAGCGTCGCCACGCTGTCGGCGCTCTGGGCAACATCGGACTCGACGGCCAGGCTGGTCTGCAGCCGCTGATACGTGGTGCTCCCCACCGTCTCGGCGACAATACTCGCCGAATCAGACAGCCCCGTCGCGGCATTGATGCGGGCCGCGATCGAACTGAGTGAGTCGACCGACAGATCGATCGAGATCGACTTGCCGCCCACGCGAATCGTCGTCGGTGACGGCAGCGACATGCCCAGCACCGTGGCGAAGGTGGCGCTGCGGCTCGCAAACCGATGCGACTGGGTAAGCCCGCCGTCCGTAATGTTGGACGTCTTGGTGCTGTCAATGAAGCCGAGCGACTGGAGCGTGCCGCTGGAGTCGTCGGTCAGTTCAATGCCGGTGGCGCCCGTGCGATCTGCGGTCAGGATCAGGCGCGCGCCAACCCCGGTCCGCAGGATCGACGCCGACACGCCGCTGGGGGTCGCGCCCGTGTTCAGGGCGTTGATCTTGTCGCGCAGCGTCGTCAGGGTGTCCGTAGCCGACACCGTGACTGACTTGGTGTTCATCACGAACGCACCGGTGACACCGAGCGCCGTGGTCGCCGTGGCCGCAACGATCGAGTTCAGCTTTTCGGCCGTGGCCAGCTGCTGGACCTCGATCGCGTAGCTGCCGGGCTGCGCGGTGGTGTCGGTGGTCGCCGAGACGAGGTCGCGGCTGGTCGTGGCGCTTTTGCTCGCGCTGGTGCTAAACGAACTGATGGCCGTGGCATCGCGAACCGCCTTGGCGGCGTCGCGGAAACGGCCGACGACAGATTGGAAATCGACCCAGGAGGAAGCGGTGGAGTCGAGAGCCTTCTGGCGCGCCGTGAGGGGATCTACGGTGCGCCGGTTCTCGATGGCGATGATCTGATCGACCATGTCGCGCCATTGGATCCCGCTGGAGATTCCGCTGATTGAGCCGAGTGCGTCTGCCATTGTCTTTACCTCGTACTGCCTTGCCCGGGAGCGGCCTCGCTCCCGGGGCCACGAAGGGCCCCGGGAGCGAAACCGGTACTACGGTACTTCGGGTCTTACTCAGCCATCGACTGACCGAGCGACCTAGAGGTTCTGCAGCATCCGGGCCACGCCCTGGGCGCTGTTGTTCAGGTTGCCAAGCATCGCCTGGCCAGCCGTCTGCAGGATCTGGTTCTTCGAGAAGTTGACCATCTCGGCCGCCATATCGAGGTCGCGGACTGCGCTTTCAGCGGCCTGGTAGTTGGCGATCGTCGACTTCACCGAGTCGATGGCGTTCGTCAGTCGGTTCTGGTTGGCACCGATCGAGCCGAGCGCCGTGTTGACCGCGGCCATCGCCACGTCAACCGCCGAGAGCGCGGACTGCGCGCCGATCAGCGTGGTCACGTCCTTCTTCGCAGCCGCACCAACGGTCAGCGTCGTCGTCGACAGGTCAAGGGCGGAGCCCGAGATCGTCAGCGTGTTCGACGTGTTGCTGGCGTAGGTCGCCGACGAGTTGCGCGCGGCGCCGATCAGGAACGTGCCCGAGCCCGCGGCGGTCGTCATGATCTTGGTGTCGAAGTCCGTGCTGGCGGTCGCAGCCGACAGGTCGAACGAGATACCGAAGGCCGAGAAGCTCAGCGTCTGCGCCGTAGCGGCCGCGTAGGCGACCGTCTGCGACACGCCACCAGCGCCCGTCGCCTTCGCGACCGTCGCGCTCACGCCGGAGAACGTCACGAGGCCGGCGTCCGTCGAGTACTTCACGTTCGACACATTGCCGCCAACCGTGAAGCCGTTCGAATACGTCGCACCGTACGCGCCGGTGAGCAGCTTCGAACCCTGGAATTCCGTCGTCTTGCCAACGCGATCGATTTCGTCGACGAGCGAGGTGTATTCCAGCTGAATGCGGGCGCGGCCGGCGCTGTCGACCGAATCCGATGCGGCCTGGGCCGCGAGTTCCTTCATGCGCTCGAGCATCTTCTGGACGGCCGTCGCGCCGCCTTCAGCAATCTGCAGCACCGACTGCGCCTGCTCCGCATTACGCTGCGACTGCGTGAGCGCGCGGATGTCCGACCGGAACAAGTTGGCAACGCCGAGACCCGCGGCGTCGTCAGAAGCCTTGTTGATACGGAAACCCGAGGAAAGCTTTTCGGCCGAGGTACGAACCGCATCGTTGGTCCGACCAAGGTTGCCAGCGGCCGTCAGGGCGCCGACGTTCGTGTTAATACGCATAAACCCACTCCATAGGTTGATTGCTGAGGGAATCCGTTCCCTCAAGGGCGGGGACTTCAGTGTCCCGCTTACCCACTTCTATCGGCACGCCCGGCTGGAACTTTACAATTCGCGCCGACTTTTTCAGCCGATGACCGCTCCCGGTCGCCGGAACAGCAGGTTGAAGACGAAATTGCCCACGACCATCATATCGTCCGCCAGCGGCTGCACCTCGCCTGAACCCTCCTGGATGATCCAGGTCTCGTAGCCCAATCCGGTCATCAGCGCGCGCAGCTCGTTCTCTGACGTGCCCATCAGTTCCAGGCCGGTTCGGTTGACCTCGGCCACGATGAATGGCACCTGATGGCGTGCGATCGACTCCACGCTGCCGCGCAGCGCCAGCACTTCGCTCCCCTCAATGTCCAGCTTGATGGCCTTGAGCGAACGGATGGGCCGTCCCTGCAGCACGCGATCCAGACGAGTGACATACGCCGGATAAATGATGGGCGTCGCCCGCGACTTTTCGTTGGCCTCGTGCAGGCCCACATCCCACAGCGCGTGGCCGCCGTCGTTGTCCGCGTTCAGGTGCAGCGGCATCACTTGCTCGCGGTCGCCCAGGGCCAGATGGAACGGCAACACGTTGGTGAACCCGTTGAGCGCGATGTGCTCCAGCAGCTGGCGGTAGTTGCCGGGCGATGGCTCGAACGACACCACCTCGCCCTCGGGCCCCACCAGCGCCGCCGCCAGCATCGAGAAGTAGCCGACGTGCGCACCGATGTCGATGAAGGTGTCGCCCGGCTTCAGTACGCTGGCAAAGAGCTGCGAGGTGGCCTCCTCGTAAAAGCGCCCCTCGGTCAGATGCGTGTGCATGCCGCGCTGCACCTCGCTCTCCAGGTCAAACGCGTAGCGCACGCGGACGTCGCCGCGCGGGCCGGAGAGGTCCAGGGTAATCGGCGTCAGCAGGTTCATGGCGGACATGCGGGGCTCGCGGAGGGAGGGAATTGAATGAAGCGGACGATCAGGAACCGGAGGGCGCGCTGCGCAGCGCAAGCAACGCGGAGCGCACCTCGCCCAGCGGACGCGACCACTCGTCGGGCACGACCTGGCGGAACAGTCGCATGCTCGGATACCACGGCGAGTCGCTGCGGTCGCGCAGCCACCGCCAGTCAGGAACCCGCGTAATCAGTGTCCAGGTCGGGCGCCCGAGCGCGCCCGCCAGATGTGCCATCGCGGTATCCACCGTGATGACGAGATCCAGCGCTTCGATCGCCGAGGCGGTGTCATCCAGCGTCTGCAGATGCGGGGCAAGATCCACCAGGCCGGCCGCCTCGCTCCAAGCGGGACGGTCGGCGGCGTGCGGCCCCTTCTGCAGCGAAAACAGCGCCACGTCATCAGACTGCACCGCCGAGAAGAGCGCCGCGAACGGGACGGAGCGGTAGCGATCGCGCTGGTGGTTGGGATTGCCTCCCCAGACCAGCCCGACCTTCAGAGCGCCGGGCGTCGCTCGAACGACCTCACTTACGGCGCGTGCCTCTGCGCGCAGGTAGGGCGTCCTGCCGGGGATGCTCTCAAGGCGCGTGCCGCAGCGGTACGGCAAGCTCATCAGCGGTACAAAGACGTCATACCGGGGCGCTGGCTGGTCGCGCACCACCACCTCGTCCACCCCCGGTGCCGTCCCCACGAGCCGCGCGGCGTCCGCCGACGTCTCGACAATCACCCGACCGGCGCCGCGGCGCTTCAGTGCTTCGGCGTAGCGCACGAACTGCAGCACATCGCCCAGTCCTTGCTCCTCGTGGACGAAGATCGTCCGACCGGCGAGCGGACTGCCGTCCCACTCCACCCCGGCCCGTTCGTGCGCCTGAAAGACGAAGGCGTTTAGCGAGCGCCGCCGCTCAAAACCGCGCAGGCCGCGCTCAAGATCGCCGTCGAGCAGTGCCAGATACGTGAGGTTCCACTCGGCGTTGCGGTTCGCAGGGTCCAGCACGCGCGCCCGCTCAAACTCTGCGCGGGCCGCGTCAAGCGTGCCGCGTTCGAAATGCACGCACCCGCGGCCGTTGTACCCTTCCGGGTCATTCGGATGCGCCGTCACCAACTGCTCGGCCACAGCCATCGCGTCATCGCCGCGCCCCGACTCCAGGTGGAGGGTCGAGAGGTTGGCCAGCATCACCGGATGATTGGGGACCGCAGCCAGCCCGGCGTGGAACGCGGCCTCCGCCTCCTTCCACTGACGGACCTCCTTCAGGAGCAGCGCGAGATTGGCGTGCGCCGCCGCGTTGCGCGGGTCCAGGCGCAGGGCGGCCCGGCAGGCGGCAATACCCTCGTCGCGCCGCATCAGGCCTCGGAGGGCCAGCGCACGGTCGGCCATCACGGTGGCATTCTGCGGCTCGAGTGCCAACGCGCGATCGTATGCCGCGAGCGCCGTGTCGTGATGCACAAACTCCGTCGCACAGTTGGCATAATCGAGCCAGAGCGCGACACGCTGTGGCGCCAAAGCCGCCGCCTGTGCGAACGCCGCGAGTGCTCCGTCGCCATCTCCCAGACCACGCAGCAGGAGCCCGAGGTTGTGGTGCGCCTGCGTATAGCGTGGATTCGCCGCGACTGCGGCACGGAAACGACGCTCCGCTTCTGCCGTGTCGCCACGCTGCGCCAGCAGGGCGGCGGAGTTGCTCAGCGCTTCCGCATGCGCCGGCACCGCGCGCAGCACGTCGTCGTAGGCCGCCAGCGCTAGGTCGGCGCGTCCTGCGGCGTGCAACGCGGTCGCACGCTGGAAAAGCGCGCCGGCACTACCGCCGCTCGCCGCGCCCCGCACCGCTTCCACGGAAGGCAACGGTGAGGAGATTGGTCCGCGCGCCGTGGCGTGCTCGGGGTTCGCGTTCTCGGCGCCGCCCGCGGGCTTCACGCCCACCTCGGCGCCGCGAGCACGAAGCGCCTCACCGAGCGCTACGCGCAGCGCCGCGAGCGGTGCGCTCCAGTCGTCGAGCGCCGCCTGACGGAACAGCCGCATGGTGGGATACCAGGGGCTGTCCTCGCGGTCCATCAGCCAGCGCCAGTCGGCCACCGCCGCAAGCAGCGTAAAGGTGGGGCGACCCAACGCGCCGGCCAGATGCGCGACGGACGTGCAGACGCTGACTACCACATCACAGGCCGCGACGGCAGCCGCCGTGTCGGCAAAGTCACGCAAGTGCGGCGCAAGATCCGTGACGCGACCGGCTTGCACCGCCTCGCCGAACGCCGAATGCACGGTCCCGCCAACCTGGAGCGAAAAGAGCGAGAGTCCGGGCAGGTTCAGCGCGTCAAGCAGCGCATCACACGGCACGCTGCGCATGTGGTTGCGGTTCTGCCGCGGATTGCCGCTCCACACGAAGCCCACGCGGAGGCCAGGGGCTGCACGCACAAGATCGGCGACGGGACGCGCCGTGGCGCTGAGGTACGGCACCTCCGACGGAATCGTGTCCACGCGCGTTCCGAAGAGCCGCGGCAGGCTGACGATCGGCACGTGCAAATCGCAGGGCGGCGTCGGCGCATCGGTCAGCACAACGCCGTCCGTGCCGGGTGCGCCCGCGACAAGCGAGGCCAGGCCGCGCTGAGCTTCCACGAGCACACGCCCAGCGCCCGCCGCTTTCACGCGCGGGACATAGCGGATGAACTGCAGCAAGTCCCCAGCCCCCTGCTCGGCCGTCAGCAGCACGGTCTCGCCGTGCAGTGGCCCCCCGGTCCACTCGGGGCAGGGCACGGCCC
>JARIEY010000058.1 GCA_031127085.1 Gemmatimonadota bacterium | reverse complement strand
TAATGCGGAGCTTCACCGCCTCGTCCTTGCGGCAGGCGCCCACGGCGATGACCAGTAGAGCAACCAGCAGTCGTCGAGTCGTCACATCACACCAGGCGCGAGCCGTCGCCCGCGCGGAAACAGAGTCCCTGTCCGGCGGCAACGCGCACCCCCACCGCATCCCCGGCGCGCCACGGCGCTTCGCCGGCCACGCGCGCCACGAGCTCTTCGCCGCTGGCGAGCCGCACGCGCACCAGCGATTCGGGGCCGAGCGGCTCGACCAGCGTCACGGTGGCGACGGCGGCGTCGATCGCGGGGCCGAGCACCAGCGCCTCGGGCCGGACGGCAAGCACCGCCGCGCTCTCCGCCGGCACGTGCGCCTCGCACGACAGCGCCCCGTCGAACCGGGTCCCTGTCGTTCGTCCCGCCACCGTGTTGATGGAGGGCGAACCGATGAAGCGCGCCACCGCCAGCGACGCCGGCTCGCGGTACAGCGACATTGGCGCCCCCTCCTGCAACACGCGCCCGCCGCCCATCACCGCGACCGACTGCGCCATCGTCATCGCCTCCACCTGATCGTGCGTGACGTACAGCATCGTCGCGCCAAGGCGGCGGTGGAGCGCCACGAGTTCGGCGCGCGTCTGGGCCCGCACCTGCGCGTCGAGGTTTGAGAGCGGCTCGTCGAACAGGAAGAGGGCCGGTTCGCGCACGATGGCACGCGCCAGGGCCACGCGCTGCCGCTGTCCGCCGGACAGCTGCGCCGGTTTGCGATCGAGCAGCGCGCCGATCTCCAGGAGATCCGCAGCCTGGCGCACACGGCGCGTGACCTCGTCGCTGGCGGTGCGCCGCACCTTGAGCGGGAATCCGATATTCTCGCGCACCGAAAGGTGCGGATAGAGCGCGTAGTTCTGGAAGACCATCGCCACATCGCGGTCGCGCGGCGGCAGCCACGTCACCTCACGTCCTCCGATGTGCACCGCGCCGCTGGTCGGCTCCTCGAGCCCGGCAACGCAGCGCAGGATGGTAGTCTTGCCGCAGCCCGACGGCCCGACCAACGCCGTGAACGCCCCATCGGCGACAGTGAGCGTGACATCGTCGACGCCGACCACGCCCCCGGCGAAGCGTTTCACCAGCCGCGTGACGCTGAGCGCGCCCATCAGCCGCCGAGCTCCACGGGCTCGCCGATGGTCGACTCGATGCGGTCGCCGCCGCAGATCACTGTGAACTTGTCGCCGACGATGCGCACCTCGATCGCGCGTCCGCGCACGCGAACGCCGGTCAGGGTGAGCTGCTCCAAACCAAGCGGGAACGGATCGATGGTGACGCCGTGGTCGTGCGGACGCACCCCGGCGGCGTACTGCAGAATGAGGTCCGCGACCCACGAGTGCTGGTAGTCGTCGATGCCGCGGTAGACAGAGGCGTGCCCCGTAAAGGGGTTGTAGTGCTCAAAGCAGTTGGGGCGGCGCAGATCGCCGTCGTGGAACATCATCCGCACGAACCGCTTGATCAGATCGCCCGTCTGCTCTCGCAGCGACGGCGCCCCCAATCGCGACGCCGCCGCGAGCGCTTCCACGAGATGACTGTTGGTCATCGGCCAGGTGCGGCCATTCCACGGGCAGACGTGGCGCTTGCCCTTCCACTCCGCCTCCGCATTGAAGAGCGGATCGTCGAGCGCCGATGACGGGACGGGGAACGGCGTCCAGAACTGCCGCGGATCGAGCAGCGACTGGCGCAGTCCGCGCAGGTGCGACTCGTCGACGATGTCGGTGAAATACGGGTAGTAGCAGACTGCGGCCTTGACCCCGGTGCGCGCCCCCGTCACCGGGTGCACATCGGAGAACATCTCACGGGCCGGGTCCCACATCTCGTCGCGCACCGCGTCACGCGTGCGGGTGGCGAGCGATTTCCAACGCGCCGCATCGCCGCCAGCCCGTGCGGCGTACTTCTCCAGCGTCCGGAAGAGCACGTACGCGTAGACGGTGACGTCGATCCCTTTGAGCCGCAGACGATTCTCCCACCCATAGCGGTCGGCGTCCGGGTCGACCGCCTGGTAGCGGCTCATATACTCCTGCCCCGTCTCGTACTGGTCGACGACGTCAAACATCCCGGTGCCGTCGGCGTCCCGCGTGCGCACCATCCACTCGGCGAAGTGCGCCATCGCCGGGTACAGTTCGGCGATGACGGCGTCATCGGGCCACGCCGCGTCGAGCGCCATCAGCGCGCCGCCCCAGTCGGCGTGATAGTAGTCGGTGCCGGTGAGATGGTTGGCGTAGATGCGCCCGTGGAGCGAGCCGTCGTCCCGCTGGTTCGCGAAGAAGGTGCGCAGCACCCCGCGGGCGTGTGCCGGATCATCGAGCCAGCGCAGCTCGCGCGCGTGGCACTGCGCCGAGTACGAGATGGGCTGATGGAAGAACCCGATGCCCTCGCACATCGAGGGCCAGCGGTGATTGCCGTGTCCGGCGGCCGTGGCGTTGAGATGCAGCCCGTACCAGCGGTAGTAGTAGTACGTCTCCAGGTACGGGTCGGAGCAGCGCAGTTGCGGCACGCGCTCGAACCAGGCGTGCCAGCGGCGGCGGCTGGCGCCAGCGATGGTGCCGTGGGACGGCCGCACGCTCCGCGGTTCGTCTCGCACGGGCAGCGACGCGTCGTCGGCCGCGAGCTTCATGGCGAAGACCGCCGACGCCCCCTGGTAGCCGATGTCGACGGTGCGATGCACTGCGGCGTAGAAGAGGCCGTCGGGGGAGATCCCTTCGTCGCGCACCACGCGTGGCAGCCCGCCCTGGCGCCACTGCTCCACGAACGGTGTGTGCCGCCAGAAGGGCTGCGGCGCACTCTTTTCGCTGCGCGATGCGGCCCACGACGACGCCTCGCCCAGGCAGGCCAGTTCGGCGCGCACCTTCAGTGGCTGCTGGCGCCGATCGCTGAGCACCCGGGGAAAGCGCACCGCGCCGTCGGCCCACGTCGCCTCGCCCATCGGCACGCTTGCGCCGTCCTGCGCGGTCCACGCCACGAGGTGCACCTGCACCGGTTCAAACGCGGCAAAGCGCCATTCGGATACGAAGACGCCGCCGGGATGCACGGTGCGCACCTCAGTGGCGGTGATCCCCGACTCCAGCCGGTACGTGACCGTCAGGTCGGCGGGCGTCCATCGGCGTGAGGTCGCGCGCACCGGCACTTCATGGCCGGCCGCGTCGAGCACCGTCACCGTAAAGAGCGGCGCGAAGGCGTACTGATAGACAGTCGCCTCGTCCCAGAAGCCCGGGGTGTCGAGCCAGATTGGATACGTGGGCGCGAAAAGCGTGCCATCGCCGGCGCCCAGATACCATTTGTCGTCGCGGGCGAGGTGTTCGATAGGGTCGAGCATCAGCCGTCGGGGGAAGGTCGGCCCTAAGTTCGCACGCGGCGCGCCGGGTCACAATGCACGCGCGGCGCGGGGGAGTTCCCCGCGCCGCGCGCTCGTCGCATCCTTCGGACGTGGTCCCCGACTAGTCGTCGTCCGAGGTCCGCGCGGCTGAGACGGCGGCCGGAGCCGCCGACGTCCACTTCTTCACGATAAAGACGAGAAAGGCACCGCCAGCGAGAATAAGGAATGCCGGCAGTGCATAAATGACGATATTGAAGCCATGGGCCTGCGGCTCGAGCAGAATCCACTCCCCGTACTTTGAGATGAAGTAGGCCTTCACCTCGTCCGGCGACTTCCCGGAGGCGAGCTGTTCCTTCACCACCGTGCGCATCTGCTGCGCAAGCTCGGACGGAGAATCCTGGATCGAGACGCCCTGGCAGACGGGGCAGCGGAGTAGCGCCGCCACCGACTTGGTGGCCGCTTCGAGCGCCGGGTCATTCTTCTGCGCATCGGTCAACGTCCCCTGCACCTGTACGCGCAGCGCCCCGCTGTCCTGCGGCGCGCCCGCGGGCGCGGCGGGAAGCTCCGGAGCCTGCGCGAGCGCCGCCCCGGTGAAGCTGGCCAGCAACGCGAGCGCGCCAAGGGCGCGCACGGCTCCACGAACGCCGCTCACTTGGCACCTCCCGACTTCGCCGCACTGTCAGCCGCTGCCGATGAAGCCGGCGAAGCCGGCGCCGTCGCCTGCGCGGCCGCGATGAGCGAATCCACCTTCATTCGCACCGTCCCCGATGTCACCGGGCCGGTGTTCTTGAACGCCACGCGGCCATTGGCGTCGAGGAAGAACGTCTCGGGCACGCCATACAGCCCGTAGTCGATGGCCACGCGCGCGCCGGGATCGTCCACGGACGGATACGACTGCCCGCCCATCTCCATGATCCACGACGTGCCCTTGATAGGCACGTCGTTGTAGAGCACGCCGAGGAACTGCACCGGCTGCCCTTCGTATGACTGCGCCACCTGCGACAACGCCGCGTGTTCGTCGCGGCAGGCGAGGCACCACGATGCCCAGAAGTTGAGCACCACCACCTTCCCCTTGAGGTCGGCGAGGCGAATCGTGTCACCAATGGGCCGGGCGAGCGCGCCCTGCCCCGGCGCGAAGACCGGGAGCGCGAACGCCGGCGCCTGCCGGCCGGGAAGCGGCGACGGAATGTCGTTGGGATCGCGGGTCAGCCCCCAGGCGAACAGCCCGAGCACGGGCGCGGCGGCGGCGGCCGCTATCCACGCACGTCGAAAGTTCACGGCTGGCCCTCCGCGAGTTGCGGCGCGGACGGGGCCGGCTCCGACGGGGCATCCGCGTAGCGCTTCCGCTGCGGCAGCACCCCGATGATCGCGCCAAAGCACAGCACGAAACCGCCCAGCCAGATCCACGGCACCAACGGCTCCCATATCACCTTGACCGTGACGTTCGATCCGTCCTGCTTGAACGCCATCAGGTTCAGGTAGATGTCACCGCGCAGCGTGCTCTTGACCTCCGGCGTCGGCACCGGCTGCTGCGAGGTGGGATAGTAGTTCATGCGCGGCTCGATGACGGCGCGCACACGATCTCCATCCATCCACTCCATCGTGGCGCCGATCACCTGGCGCTGCGGCTCCTCACGCCCCCAGGCGGTCTTGAAGCGCAACGTGTGGCCGGCCACGGTGATCGACTCGCCCGGCTTAAGCGTCGCTTCCTGTTCCTTCTTGAAGGTCGATGACGCGGTCACGCCGAGCGCCACCAGCACGATGCCGATGTGCGACACGTAGCCGCCGTAGCGGCGGCGGTTGCCGCCCACCAGCCGCGACAGCGCCACCGGCCAGAGTTCACCGTGCGCACGCACGCGCGCGTTGGCGCCGCGCACGAACTCGTCGAGGTTCACGCCAAGCGCAAAGCCCGAGAACAGGAAGGCGAGCAGCGAGTACGCGTTGCGCGCGCCCGCAAACAACGCCGCCAGCATAAAGAGCACGCCGAGCACGACCCCCGGCAGCAGCTTGCCCTTGAGTTCGGGGCCGGCCGCTTTCTTCCACGGCAACGCGGGTCCCACGCCCATCAGGAAGAGCAGCGCCACCATCAACGGGAGCGACATCTTGTTGAAGAACGGCGTCCCGACGCTCACCTTCACGCCGCGCACGGCCTCGGCGACCAGCGGGAACAGCGTCCCGATGAGCACCGTGAGCATGAAGACGGTGAAGAACAGGTTCTGCAAGAGGAACGCCGTCTCGCGCGACATCGGGGCGTCCAGTCGTCCCTCGGAGGCCAGCTTGTCGCTGTTGCCCGCCACGAGGAAGAGCGTGCTGACCAGCACCACGGCAATGAAGCCGAGGAAGTAGTAGCCGATAGTCCCCTGAGTGAACGCGTGCACCGACGAGATGATGCCCGATCGCGTGAGGAAGGTGCCGAGGATTGTCAGCACGAAGGTGCCGACCATCAGGTTCAGGTTCCACAGCTTGAGCATGCCGCGACGCTCCTGCACCATGACGGAGTGCAGATAGGCCGTGCAGGTCAGCCACGGGATGAACGAGGCGTTCTCGACGGGATCCCACGCCCAGTAACCGCCCCAGCCGAGGACTTCGTACGACCACCACATACCGGCAATGATCGCCGCGGTGAGAAAGCCCCACGCCGTGATTGTCCAGCGGCGCGTCAGGCGAATCCAGTCATCGTTCGCCACTTCGCCCGAGAGCATGGCTCCCACCGCGAAGGCAAACGGCACGGTTAGTCCGACGTAGCCCAGGTAGAGGAGCGGCGGGTGCACGCCCATCAGGATATGGTTCTGCAGCAGCGGATTCGGCCCCGGACCGTCGAACGGCACCGGGAAGACCGGCTGGAACGGATTGGCGGGGCCAACGAGCAAGATGTGGAAGAAGAGCGTGACGACGAGCAGCGTGACGGCCGCGTACGGCACGAGGTTTCCTTCGCGCTTGCGGTTGAACCAGACCACCGCGGCGGCGTACATCGCGAGCACCCAGGCCCAGAAGACGATCGATCCTTCGAGCGCGCCCCAGAGCGAGATGATCGTATAGAAGGTCGGCGTCGCGCGGCTGCCCACCTGTGCCACGTACGAGATGCTGAAGTCGTGCGTCACCAGCCCATAAATGAGGGCGAGCGTCGAGACCGTGACCAGGACGAAGTTCGTGTAGACGGCCGCGTACAGGTAACCCAGCCAGTCGCGACGTCCCTTGACCACCGCCACGGGGCCGAGGACTGCCCCAAGCGAGGTGATGACAAGCGCGACGACGATCGCGTCGAACGCGAGGAGGCGGGTCATGTCCCGGTGCTCTTCATCAGGGACTTGTACATCTCCGCCGGACGCTCGCCCTCGGTGGGCGCCTTGTACTCGTTGGAGTGCTTGACCATCAAGCTGGTGCTCTTGAAGACGCCGTCGCGTCCGTAGCGCCCCTCAACGACCACGCCCTGCCCGTCCTTGAACATCTGCGGCGGCGCGCCCTTGGAGTGCACGGCCACTTCGCCCGTGCCGTCCGTGACGGTGAAGCGCAGATCGAGCGCCTTGTCGTCCCAGACCACCGAGCCGGGCTTGACCTGCCCGCCCAGCCGCACCGGTTTGTCATAGCCCTCCGCTCCCTTGGCGAGCAGTTCCTTGGGCTGGAGGAAGTACACCACGTTGCTGTCGAGGCCACCGTAGATGAGCCAGCCGAACGCGACGACGAGGATGCCGACCGCGGCCAGCGCGCCCCACTTGGTCCGTTTCGAAGTCATGTCTGAAACTCTCCCTTGCTTGCCTGTGCGTATTCCGACCGGGCGCGGCGCACCGAACCCACCACGCGCGCCAGCATGACGCCGAGCACCACCCACGTGATGATGTACGACGCCGCCACGTACTCAACGCCGCCATTCGCGATCATCTCATTACCCATTGTACCCTCCCAGCGCCGCGGCCTGCGACGCGTGCTCCGCCGCCCGCTCCAGCCGGGCCGCCTCGTAGCGCTTCCAGATGAACCAAACCGTGAGCAGCGTGAACGCCGCCACGTTGAGCAGCAGCCCGCGCAGATACTCGGGCGAGAGTCCGCGCGGATTGCTCTGGATCTGATGCAGCGTGCGCCACCACTTCACCGACATCCAGACGATCGGCACGTTGATCGCGCCGAGGATACCGACGGCGGCGCTCCACTGACCGCGCCGGTGCGGATCCTCAACGAATGACCGCAGGGCGAGATACCCCACGAAGATCAAAAAGAGCACGAGCGTGCTCGTGAGCCGCGCGTCCCAGGACCACCAGACGCCCCAGGTGGGACGGCCCCACAGCATGCCGAGCACCAGCGTCAGCCCGCAGAACATCGACCCCACTTCGGCGGCTGACGCGGCCAGGAGGTCGGCGCGCTCGTCATCCTTCCACAGGAAGAAGAGCGACGCCACGAGCACGACGCCAAACGCCGCGAAGGTGACCCAGGCGGCTGGCACGTGCACGTACATCATCTTCTGCAGGTGGCCCATCATGGCGTCGGCGGGCGACGTCACGACGGCATAGATCTGCGTGAAGATGAAGAAGGCGAAGGTAAGCCAGCCGAGCCAGACCGGAGTCGGCTTGGGCGGCGCGAACGAACTGGCAGGAGCGGGGGACATGGCTGAGTTCAGACCTCGATGACGTATTCGAAGGCGAGAAAGGTCGCCACCAGAAAGATCACGTCGAACAGGGACAGCATCTGCACCCACGCCCCCGAGGCATTGAGCAGGTCGCCATTCAGGAAGGCCTTGGTGGCCTCCATCGAGGCGAGCAGCACCGGGATCAGCATGGGATACAGCAGGAGCGGCAGCAGCACCTCACGGGCGCGGCTGCGGCTGGACATCGCCGCGTAGAAGGTGCCAAGGGCCACGATGCCGACGACGCCGAGCATCATGATGCCGAGCAGCGTTGGCCACTGCTCGGGGACGCGCACCTGGAAGAGGACGATGCCCACCGCCACCACGATGACCAGCATCGCGGTGACGAAGATCAGGTTGGCAATGAGCTTGCCGGCGAAGATCGCCCAGCGAGCGCCGGGATACAGCAGCAGCGCCTCGAGCGCGCCGCCATCGAGCTCCACCTGGTACGACCGGTTGAATGCGAGCACGCCGGCGAAGAGCACCGCCAGCCAGAGCGCGCCGGCGGCCGCATCGCGCAGCGCCTGCGCGTCCGGACCGAGGGCGAAGCCGAACAGCACGAGGATCGTGACGCCCAGCGATGCCACCGAGTTGAACCCCGCCTTGGAGCGGCGCTCCGTGGTGAGATCCTTCCACACGATGGCGCGAATGCGCCGCACGTCGTCGCGGAATGCCATCAGGAGATCCCCGCGGCGCCGGCCGGCAGCGTGATGGCCTGCGGCGAGGCACCATCGTGGCGTAGATCGTCGGCGGTTGGCACGACGACGCGCCCTTCCTTGATGGTGACCGTGCGGTCGATCACGCCCTGCGCGGGGACGAGATCGTGCAGCACCACCACGGCAGCGCCGCCGGCGGCGTTGAGCTCGCGAATAAAGCCGTTCATCAGCGCGATGCCGGCGACGTCCAGATTGTTATACGGTTCGTCGAGGAGCAGCAGGCGCGGACGCTGGAGAATGAGGCGCGCCAGCGAGAGACGACGCTGCATACCGGCGGAGAAGCCGCGCACACGCTCGTTGGTGACGTGCGTCAGCCCAACCCGCTCGAGCGCCGCGTCGATGTCGGCCTCAGGAAAGCCCAGCATCGTCGCCGCGAAGGCCAGGTTCTCGCGGGCGCTCAGGTCATCGTAGAGTCCGGGCACGTGCGAGAAGAAGCCGACGTGGTGGCGCACCGCATCCCCTTCCGTCTTCACATTGCTGCCGTACACGAAGCAATCGCCCGCCGACGCCTTGAGCAGCGTGGCGACGATTCGCATAAACGTGCTTTTGCCGCAGCCGTTATGGCCAAGCAGGCCGACCATTTCGCCGGCGCGCACTTGCAGGTTCACGCCGCGGAGTACCCAGCGGGCGCCAAACCGACGCGCGACACCGCGCGCATCAAGGGCAAGCTCAGAGGACAGAAGGGGGGCTGAGTTCGACACGCAGGAAATCAGGGCAATTGCACCCCTGTTTTCCAGCCGCAGGATGCCGATAAAATGTACGGTTTTGCCTTACACGCCAAAGTGCTGTGAAATAAGGGGTTGTCTAATTCCCTGGGGCTACCCGTGCGGGGAAAGCACAGGGCGCGACGCAAGGAAACCTTGGCGGCGCACACGCGGCGCGCACGAGGCGCGCACGAGGCGCGCGCGAGGCGCGCGCGAGGCGCGCACGAGGCGCGCACGAGGCGCGCACGAGGCGCGCACGCGGCGCGCACGCGGCGCAAGCGCGTCACAGGCGCGAACGCCGCGCCCCTGGCGCGCGAGAAGAATGAACGCAGTATGAACAGACGCGGGGGCCGGCTTACTGCCGGCCCCCGCACTGTCTCGTATGGAGCGTATCGGGATCGAACCGATGACCTTCCGGTTGCAAACCGGATGCTCTCCCAGCTGAGCTAACGCCCCGTGTGGGGGGAAGATAATGTCGGAGAGGGGGAGACGGCAGATGGGAGATGGGAGATGGCAGATGGGAGATGGCAGATGGCAGATGGCAGATGGCAGATGGCAGATGGCGGAGGGCGGAGGGTGCACGATGCGCCGTTGGCGTGTGCTGAACTGTGACCGAATGCCTATGGGTGCAGTAATACGGTGACGCAGGATGCGGCGGCGTGCGTAGCCTGCGGCATGTTCCCTCTTGATCGACTCGCGGTGTACGGGCAGGCTCGCACGCTCGCCGCCGAGTGCCATCGGCTCGGCGATGCGATGCCCGACCGGGATCTGCGATCGCAACTCGTGCGCTCCGCTCGGTCCATTCCCGCCAATCTCGCCGAAGGGGCAGCATCGGAATCACAGGCGAACTTTGCCCGCCACATTGCGATCGCCATCGCGTCCGCGCGTGAGACGACGTGTCACCTTTCGCTGGCCGAGGACGCTCGCCTGCTCACACCCGCACAGTGCGCTGCATCCCGAGCCCAACTCGACGCCCTCATCCCGCGACTCGTGCGCCTCCTTCAGGCCGTCCGCAGCAACGCAAAGCGGCGGACCACATGATCGCGGCCCGCCGCCTTCTGCCATCCGCCTTCTGCCATCTGCCATCAGCCATCTGCCATCCGCCTTCTGCCATCAGCCATCTGCCATCTGCCATCAGCCATCTGCCATCTGCCATCAGCCATCTGCCATCAGCCATCTGCCTTCAGCCATCTGCCTTCAGCCATCTGCCTTCAGCCATCTGCCTTCAGCCCCTACTCGTGCGCCGGCAGCGGCTCCATCGTCTTGGGATCGCACGGCACCTGCACTTCGTCGCGGAACGGCGACGTCATCAGGAAGACGCGCATCTTGGGGAAGCCATCCATGAACTGCGTGTACAGCCAGCCAAAGGCGCCAAGGAAGCCGACGAACAGCGCCAACTCCCACTTGCCGAGCGGCAGGTCGCCGACCGGGTGCGGCCCATAGATCGACGGGTAGACTTCCGTGTACCGCGCCAGCCACAAGCCCACGAATGAGCAGGCGGCAAAGAACGTCATCGTCGGCGCCCACGTCTTGGCCTTGACGCTCAACAGGCCGAAGAACGGCAGCGCGAACGTCAGCACGGCCACGCCGACCGTCACGTCCTTCCAGGCGCCGGTCAGGCGCAGCGTGAAGAAGTGGGTCTCTTCGGGCAGGTTGCCGTACCAGATCACGAGATACTGCGAGAACGTGAGGTAGCCCCAGAACGCCGTAAAGGCGAAGCAGAGCTTGCCGATATCGTGGTACTGCTTCTCGGTGATGAGATCCTGCGCCCCGAGGAGTCCGTTGAAGTACCGCACGAGGACGCTGAAGATCATCAGCGCGACCAGCCACCCGCCCATGAAGACCTGCCAGGCGTACATCGTGCTGAAGAAGTGCGGGTCAAGCGACATCGAGTGATCCCACGCCAGCACGCACCAGCCAAAGCCGAACAGCAGGGCCATGAAGACGGCCATGTACCCCTGCCGGCTGTGCGTCGAATGGAGTTCGCGACGCTCCTCGCCGAACCCGCGGCGCATCGCCGCGCGCAGGCCAGCCGCCCACGCCGAGCCACCTTCGGGGCTCACCCCAACATCAAGCCGCACCGATGTCCAAACGTACCACAGTTGCAGCAGCATGATCGCGCCCATCACCACGACGGCGCGCGCCTGGAAGAAGCCGTGGCTCAGCCACACTTCCTTCTCATGGTTGAGTTCGCCGTGCCCGATGATGTCCCACCAGGGATACACGTACTTGTTGCCGACAAAGACGGTGAGCAACAGGCAAACAAACGCGAAGGGCAAAAAGGCCGCGTACCCTTCGAGAATGCGAACGACCGACCGCGACCAGCGCGCCGTGGTGATGCGCTGCACGGCGACGAACATCACCGCCGCCGACGCGATGGTGGTGAAGAACAGCCAGTTGACGTGGAACGCCTGCCAGGCGCGGCCGTTGCCGCGGGCCGCGCCGTAGGCGAAGACGGTGAAGCCGGCGATGAACATCGCCAGGAACGCCTGCTTGATGGTTGCCGGAATCGGCTTGTACAGGACCGCCTGCACGCGCTCGCGCGAGGGGGCCGGGGATTCGTGGCCGCTCATTACTCGTGGCCCTCCGTCTTGGCCGACGCCGCGTGTTCCGCGGACTTCGGCGTTGCCGTCACCTTGGGCGCCACGAACGGCGCGTTGCGCTGCGGACCAATCCGCGTGAAGCCCGGGAGCTTGTCCCCCGTCTCACCCGGCAGGCCGGCGGGCGTCGTGTCAGCCACCACGCCCTCGAGCTTGCCCTGCACGGCGCGGATGTAGTTCACGACGTCCCAGCGGTCCATCTCTTCGATGCGGTTGTACGACGGCATCAGGCCACGACCGTTGCGGATCATGCCCCAGATGTAGCCGTCCGTGAAGTTCTTCGCGCGATCGGACACCAGCGGCATCGGCACCATCCCGAGCTTGGTTGCCGTACCGTCGCCCTTGCCGGCGTGACCATGGCAGACCGCGCAATTGATCTGGTAGTACACGCGGCCGCGCTTGAGCGACGCCGAGTCAGCCGCGACCGGATTGGCAAGCGTGGCCATCGAGTCGATCACGTTGGGCAGCTGCCCGTACGAGACCACCCACGAGGGCATCATGGTGCCATTGGTCGAGACCGACGCGGCGGGATTGCCGCGGAACGGCGCGGTCTCGGCGGAGTCGGCCTTGAATACCTGCCAGACGCCGATCGACGGCTGCTGCTTGAAATCCGTGATGAAGCCGCTGCACGCGCCTAGCGCGAGCGGGAGCGCGACGAACGCCGCGCGACGGACAAAGGTGTTAGCGCTCACCGCGCACCTCCACCGCCCCGTGCTTGCGCAACAGGGCTTCCGCCGACCCGGCCTTCTCGGGCGCACATTCCACCCAAATCCCATAGTCACCGTGACTGAAGCGCGGATCGTAACCAACCAACATGGTCAGTCGCGGAATGCGCGCGTGGATGAACATGCCGAAGACGGTCGACAGGGCGCCGACCAGCACGAAGACCTCGAACCCGAAAATCGTGTACGGGATCCACGACCCGATCGCCTTGCCACCGACCACCAGCGGCCAGTAGTTCGACGCCCAGATGGCGATCCAGTAGCCGAACATGCACCCGGCGAGACCGCCGAACAGCAGGTACATGCGCACCGGGCTGCGCGGCGGCTCCACCGCGTGCTCCAGCTCGTGGCGCGGCGTCGGCGTGAAGACCGTCACGTCGCCCAGGCGGGCCGTCCTCAGCTCGGTGATCGCTTCCACCGCGCTGTCCAGTTCCTTGAAGTGTCCAAGTACGCCGCGCATCAGTTGTGTGCCCCCGGCGTTTCAGGTTCAAAATCGTCGGCGTTGGCCGGCGTGTGCGCATGCGCATGCTTCAGGCGCGGCGGCACGATTTCCTTGACCTCGGCAAGCGCGATCACCGGAAGCTGCCGGATGAAGAGCAGGAACCACATGAAGAACCATCCGAACGATCCGAGCAGGATGCCGTAATCGACCCAGGTCGGCGCGTACGTCGTCCACTGCCACGGCTCGAACTCGTGCGAGAGCGACGGGACGACGATCACGAAGCGCTCGAACCACATGCCGATGTTGATGAAAATCGACAGGATCCAGAGCCAGGCCGGGTTGCGGCGCAGCTTCTGCGAGAAGAGCGACAGCGGGAGGATCATGTTGCAGGTGAGCATGATCCAGGCCGCCCACCACCACTGGCCGAAGACGCGGTTCCAGAAGTAGTCCTGCTCCGCCGCAACGCCGCCGTACCAGGCGATGAAGAACTCCACGATGTAGGCGCAACCGACGACCATCGACGTGAACAGCGCCAGCTTGGCCGCCGCGTCGAGATGGTTGAGCGTCACATAATGCTTGAGGTTGAACCAACTCCGGATGGGGATGATGATCGTGAAGACCATCCCGATGCCGGAGAAGATGGCGCCCGCCACGAAGTAGGGCGGGAAGATCGTCGTGTGCCAGCCGGGGGTGAGCGCCATCGCGAAGTCGAACGACACGACGGAGTGCACCGACAGCACCAGCGGCGTGCTGACCGCCGCGAGGAAGAGATACGCGCGGGCGAAGTGGCGCCACTCGCGCTCCGTGTTTCGCCAGCCGAACGAGAGGATCGAGAGAATCCGCTTGCGCGTCGGGTTGGTTTCCCGGTCGCGCAGGATGGCGATGTCGGGGATGAGTCCGACGAAGAGGAAGGTCGTCGAGATCGTGAGGTACGTGGAAATCGCGAAGACGTCCCAGACCAGCGGCGACTTGAACTGCGGCCAGAGGAGTCGCCAGTTGGGATACGGAACGAGCCAGAACGCCTTCCACGGACGCCCGATATGAATGATCGGGAACAGCCCTGCCGTCATCACGGCGAAGACGGTCATTGCCTCGGCGGCACGATAAATCGTGGTGCGGAACCCGGCCCGGAACAGATAGAGAATGGCCGAAATCAGCGTGCCGGCGTGGCCGATACCGACCCAGAAGACGAAGGTGATGATGTAGACGCCCCACATCACCGGCGGGTTGTACCCGGCCACCCCAAGCCCCTGGTGGATCTGGTACACCCAGCTGGCGATGCCAAAGGCCAGGAAAGCCATGGCAAGGAGCAACGATGCGAACCACGCCTTGGTCGGGCGCAGCGTCGCGGTAATCTCGTTGTCGACCTGCTCGTAGTCCCGGACGGCCGGGAGCTGCACGTTGGCGGACGCGATGTTCGGCCGCTTCGGCTCGTAGGCGATGGTTGCCATCGTCTGCGCCCCCTTACGCCGTAGCCCCGGCCGGAGCCGGGTGGTTGATCTTCTTGAGGTAGACCACGGCGGTAAACGTGTTCAGTTCCTCGAACACGTGATACGCGCGGCGGTCCTCGATGAGCTTCGCCACCGACCAGTTCTCGTTCGCCGCATCGCCGAAGATGATGGCGCGCGACGGGCACGCCTGCGCGCACGCCGTCGTGAACTCGTCAGCCTGCAGCTCGCGATTCTGCACCTTCGCCAGCGTTTCGGCGTCGCGGATGCGCTGCACGCAGAAGGAGCACTTCTCCATCACGCCCTTGCCGCGCACCGTGACATCCGGATTCAGCTGCCAGTTCAGCGGCTCGGGGAAGGCATACTGCGCGCGATCGACTTCGCCGTATCCGAACCAGTTGTAATACCGCACCTTGTACGGGCAGTTGTTGGAGCAGTAGCGCGTGCCGACGCAGCGGTTGTACACCTGCACGTTGAGTCCGTCCGGCGCGTGGTACGTGGCGTACACGGGGCAGACGGGTTCGCACGGCGCGTTGCCGCAGTGCTGGCACATCATCGGGATGACGCGCGCTTCCGGGTGATGCTCCGGATTCCACACCACATCCTTATACTCGCGGTCGATCTCGTAGTAGCGCTCGAGGCGCAGCCACGCCATCTCGCGCGAACGCGTGATGTTGGCTCCCGGGAACTTGCGATCGGGGTACAGGATGGGACCCTGCCATTCGGCGCCGACCGTCGGGATGTTGTTCTCGGCGTAGCAGGCCGTCACGCACGCCGAGCAACCCGTGCACTTGGCCAGATCGATCGTCATCGCCCAGCGGCGCTTGGCGAGCCCGCTCGGGTGATTGGGGTTGTACTCGCCCTTCTGCGCC
>JARIEY010000057.1 GCA_031127085.1 Gemmatimonadota bacterium | reverse complement strand
TATATATAGCGAAGTTCAGATATATATTCTATAAGAAACATACGAAATTGTCAACATTAATAGGTGCTAAAGGAAAAATACCGTAGTTAGAGGTTTTATAGTTGTTATAGGACATATCAATCGATTGGCCCGAAGAAACATCCGTGAAGTGACGGCGAGACGAAGGAAACGGCGGCGCGCATCAAAGAGAAGGTGTGCCACGCGCGGGGACTTCTTATCGGTTGGGAACGTGACGTCCATCGGAGCTCGCATGCGTTGCTTGTCGAACCGCACAAGGTCAGACGTTGCAGCACAAGGACGTACCGGTACTCGAAAGTTGGCGTTTTCGATTCACTCCCTTCGGGTTCAGGGGGGCGCGGGTTCGAATCCCGCCGTCCCAATAGGAGAAGACGGCCAACGTTGGGAATCTGGTGCCTCGTCGCATTGCGGCGGGGCATCAGTCGTTTGCGATGTCGCCTCAGACGCCTCGCGGGAGTCGCGTCGCCGATCGTCCTTCACGGAAGGACCAAAAGACGCCCAGTTGTCCTTTGAGAAATGACACCAGCTCGCGATCTTCTGCGCCTCCGTACGCACCGACGATAGAGGAGAAGTGGTCCTTCTCGCGCATAGTGCCGGTGAGACACCGCTCCTCAGGCAGGTCTGCCTTGAAGCGGCCGATGACGACGAGTGGACGCGAGATGTCCGCTCCCTGAACGCCGCGGTGGCTACGCGACGAGCGGACCTGACAACCCGTCGCTCTATCGACCACCCGCAACGCCCCACAGATTGCGGCACGCGCCCTGCCTCACGGAATGCAGGCGTGGCCTCTTTCCGTGGGGATCGATGTCTGAGCGCCGTCGTGATGTGCGCGGTTCAGTGCTGTGCCTGACCGTCTTCGCCGCGTGGGCGCTCGCGCCCTCCGCGCTCCTCGCGCAGCGAGGGGTCGAGTCAACGCGAGCCGCGGTGAAGAGCGCGCCGCCGCCCCCGCGCGCACTGCAAAACGTGGCCACGACGCTGCGCACGATGGGCCGCACCGACCTGGCCGACAAGTTGATTCGCGACTACGGCACGTCCAAGGTGCGTCTGGGCGAGCCGGGGAGCCGCGCGACGACCGCGCCGGCGATCATCGTGCCGCTGGTCACGAATCGGCGTGACAACATCATGACGCTGGACCGAAAGGAACTCACGGCGCAGAGCGACAGCCGGCAGACGGACCGAACACCCGTGACGGACGGCACGCTGGGCTGGGCGCTCACCGTGGTGCACGAGTACGTGCACATGGAGCAGGACAATCCCACCCAGACGGCACGCTTCGAGAACGCGGGATGGCGGGAGTAGGTGCACGAAAACCAAAACTGGATGCGCGGCGTCATGAGCAAGGTGTCCGAGGCGGAGCGCCTGCCCAACAGCGCCGCCAAGGTGGCACGCCTACGCGAACTGATGCGCCAACTTGAGCTCCTGCGCGTCGTGCACGAGGCGACGATCAACGACCTCAAGGCGGAGATCGCCGCGGGGCACGTGGGCGCCGACGAAGCGTGGCCCACCATCGAAGCGAGCACCAGCACCGACCTCGACGCCATTCTGTCGTCCGCCAATGCGCTGGTGGCCGCGAACATCGCCAACACCCGCGATGGCATCGCGCGCATCGAACGGGCGCTGGGTGTGCGCACCGCGGCCGTTCCGCGCGCCAAGCCCGCGCCAGCGACGCCGGCTCCGGTGGAAACCTCCGCGCTCTCCACCGCCGGGCGCTGGGTGCTGGAAACCAAGCCGATCTTCACCCGCACGGCCGATGCAGGGCGCGTGACGAGCATCACGGCCAACGGCACAGGATACCGCGGCACCATTGCGATGAACGACGGCGCCAGCGAGCTGTGGGCGACGTTTACGCCGCCGCCGGCCTCGATGAAGCCGGGCGAAGTGCTGACGATCGACCTGAACACCAACTACGACATCACGGCCGAGATCAACGCGTACCACGGATGGGGCGACTATCGGAAGCGCGCGCTGAACAACGGTGCGCGCAACGCCGTGGTCGCCGAGCGCCTTGCCCAGGCGATGCCGCCGTACGAGCGCGGCAACAACGAGACAGTCAACATCACCATCGAAGTGACCATCGGCTCAGGGTGGTGGCTGGCCTATTGGCAGTATGTGTACAAATGGGAGCCGGCCAAGCCATAAATTGACGGTCCGCGCGGGCCGCGCGGTGCTGGGCCGCCGTCGCAGGATCGCGTCGGTCACTGCCGTACGAACTCACGACAGGTTTTGGAAACCATGAATGCGCACGCTCCCCATTGGCGTGACCCCAAGCGCTACGCCTGGCTGCTCGGACTCATCGTACCGGTCTCGCCGTTCCTCGGCTGGGGCTTGGTCACACTCACCGGCTCATTGATCGGCTGGTACATGGGTGTCATCCTCGTCTTCGGGCTGATGCCCATCTTGGACTGGGCGCTCGGCGTCGACTCGACGAACCCGCCAGACAGTGTGCTCGCGTGGCTGGAGCAGGATCGCTACTACCGCTGGTGCATTTACAGTTTCGTGCCGCTGCAGTACGCGGGCCTCCTCTTTGCGTGCTGGCAGTGGACCTACGGCGGCCTTGCGCTGACGGCACAGGTGGGGCTCGTGCTCACCACGGGCATCGTGGCCGGGCTGGCGATCAACACGGCCCATGAACTGGGGCACAAGAAGGAGAGCGTGGAGCGCTGGATGAGCAAGGTGGCGCTGGCGCAGTCGTGTTACGGCCACTTCTACATCGAGCACAACCGCGGTCACCACGTGCGCGTCTCCACCCCGGACGACCCCGCGAGTTCGCGCTTCGGCGAGTCGTTCTACGCGTTCTGGCCGCGCACGGTGTGGGGGTCGCTGAAGTCAGCGGTCGGCATAGAGCGCACGCGCTTGGAGCGCGCCCAGCGGCCGTTCTGGTCGCTCGATAACGACCTGGTGAATGCCTGGCTGATGTCCCTGGCGCTGTGCGGCGCGCTGATCGCGGTCTTTGGCGTGGCGGTTGCCCCCTTTCTCGCGCTGCAGGCCATCATTGGCTTTTCGCTGCTCGAGGTGGTGAACTATCTGGAGCACTACGGGTTGCTGCGCGCGATGAAGGAGGATGGCCGATACGAGCGGTGCGCTCCCGCCCACAGCTGGAACAGCGACAACGTGGCCTCCAACGTCTTCCTGTATCACCTGCAGCGGCACAGTGACCACCACGCGCACCCGGTGCGCCGTTACCAGGCGCTGCGCACTGTCGACGAGGCCCCGAACCTGCCCAGCGGATACGCCACGATGATCCTGGTGGCGCTCGTGCCGCCGCTCTGGCGGCGCGTGATGGACCCGCGCGTGCTCGCGCATTACGCGAACGACATTACCCGCGTGAACATTCACCCCGCACGGCGCGCGCGGGTGCTCGCGCGCTACGGAGTGGCACGCTAATGGCCCGCTATGAATGTCCCGTTTGCGGCTACATCTACGACGAGACGGCGGGGAATCCCCGCGAGGGCTTTCCGCCGGGAACCGAGTGGAAAGACGTGCCGGACGATTGGCACTGCCCGGACTGTGGCGTTCGCGACAAGGTGGATTTCACGCCGGCTGCGGAGTAGCGGCCGCTACACACGCACCAGTCGACCGCCCTTGGGGACGCGCTGTTCGGCGAACCGCATCAGCGCCCGTTCAACCGCGGCGGGCTCGTAGTACGGATCAACGAGCAGATCGGTCACGATGAACGTCCCGTAACCGCTGGAGAGCAAGCGTGCGACGCCCGCGATGTCGAGGCCGTCCCACGCTGCGATGGTCACGACGTCGGTTGCGATGGCCTCGACATATCGCCGGTCGTTCACGGCCGTGGCCGCACGGCGAGCGAGCAATGCGACCTGCGCATCGGAGAGCGGGCCCTCACGGCACGACATCGCGCCCGGGACTTGCCGTTGCATCGCGTCGCGGGGTTCGGCGCGGGACTCTCCGAGGGGGGCGTCGAGTTGGGCGATAGCTTCGGTGCTCGTCAGAGCGGAGGATGTCGCCGCGAGGCCAGCCGACTCGTTAGACGTTGTGCGAGGCACCGCGCGATCGCGTCGCGCGCGCAGCCCCTGATGCACCCCCTGCCATACCCGCCCGGCGAGGGCCCCGGTGACATACCCGATGAGACCCAGCGCAAGCCCGCTGCCGAAGAGCCGAGCAATGAACACGGCCAGGCCGCGGTCATACGCCCCGGCCTCAAATGCCGCGCGCAGCGCGGGCCACGCGAACGGGCCCGCGCCAAGAAAACCGAGGACGAAAAACGCGAAGCTCCCGGCGTCCGCGAAAATCGCGCGGCCACGCGCGTAGTACTCGGAGACCATAGGGCGGGTCATCGGCGGCCGCGCGCGGCGTGGGCTACGGCTGCACCGATGGCGCTGCCGTCACCACGTCGTTCCAGTTGATCACGGCGTTGAAGATCATGTTGAACTCACCGTGGTTCTGCCACCGGTAAATGGGATTGTTGGAGAACATGATCACGCGGCCATTGCCCTTGTACGCCATCGGCACGTCCACCGCGAACGGCCGGTTGCGCAGCGAATCGGCGCCGACCATCAGCCCGGACAACACGGCGGCGTCGCCGCCGACGTACTTGGCCAGCACGTTCCCTTCATCGGCGACCCCCACCTTGAACGGCGTACCGCCGACGTACTTCACGGGCATCTTGGTGCCAGCGTACCCGTAGAAGACGGGATGCTCGGGGCGCACGATCTCCGCCTGCACCAACGGGCGTTGCGCGGTGAGTCCGGGGACGGGGGTCTTGTCCACCGTACGCGCAAAGCCGAACTCGATGGGAAGCCGCGCGGCATCGCCCACCGCGATCAGCGTGCCGCCGCCATTCAGGAACGCCGCAATCGCATCCACGCCGTTCTGCCCGAGTCCGCCCGACATATCGGCGGTCTCACCGTACATCCCGAGGAACTTGTACTTGTCGCTCTTCTGGTAGGGCTGCGGCTTCGCGGCGGGCTTCGCAAGCGTCGCCGTCTTTCCAAGGTTCTGTTCGGCCATCAGGATCACATCGTACCGTGCTCGCAGGTTGCCGGCCTGCACCTGTTCCTTGAAGATCAGGTCGTACGGCACGCCAAACCGGTCGAAGGTGAGCCGGTACCAGCCCAGGTTCTGCGTGTTGGTCCACGCCGAGTAGATGGCGACGCGCGGCACTTCGGCGTTGTGGGTCGACACCTTGGGCGCGGCAGCAAAGGCCGACGCGGTCAGGCCCAGCGACTCGACCGCAGCCTTCACGGCGGCGGCCTTCTTCATTCCGTTGATGATGAACGAACCAGCGGGGAAGGTGACGCTGTCAATCGTGAACGCCTGCTCGGCGACCTGCATCGGCACATCCTTCAGCCGATAGCGGAACGCGATCATCTGGTTGGAGCCGAGGTGCGCGACGGCGATGCCGCCCTGCGCCGCCGGCGGCGTCTTGACCGTGCCGGCGAGCGTCACGGTGTTCACGGGCGTCGTCGCGACCTTGAGGATGGCGGAGTCGGCGACTTCAACGACATCGACCATCATCGCCAGCCCCATCGACCAGCCGCTGTCGTCGTAGGTGGTGATGCGCGCGTCGGGATAGTTCTGCTTTTCGAGGAGGTTCTTGGCGAGCCGCCCGTAGGGCTGGTCGCGCTTGATGACGAACGAGCCGGCGGGATACGTGGTCGCGCCAATGGTGAACGGGGCCGTGGCGCGCCCGACTTCGATGCGCTGGATGCGCAGGATGTTCACGAACTCGGCGACCTTGGTCATATCGCGCTGCACCGGCACCACGAATCCGAACGGCGCCTTGCGCTTGCCGTCTTCCACCGAGTTGCGGCTCTTGATGTAGAAGTTCTCCAGCACGGTGGCGGGGAACATCGCCGTCAACTGCAGGGCAGAGAGGACGCCCGTCTGCATGTAGTTCGTGTTGGACCGGCGCGTGAAGTTGTTGATGTCGTCCTGCGTGTACGGAATGCCGCGATACCATTCGCGGTCCTGACCGCCACCACGCCCGGTGGGGATGCCCGGGGCGCCAGGACGACCACCGGCGGGCGGTGCGGCCGGGGCGATGAGGGGCGCTGCGGCAGGCGCGGCACTCGGCCGCGCAGCGGGGGCGGCACTCGGCGCGGGGGCGTTCGGGGCGGCAGCGCTCGGAGCGGCAGCACTCGGCGCGGCGGCGGCCGCGGGCTTGGGGGCAGCGGCCGCGGTGGGCGCCACGGCAGGCGCGGGCGCCGCTGCAGGTGCCGCCGCTGGCGCTGGCGCCGGCGCAGTCGCCGGCGGATCCACATCACGCCCCGACTGCGTCTCGTACATCTTCATCACGCCATTGTGATTGTACGACACCGAGCCGAGGTATCCCGGCGACCAGCCGTCCATAAAGGCGTTCGTGTAGACGCCCGGCATCCCCCACTTGGTCATCTGCGCCATCTCCCAGTTGGAATACCACGGGAGCTCGGCGAAGAGCAACGGATCAAGATTCGGGTTCTGCGGCATGCCGCCGCTGTAGGTGTAGAGCAGCGGCAGCGATTCGTGCAGATCGTGCAGTACCGGCGGATGCGCCGTGAAGTACCAATCCACAATGGCGCGCACCTGCGTGAGTGCGATGTTGATGTCGCGGTTGTTGTCGTGGTACACGTACTTGCCCCAGTACGGCACGGCGCCAATGCCCGTCACCACGCCGCGCGCCACGCCATTGATGGTGGCGGGAGCGGGCGTTGCGGCCGCGCCCGGCGCCGCTGCGATGCCTGCAGTGGCAGCCGGCGTGGCAGTCGGCGTGGCACTTGCCGTCGCAAGCGCGGCTGCGGCAGCCTCGAGCCCCTTGTAGAACCAGTCCACGTTGCGGTCGCGCCCATCGGCGTCGGCCACGGGCGTGACACTCACGATGACGTTGTTGCGGATCTGCGTGATGATGGGCGAGGTCTCGGTGGCGAGACGGTACACGAGCTCCATCAGCATTTCCGACGAGCCGGTTTCGCCGCTGTGCAGGCCCCCCATCAAGTGATAGTTGGGCTTGGTGGTGGCGATCAGCGCGTGGGCCTGCTGTTCGGTAAGTCCGCGCGGGTCGGCAATGCGCGCGAGGTTCGCGCGATTCTGCTCGAGCGACTTGAGGTTGTCTTCGTGCGACACCCAGATGACCACCAGCTCGCGCCCCTCGTCGGAACGACCGATCGTCTCTATGCGCACGCGCGGCGTTGCCGCCGCCAGCGCGCGATAGTACTTGAGCTGGTCAGCATAGTACGTGAGCGTCTTGGGCGCGCCGACGTGATAGCCGAGGACTTCGCGCGGCGTGGGGACGCCTGGCACGACCGGAAGATGGTCAACCAGTGGCGAGCCGAAGCGCGGGTTCACCAGCCAGGCCTTGTAGGCGGCGGCGAACGACGAGTCCTGCGCTTGCTTGGGGTCGCGCGTCTCGACGGTGAGTTGCTGCGCGGGGAGCGCGGCGGCCGCGAGCAGGCCCAGCAGGGGGACGGCGCGGCAGAGCGCGCGCGACGGGGCGACGAGGCGGGTCAAGACAGGCATGCGCACGGGTGGGTGGGGGTTCGGTGTCGACGACACCAAGCTACTCGCGCGGCGGCACAGGCGCGATGTAAAGCGCCCTGCGTCAGCGTCTGGCGAGGGGTGATCGTCGCTGCACGCCGTGGCTAGCTGGCGTGGCGGAACGCCCGGCCGAAGTTGTGGCCACGCTGCGCGCGCACGTACTCGCCGAGTTCGGCGAGTGTCAGCGTGCCGGTGTCGGTGAAGAAACGGCCGAACGGGCGTTGCCGGGCGCGCTGCAAGCCGACAATCACATCGCGCTGAAACGGGGTGAGCAGCCCGAGCCGCAACGCGGCCTCACCCATCCGCTCCCCAGCGCGCTTGCGTGCCAAGAGCTGGGCCAGCGCGCCACTCGGCAAGTAGCCGCGCTGCGCCGCGAGCTGACCAAAGACCGGCCGCTCACGACGCTGCGCGTGGATGGCGGCGATCAGCGTTTGCAGCGAGATGCGGCCACTGTAGTACAGATATTCGCCCAGCGGCAGCTGCCGTTCGGGCATGCGCCCGCGCCAGAAGAACTCGGCGGCCGCACGGGGCCGGGGCGGGGCGTCGGCTTTTGGTTGGCGTTCCTGCGTGTGGCGCTCTTCTGCCGGGCGGCTGTGCGAGCGGCGGGCGCGGGACTGCTGCGACTTTGCCTGCTGCGACTTCGCCTGCGGTCCACGCGATGCGCGCGGCTCCTCGCCCGCGGCGCCACCCGTGCTGCGTCCGTTGCTCGATCGGGCCGACGGCGCGGGCGCTCCGGCGTGCGGCGCAGCGACCACCGGCTCGTCGGCGCGCGTGGCCAGCCAGCGCACCAGCAGTTCGTTGGCGGCGTTCACTTCCTGAAAGCGCGCGGTCATCACGAGCGGATCGAGCCCGGCGTGGCTGGCGCGATCGGGGTGCGTCTCAAAGGCGCGCCGACGGAAGACCGACTTCACGAGATCCTCGTGCAGGGTCTCGAGAAAACCGATCCCGAGACCGGCGTTGGCGCCGAATAGCACCTGACACGCGGGCAGCAGCTCGTGAGTGGTAATGCTCAATGCGCACCTCGGCGGGAGTTCGCGGCTGCAATACTATAACAGGACGACGCTGAGAACGCGCACGTAAAATCAACGGGCCGCTCGCGCGTGACGCATCAGCGAGGAGGGTCGTCGTTACCGAGTATCCCCAGCCGCCACGGACACGGCGCGTTTGACAGCGCCCGCCGCCGCAGGCACCTTGTGACGAGTCCGGTGGACAAAATGTCCGCCTCTCGCTGGCCGGCGGATTTGCCTCACCCGCGATGCAGTAGGCAAGTCGTTGCGGCACAATTGCTTGGCTCGTCCGCGCCTCTCGGCGCCGACGTCGTCCTCCCCACGCGCACCGGAGCCCCCCCTCATGAAGCGCAGCACAATTATTGTGGCGTGTGTCACGCTGCTCGCCGTCGGAATCGCCGCGGCCCCGTTTACCGCCCGCACTACCCGCGCCGGCAAGTCGCAGATCATGGTGCACTGCCCCAACGGCAACCAGCCGGCGTTCGTGACGCCGGTGCGCGACACCATTGCGGTGGGCGACAGCATTGTCTGGCGGATGACCGGCCAGGTAACGTCGGATTCGCTGGTGATTTCGCTCAAGAATCCCAATCAGGCCTGGCCGTTCAGTGGCCCGATGCCGCGGGGGACAACAAGCGCGCAGACCGGCGAGGCCCGCGTGAAGGGCACGTACGGCTATAACGTGCACCTCCAGTGCCGCGTCCCGGGCGGCGGCAGCCAGCCGGTGACGATCGATCCCGACATCATCATCGAATAGTCGGCCCCGCCGCACCGAACGACGATGGTCTCCTCCACCGACGCGCCCGCCCCTGAGGGGGCCGGCGCGTCCGGCGCGCCCGACGGACTGAAGCATCCCGACCACGTGGGTCCTTACCGCGTGCTAGGGGTGCTCGCGCACGGCGGTATGGGCATGGTGTACACGGCGGAGCAGACGGAGCCGGTGCGCCGCCGCGTGGCCCTGAAGGTGATCAAGGCGGGAATGGACACCCGCGAAGTGGTGGCGCGCTTCGAGGCCGAGCGACAGGCGCTCGCGGTGATGGACCACCCGAGCATCGCCAAGGTGCTCGACGGCGGCGCGACGAGCGACGGGCGCCCGTACTTCGTGATGGAGTTGGTGAAGGGCGTGTCGATCACGGAGTACTGCGACACGCACCGGCTCAGCACGCGCGAGCGGCTGCGGATCATGGTGGACGTCTGTCACGCGGTGCAGCATGCGCACCAGAAGGGCGTGATTCACCGCGACCTCAAGCCGTCCAACGTGCTGGTCACGCTGCAGGACGGACGCCCCGTCCCCAAGGTGATCGACTTCGGCATCGCCAAGGCGCTGGCGAATCCGCTCACCGAACTGACGCTGCTGACCGAAGTGGGGCGCGCCGTGGGGACGCCGGCGTATATGAGCCCCGAACAGGCCGATCCGTCGGCGCTCGACGTGGACACGCGCACCGACATTTACTCGCTGGGCGTGATGCTGTACGAGCTGCTGGTGGGGCACCTGCCGCTCGATCCCACGGAAGTTGGGCTGGCCGTCTACCTGATGCGCCTGGCCAACCGCGAGGCGTCGCCAAGCACGCCCAGCGCGAAGTTCACGTCACTGGGGAATGCGGGGAGCACGGTGTCGATGCTGCGCCGTTCGGACCCCAAGACGTTGCGCCGCGAACTGCGCGGCGATCTGGACTGGATCGTGATGAAGGCGCTCGATCCGGACCGCACGCGCCGCTACGAGACGGTGAACGGCCTGGCGATGGACATCGACCGGCACCTGAACGACGAGCCGGTGGTGGCGCGCCCGCCCTCGGCGCTGTACCGGCTGTCGCGCTTCGCCCGGCGCCACCGGCTGGCCGTGGCCGCGGGGACGATGGTCACGGCCGCGCTCGTCGTGGGGCTCTCAGTGGCGGCGCTGGGGCTCGTGCGCGCGCGCCGCGCCGAGTCAGTGGCGCGGCGTGAAGCGGAAACGTCGCGGCAGGTGGCGAACTTCCTGACGGGGCTGTTCAAAGTGTCCGACCCGGGCGAAGCGCGCGGCAATACGGTGACGGCGCGGGAAATTCTCGACCGCGGTGCCGACCGCATTGGCGTGGAACTGGCCGAGCAACCGCAGGTGCAGGCGCAAATGATGCACACGATGGGCGTGGTCTATCGCGAACTCGGCTTGTTCGCGCAGGCGCAGCCATTGCTCGAGCGCGCCGTGGCGACGCGTCGTGCGCGCGCCGGCGACGAGGACGCGGATGTGCAAGCGAGCCTGCTCGAACTGGCCCGGCTCGAGCAGCAGCAGGGGCGACTGGCGGCGGCGGAATCGCTCTACCGCGTCACGCTCGGGGCGCGCGAGCGGGCACTCGGGCCCTCGCATCCCGACCTGATGGTGCCGCTGAGCGCGCTTGGCGGGATGTTGGTCTCGCGCGGCCGCTTGGCCGAGGCGGAGTCGCTGCTCACGCGGGCCATCGCACTGCGCGCCGCCAGCCCCGCGCGCGAAGATGTGGACTACGCGCGCACGCTGCGGCATCTGGCCTCGTCGTATCTGGCGCAGAAGCGCTACGCGGACGCCGAGCCCGCCTACCAGCGCGCCATTGCGATGTACGAGCGTGTCGCGGGCCCCGACCACCCGGAACTTGGCCGCGCACTGAACAACCTGGGGATCGTGTACTACAGTCTGGCGCGCTACGGCGAGGCCGAGCGCTACTATCGGCGGGCCGAGGCGAATCTGTCGAAAGCGCTCGGCGACGACCACCCCAACGTCGCGTCGATCAACATCAACCTCGGGGAAATCGCCTGGCGTGACCGACGGTTCGCCGAGGCGGAGGAGCGACTCCAGCGCGCCCTCAGCATCCTGCAGAAGCGCGTCGACCCCGCCGACCCGCGCATCGCGACTACCGAGTTCGACCTGGGCAACGTGGGGCGCGACGCCGGACGCTTGGGCGAGGCCGATGTGCATTACCGCCGCGCCCTGCAGATCCGCGAGACGGCGTTTGGGCGCGAATCCCCCGAGGTGGCCGAGGTGCTGGTGGAGTACGCCAAGCTGCAGCGGCAGCGCGGGCGCGGTACCGAAGCGGCCCAGATGGAGGCGCGCGCGCGCGCCGCGCGGTAAACTTCTCCGGTCGCAGATCGCACGCTGGGCCACCACCCACCCTCCGATCCGGGGTACGCTCCAGATGGCGCTCAACATCCTCATTCTCGGCGGCACCGGTTTTACCGGCCCCGAGCAAGTCGAGTACGCACTCGCGCGGGGCCACAAGGTCACGCTCTTCAACCGCAACCGGACCCGCCCCGACTACTTCAAGGGCAAGGTCGAGCAGTTGATTGGCGATCTCAATGACGACGTGAGCGCGCTGGCGGGGCAAAAGTTCGACGTCGTCTTCGACAACCCCACCACGTTCCCCTTCTGGGTGCGCAACGCGGCCCAGCATCTGCGCGGCAACATCGGGCACTACATCTTCATCTCCACCGAGTCGGTGTACCCGGACAACAGCCGTCCGAACATGGACGAGAGTGACGGCACAACGCCGATGCCGGCCGACCTCGATCCGTACACCACCGTGCGCGAGAACGCGGGGAAGTACTACGGGGCGCTCAAGACCTTTGCCGAGCAGGAAGCGGAGCGGCAGTATCCCGGAAAGGTCACGGTGGTGCGTCCCGGCTTGATCGTGGGGCCGCTCGATCGCAGCGACCGCTTCACCTACTGGCCGGCGCGCATCGATGCCGGTGGCGATGTGGTTGCTCCGGGAACGCCGGACGATCCCACGCAGTGGATCGACTCGCGCGATCTCGCGGAGTGGATGGTGCGTCTGGCAGAGCAGAAGGTGATTGGCACCTTCAATGCGGTGGGGCACGTGCGCCCGATGTCGGAACTGCTGTACGGCATCAAGGCGGTGACGACGGCCGGTGCGCAGTTCACGTGGATTCCGGCCGATTTCCTCACCGCGCAGGGCGTGCGCGGCTGGCGCCATATGCCGGTCTGGCTGCCGCCGGTGGGGCCCACGGCGGGCTTCTTGAGCCGCAACAACGACCGCGCCGTGAAGGCGGGGCTCACGTTCCGTCCGCTCGCCGTGACGGCCGCCGAGACGCTGGCCTGGCACAAGACGCGCACGGAGGCCGAGCGCAAGGCGACGGCCGAGGGGACGATCTCTGGTCTTGCCGCCGCCAAGGAAGCCGAGGTGCTTGCCGCCTGGAGAGCCAAGCCCAAGGGAGGGGCTGACAATGACTAGCCGCCGTTCATTTCTTCGCACCGGTGCCGCCATCGGCGGCGCGATTGGCCTTACTGGTCTTCCGCGCACGCTACTCGGGCAGGACGATCCGTTTCTCCTGCCGCAGCCGGTTACCAAGGCGCCGGCATCATTGAACATCCTGATCCTCGGCGGCACAGGCTTCACCGGCCCTGAGCAGGTGAACTATGCCATCGCCCGTGGCCATCGTGTGACGCTCTTCAACCGCAACAAGACGCGCCCCGGCGTATTCACCGGCAAGGTGGCCGAGGAACTCGTCGGCGATCTCAACGGCGACACCAGCGCGCTGAAGGGGCGAACGTTCGACGTGGTGCTCGACAACCCCACGACGTTCCCCGCCTGGGTGCGCAATGCTGCGCAGCACCTGGCCGGCAATGTGAAGCACTACGTGTTTCAGTCCACCACGTCGGTGTACAGCGACCAGAGCATCATTGGGCTCGACGAGAACAGCCCCGTCGCGTCGCTCCCCGCCGATGTCGATCCGTACACGCTCGATCCGGCGCACGCCTCGCGCTACTATGGCGCGCTCAAGGTGCGCGCTGAGCAGGAAGTGGCCAAGGCGTATGCCGGGCGGTGGACGGTGGTGCGTCCGTGCTTGATTGTGGGGCCGCTCGACCGCACGGACCGGTTCACCTATTGGCCGGCGCGCATTGATGCGGGCGGTGAGATTCTGGCCCCCGACAAGCCAGATGATCCGTGCCAGTTCATTGACGTGCGCGATCTCGCCGAGTTCTCGGTGCGGCTCGCCGAGCAGCGGGTGTTGGGCACGTTCAACGTGATCGGCCCCGAAAAGCCGATGACGATTGCGGAGATGTTGTACGGCGTGAAGGCGATCACCGCGACGCCCGGGCGCCTGACGTGGGTGCCGTGGGCATTTCTGCAGGAGCAGGGGGTGCGGCCGTGGCGGCATATGACGGTCTGGCAGCCGCCCTATGGCGCGACGGCCGGTTATCAGCGCCGCAGCGCGGCCAAGGCCATCGCGCAGGGGCTCACCTTCCGGTCGGTGGCCGACACCGCCAAGACGACACTCGACTGGCACCGCACGCGTCCGCAGGCCGATCAAGATGCGACGCTTCGCGGGGCCGTGAACGGACTGGATATGAAGCGTGAGGCCGAGGTGCTCGCGGCCTGGCACGCCAAGCAGAAGGCGGCGGGGCAGGAGTGAGCGAACCCTCCACGGGCCGCGTGTATGCGATGCTGCGCCGGACGGTGGACGTCCGGCCCGGCGAAGTGCGCACGATGCTCGTGTCGTTCGCGTATTTCTTCTTCGTGCTCAGCGGGTGGTTCGTGCTGCGCCCGATGCGCGAGGCCGTGGCCGTGGCGACGGGCGTGAATAAGCTCCCGTTTCTGTTCGCCGGGACATTGGCGGCCGTTCTCGTGGCCAATCCGCTCTTTGCGGCGCTCGTGGTGCGGTATCCGGTGCGCAAGTTCATCGCGATCACCTACCACTTCTTCATCGCCAACATCCTGGTGTTCTATGCGCTGATGACGTTTGTGGCGCCGGTGGAGGGGTCGGCGGCGGATGTTTGGATTGGCCGCGTGTTTTTTGTGTGGACGAGCGTGTTCAACCTGTTCGTGGTGTCCATCTTCTGGGCGTTCATGGCGGACACGTTCCGCAGCGAGCAGGCCAAGCGGCTGTTCGGCTTCATCGCCGTGGGCGGTTCGCTCGGGTCGGTGATTGGATCGGCGGTGACGGCGGAACTGGCCCCGCGCATCGGAACGCCCAACCTGCTGCTGCTGTCGGCGACGCTCATTGAGCTGGCGGTGCTGTGCGTGCTTCGGTTCCCCGCGCGTCAGCGGGCGGCCGACGGCGAGGAGGCCGTGCGCGAGGATCAGCCGATCGGCGGGTCGCTGTGGGCGGGTTTCTCGCACGTGACGAGTTCGCCCTACCTGCTGGGGATCTCGGCCTTCCTCATTCTGCTGACGATGGGGTCGACGATCCTGTACTTCGAGCAGACCGACATCGTGGGCAAGGCGTACGCCGATCGTGCAGCGCGCACCGCAGTGATGGCCCGCATCGAACTGGTGGTGCAGTCGCTGACGCTCGTCACGCAGATCTTCCTGACCGGCCGGCTGATTCGCTGGCTCGGGCTCGCGCGATCGATGGCCTTCCTGCCGTTGGTGAGTCTCATCGGCTTTGCCGCGCTGGGCACGTGGCCCGTGTTCGCGGTTGTCGCGGCGATGGCTGTGCTGCGGCGCGCCGGGAACTTCGCGCTGAACAACCCGTCGATGGAGATTTTGTTCACCGTGGTGCCGCGCGAAGACAAGTACAAGGCCAAGAACTTCATTGAGACCTTTGTCTATCGCGCCGGCGACCAGATTGGTGCGTGGGGCTACGCGGGACTCGCCGCGCTGGGGCTCGGGATGTCCGGTATTGCGTACGCCGCCGTGCCGCTGGCCTTTATCTGGCTCCTGCTCGGCGTCTGGCTAGGACGCGAGCAGGGGCGGATTGGCGCGCGGCAGGCGTAGCGGCGCAGCCGGCAACGGCCGCCGCCGCCGGATAGTCGATGTACCCCTTCTCCCCGGGCGTATAGAACGTCGAGAAGTCGATGGCGTTGATTGGCGAGCGCCGCGCGTCCGAACGCCACCAGGTCGGCCTTGCCGTCGGTGAGCCTCTTCGAGGCGCTGTCGCGGACTAGTGTTGTGACTCATTAGTTACTAGCATTATTCTTGCAGCGTCTTTGGGCATATCTTTCCTGGAGACGCTATGCCTGGTGGACGCCCGCGGACCTTCGAGATTACGCTCTCCGAGACAGAGCGGACCGCCTTGGCGG
>JARIEY010000056.1 GCA_031127085.1 Gemmatimonadota bacterium | reverse complement strand
CGATTCGCTCGGGGCGTCCATCAAGCGGGGCCTGTACCTCATTCGCTTCACGCCCGAATCGCTGCCCGCCTACGCCACCTCGGCGTTGCGCTGCACGAGTTGCCACCAGAACGACGGGCTCAAGCGCACGGCCGCGCCGCTGACTGGCGCGCACTCGCGCTTCCCCAAGTACATGCCGCGCTCGGGGGCGGTGATTTCGCTGGCCGATCGCGTCAACTACTGCTTCACGCGCTCGCTCGCGGGGAACGCGATTCCGGTGGGCAGTCGCGAAATGACCGACATCCTCGCCTACCTCGCCTTCATCTCCTACGACGTGCCGGTCGGCACCAAGATCGCGGGGACCGACGGCATCATCAGTATGAAGGACACGCTGGTCGGCGACCTCGCGCGCGGCGAACAGCTCTTTACGACCAAGCTCTGCGTCACCTGCCACGGCACCGAAGGCAAGGGCAACGGCCCGATCCCGGCACTCTGGGGACCGACCTCGTACTCCATTGGCGCCTCGATGGCGCGCGAAGAGCGCGCGGCCTCGTTCATCTGGCACAACATGCCGCAGACGGCGCCTGGCTCGCTGCAGCCGCAGGAGGCGTTTGATCTCGCGGCCTTCATTAACTCGCATCCGCGCCCCGATTCGCCGGGCAAGGAAAGCGACTGGCCGATGGGCGGTGCCCCCGCCGACGTGCCGTACAACACCAAGGGGCACGAGGCGCATCGTCCGCCGGCGACCCTGCTGCCGCGCGCCAATCCGCAGGGCGCGTTAGTGCCGAATCCGGCCCGGATCGGCCGCGTGGCTGAGAAGAAGTGACCCCGATGCGCCGCGACTCTTCTCGTCGTCGCCACGATCAGCCGACGGAGCGCGATGGCGCGCCGGCGCTACCGATGAGCGACCGATCCGCGCACATGCACCTCGCGGGCGGCGAGGGGCAGGGCGACACGCTCTCGCGTCGCGACCTGCTCGCAGGTGCGGCGGGCGCCAGTGGTGTCGCCGTCGCTGCCGGCCTCCCGCTCGTCGCGGGGGGGCCGGGGCCGAAGGCGGCGGCGCCGGTAGCCCCGGTCGTTCCGCCCGATGCCACCAAGCTGCCGGGGGCTCCCACCTCGCAGGTGGGCGCGCGCTCCACATTCTTCAAGCCGTCGCGCACTCCATTCGGCGAAACGGTGGGCAACTCGCTGACGCCGCTCCAGGATCTGACGGGCACCATCACGCCGGCCGATCTGCATTTCGAGCGCCACCACGCGGGCATTCCGCTCATCGACCCGGCGCGGCACACGCTGCTGATCCATGGACTCGTGGCCACGCCGCTGATGCTCTCGGTCGACGACGTGAAGCGCTTTCCGCAGGTGACGCGGACGCACTTCATTGAGTGCTCGGGCAACGGGCGCGCGGCGTATCGCGAACCCAAGCCCGAAATGACGCCGCAGAAAGTCGCCGGGCTGGTGAGCAACACGGAATGGACCGGTGTGCCGCTCAAGGTGCTGCTCGACGAAGCCGGCGCCAAGCCCGCGGCGACCTGGTTCCTGGCCGAGGGCGGCGATGCGTGCATCATGACGCGCAGCATCCCGATGCCCAAGGCGATGGATGACGCGCTGCTCGTCTGGGCGCAGAACGGCGAGCCGCTTCGCCCGGAACAGGGCTTTCCGCTGCGCCTGCTCCTGCCCGGCTGGGAGGGGAACGTGAGCGTGAAGTGGCTGCGCCGCTTGGAACTAGGCACCCGCCCGTGGGCGACGCGCTGGGAAACCAGCAAGTACACCGATCCGCTCCCCGACGGCACGGCGCGTCAGTACAGCTTCGATATGGACGCCAAGTCGGTCATTACGTCGCCCGCTCATCCCAAGGTGCTCGCCAAGGGGTGGTGGCCGGTCACCGGTCTGGCGTGGACGGGTCGCGGTAACATCACGCGCGTCGAAGTCAGCACCGACGATGGCTCGTCGTGGCACGATGCCGAACTGTCACCCACCACCGGCCGCAAGGCGCCGGTGCGGTTCACGCATATGTGGGAGTGGGACGGCAAGCCCGCCGTGCTCCTCAGCCGCGCGACCGACGAGACGGGCTATGTGCAGCCGACGCGCAAGCAACTGCTCAAGGTGCGCGGCATCGGCACCGACTTCCACTTCAACCCGATCGTCGGGTGGAAGGTGGCGGCCGATGGCACGGTCACCTTTCACGGGGAGACCTGACCATGCGCCGAATGCTCGTGATGGTGCTTGTCGCGCTGGGCGCGTGCTCCGAAGACCAACCCGCCGCCGCGAATGGCGCAGCGGCCGGCTTCTCCGCGATCCCGGCCAAGCACTACGGGTTGGGGCGCGCGGTGACGCCGGCCGAAGTGGCGGCGCTGGACCTTGACGTGGGCCCCGATGGCAACGGCCTCCCTGCCGGTTCTGGTTCGGCTACCGCGGGCGCCGATCTTTTCCAGAAGAAGTGCTCCATGTGCCACGGCCCCAAGGGGCAGGGCATGCTGCCTGCCTTCCCGCTGCTCATCAGCCGAGATCCCAAGGCAGAAGGTTTCGCGTTCGCCAACGACTTCAAGCTGCAGAAGTCGATTGGCAACTATTGGCCGCATGCCACCACGGTGTTCGATTACGTGCGCCGGGCAATGCCCTTGCTGCAGCCGGGGTCGCTGACCAACGACGAGGTGTATGCACTCACCGCGTTCCTGCTGGCCGCGAACGAAGTGATTCCGATGTCTGCCACGCTCGACTCGGCGTCGCTGATGCAGGTGAAGATGCCGTACCGGGACAAGTTCGTGGACGACAACCGGCGCGGCGGCAACGAAGTGAAGTAGTCCACGGCCGGCGCGCGCTGCCGCCGGCCAGAACCTCTCGCGGGAGAACTGCATGGCACAATCCGCAACCCAGGCCCCCCCGGCCTCCTCGGTCGCCGCTGGCTCGTCGGGGGTTCCGGCGTGGGCGAAGTTCGGTGTGATCTTTGGCGTGGTCGGCGCGCTCAGCATCCTGACGTGGGGACCGATTGGCGTCTCCGGCACCTATCCGCGCTTCATTGGCGCCATCATGCGCCGGCTCGCCCCCGATATGGCGCACGCCAATCCGTACCTCGAGAAAATGGGGTCGCTGATCAAGCCGGAGACGTTCCTGCTCCTCGGCCTTCTGATCGGCGGCTTCCTGGCCGCCAAGCTGACGGGCGATAAGGCGGCGGCCGCCGAGTACCCGCACGCTGGAGAAAAGACCACGGCGCGCCGCTATCGCGATGCGTTCATCGGCGGCTTTCTGATCGTCTTTGGCGCGCGCATCGCCGGCGGCTGCACCAGCGGACACATCATCTCCGGCATCATGCAGCTCTCGGTGAGCGGCCTGATCTTCGCCGGGGGCGTCTTCGCCACCGGCATCCTCACCGCCAAGCTTCTGCAGAAGGGAGGGAACTAAGATGACCGCTGCTATCTATGCCTTGATCGCGGGTGTCGCGATGGGCGCGCTCATCCAGCGCGTCCGCGCGTCGAGCCCCTCGATGATCGCCGCCAACCTGCGGCTCGAGAACCTGTCGGTCATCAAGTTCATGGCCACCACCATCGCCGTCGGGGCCATCTTGGCCTACCTCGCCTCGGCCGTGCTCGGCAAGGACGCGATGCATTTTGAGATCAAGCCGACCTACGTCGTGGGCGTGCTGCTCGGCGGCCTCGTGTTCGGTGTGGGCTTTGGGCTGGGCGGGTACTGCCCCGGCACGTGCGTGGTTGGCGCGGGCGAGGGACGCAAGGATGCGCTCGTCGCGCTGCTCGGAGGCGTCGTGGGGGCGCTGGTCTTCACCCTCGTCTTCTCTTCGGTCATTGCCCCCATCAACAAGCTGATGGACTACGGCAAGCTGACGCTCGACCAGGTGCTGGGGCTCCCCGCCGTGGGCGTGGCGCTCGGGCTCGGCGCGATCTTCCTGGGCATCGTCTATATGCTGCCGACGGTGGTCAAGAAGAACTGAGCGGCGCCGCCGTTGACACGAAGCCCCCGGCGATGATTCGCTGGGGGCTTTGTTGTGCCGCGAACGGCGCGCGCGTCGAGGATCGCGCAGGGGCGTTACGGCGGCCGGTGGACGGGTTTGCCGGTGCCGCGAGGGGGGGGGGGGATATGGCGCGCCGGGAAAAATGGGTGTATATTACTGTAGTAGTAAATACGAATATATGTTGTCGCGTGCCGTTTCCCCTCGCGCGGGCAATTCTCCGACAGCCCGGAGTGTATTACCTTATGTGCATGACACTGCGTCCTCGTGGCCGCGCCAAGCGCGAGCCGACCCCCGAGTTGCTCGGGCTCATCGCCGGACAGTTCCGGGCGCTCGCCGAGCCGGCGCGCCTGTCCATCCTGCACGCGCTCGAAGGGAAGGAGCGCACGGTGACCGAACTCGTGGAGCTGACCGGGCTAGGCCAGGGGAACTTGTCCAAGCACCTGCAGCAGTTGCATGCGTGCGGTTTCGTCAGCCGGCGCCGGGACGGGCTCTTCGTGCATTATGCGCTCGCTGACAAGGATGTGCTCGCGCTCTGCGAGATCATGTGCCACCGGCTCGAGGCGGACATCGAGGCCGAGCAAAGGGTTGTCGCGGCGCGGTAAGCGCCAGCGGGGGAGGGAAGGTGAACGCCACGCGGAATGCCGCGTGGCGTTTTTCGTTGGCGGCGCGTCGCGCGGCAGTACCGCCGCCTGTCGGGGACCCCTTGCGTTTTACTGTATAACTACATAACTATATAGCAGATTAGTAATACGGCCGGCGCCACCGGCGACGCGCCAGACCTCCCCGAACCACCACCACTCTGCATATGACCCGACGGTTGCTCCTCGCGGCCGCCCTCTCCGCTGCTGTGCCGCTGGCCGCCCAAACGGCACAGCAGGCCGCAGCGCCCGCCCCACGCCTCACCCTCGCCGATGCCCTGCGTCGCGCCGATCAGGCGGCGTTCGCCAATCGCGGCGCGCGCGCCGCAGCCGACAACCAGCGCGCGGTAGCCGCGGGCGCCCTGCGCGGCGTCCTTCCCGCTATCGGCGCCGATGCGTCGCTGCTGCGCACCACCGACCCGATCAACGCCTTCGGCTTCTCGCTCAAGCAGCGCGGCGTTTCGATGGCCAGCTTCAACCCGGCCACGCTCAACGATCCGGCGGCCATCACCAACTACGCCGCAGGACTCACCCTGCAGCAGCCGCTGGTGAACGTCGACGCGTGGGCCGGACTCCGCGCCGCGCGCGCGGCTTCCGCGGCCAGCGCCTCCCAGGCCGACTGGACTCGCGTGACCACGCGCGCCAACGTCGTCCAGGCGTTCTACGGCGCCGTCGTCGCGGGTGAAATGGCCGCCACGATGCGCGCCGCCGAGCGTGCGGCCACCGAACACGTGCGCGCCGCCGAACTGGCTGCCACCAACGGGCTCGTCACGCGCTCCGATGCGCTGCTGGCGCGCGTCCGGGCCGGCGACGTCATGACCCAGCGACTCGAAGCCGAGTCGCGCGCGCGGATGGCACGCGCCCAACTCGCCGTGCTGCTGGGTGCCCCGGGTGACACGGCCTTTGTGCTCCCCGCCGCACTCCCGCTCGCCGACGCCCGTCTGGCCGTGCGCGATGGCTCTAACGCACGCGCCGACGTGCGCGCTGCGGAACTGGCACGCGACGCCGCACGCCTCGACCGTCAGCGCGCCAGCGCAGCAATGCTCCCGCGCCTCAACGGCTTTGCGCGCTACGAATGGAACGCTCCCGACCGCGTCGGGGCCGGCAAGCCGATGTGGACGCTGGGCGCCATGCTCTCGTGGTCACCATTTGGCGGTGGCGCAGAGTGGGCCGATCGTCAGGGCGCCATCGCCCGTGCGCGTGGCGCCGATGTACAAGCCGAGGGTGCGCGCGCCGCGGCGTCGCTCGAGCGCGAACAGGCTGACGAGTCGTGGCGCGTCGCCACGGCACGCGTCGCCATCGCCGACACGTCGGTGCAGCAGTCCGACGAGGCGCTGCGCATTGTGCGCCGCAAGTACGAAGGCGGCCTCGCGGCCATCAGCGAACTGCTCGATGCCGCAGCTGCCAACACCCAAGCGCGCCTGATGCGTTCTGATGCCCGCTTTCAACTGATCGCCGCGGCGGCTGCGCGGCTCCGGGCGTGGGGCGGCGATCCGGCCGACCTCGCGTCCCTCGACTCCGACTCCCGCTGAGACCCCCAATGACTCATATGAACTTGCTCCGCGCCGGCCTCGCGCCGGCCCTCTTTCTCCTCGCGGCCGCCTGCGGCGGTGAGAACACCCCGGCGGCCGATGTGCCAGCCGCGGCCGCTGGCCCCAGCGTCGCGGTGGTCGACACACTGCTTCCTGCCGATTTCGAGGCCTCCGGCCCGGCCCTTCCCATCGCCGAAGCGACGCTCAGCACCAAGCTGATGGGCGCCGTCACCGCCGTTCTCGTCAACGAAGGCGCGCGCGTCGCTGCGGGCACGTCGCTGGTGAAGCTCGATGCGGCCGACTTGGACGCCAAGTCGGCGCAGGCATCGGCGGGCATCGCGGCCGCCGAAGCAGCGCACCGCGAAGCGCAGGCCCAGGCCAAGCGCATCCGCGCGCTCTACGCCGACAGCGCTGCGCCGCGCGCACAGCTGGATGCCGTGGAAGCGGGCCTGGCTCGCGCCGCAGCGGGGCTTGATGCGGCCCGCGCGGGGGCAGTGGAACTGAACGCCGTGCGTGCCTACGGCGTGCTGCGTGCGCCATTCGCCGGTGTGGTGACGCACCGGTTCGTCGACGCGGGCGACTTCGCCGCGCCGGGCGCGCCGCTCGTCACCGTGCAGGATGCCTCGCGGCTCCGCATCTCGGCGGCCGTTCCGGCCGCGATGGTGCGTGGCCTCAAGGCGGGGCAGACAATGGACGCCCGCATCGAGGGCGTAGCGGTGCGCGCCGTCATCGAGGGTGTCGTCCCGTCCGCTGCCACGATGTACACCATCAACGCGGTGGTCGCCAACCGTGACGGACAGCTCCCCGCGGGCGGTGCCGCCACGCTGCTGGTGACGAGTGGCACGACCGAACGTGCGCTGCTCATCCCGCTGTCGGCCGTGGTGCGCGAGGGCGACCTCACGGGCGTGCGGGTGGTGCGCGAGAATCGCGCCGAACTGCGCTGGGTGCGACTGGGCGAGGTGCGCGGTGACCGCGTGATCGTGCGCACGGGCCTTCAGGCTGGGGAGCGCGTCGTGCTCGCCGGCGCGGGGCGCTAACCGTGGGTATCGCCGGACGCGTCGCTCGCGCCTTCCTCACCTCCAAGCTGACGCCGCTCGTCACCTTGGCCTCGCTCGCCGTCGGCGCGCTGGGCCTGGTGGCCACGCCGCGCGAGGAAGAGCCCCAGATCTCGGTGCCCATGGTGGACGTCATCGTCGCCATGCCGGGCGCTGGCCCCAAGGAAGTGGAAAATCACCTGGCGCGTCCGCTCGAGCGCCGCATGTGGGAACTCCCCGGCGTCGATCACGTCTACGCGATGAGCGGCGATGGCTACGCCGTCGTCACCGTCCGCTTCAAGGTGGGCGAGGACCAGGAACGCTCGGTCGTGCGCGTGCACGCCAAGCTGCAGTCCGATGTCGACCTGATTCCCACCGGCGTGTTGCCGCCGCTGGTCAAGCCGCACGCCATCGACGACGTGCCGGTGCTGGCCATCACGCTGCACGGTGCGAACACCGACATCAACGCGCTGCGCCAGATGGCGCTGCATGTGGAAGATGAGATCCGCACGGTGGCCGATGTGGCTGCCACGTCAGTCATTGGCGGTCAGCCGCGCGAAATCTCCGTGACCATGGACGCCGCACGGCTTGCCGCAGCCGGCGTCACGCCGGGCGAAGTCGCGATGGCGCTGCAGGGGGCCAATGCACGGCTGCAGGCGGGCGAGTACGCCACCGGCAATGCCGTGGTGCGCGTGGCGGTCGGCGCCGGGCTCACGACGGCCGCCGACGTTGGACGCGTCGTGGTCAGCACGCGCAGCGGCGCCCCGGTCTACGTGGCGTCGGTCGCGACGGTGCGCGAAGGGTTTGGTGAGCCCACCAACTATGTGTCGCACCTCGCCGCTGGCAAGGCGGGTGAGGCGGCGGTCACGCTGCAGGTGGCCAAGCGGCACGGCTCCAACGCCACGCGCGTGGCCGAAGAGGCGCTGCATCGCCTGGAAGCGTCGCGGTCGCGCCTTCTCCCGGCCGGCGTGGACTACGAGGTGACGCGCAACTACGGCGAAACGGCGGCCGAGAAGGCGGGGGAACTGATCCTCCATCTCATCATCGCCACGCTCTCCGTCACGCTGCTCATCGGCTTCTTCCTTGGCTGGCGCGAGGCGCTGGTGGTGCTGGTCGCCGTTCCGGTGACGCTCGCGCTCACGCTGTTCGCCTACTACGCGCTGGGTTACACGCTCAACCGCATCACGCTCTTCGCCCTCATCTTCTCCATCGGCATTCTGGTGGATGACGCCATCGTCGTGGTGGAGAACATCTACCGTCACCTGCAGATGGGCCGCGTGGGCGCGGAAGACGCGGCGGTGGAAGGCGTGGACGAAGTGGGCAATCCGACGATTCTCGCGACCTTCACGGTCATCGCCGCCATTCTGCCGATGGCCTTCGTGTCGGGCCTGATGGGGCCGTATATGCGTCCCATTCCGGTGGGGGCGTCGGTGGCGATGCTGGCGTCGCTGGGCGTCGCGTTCATCGTGACGCCGTGGCTCGCCTTGCGGCTGCTGCGCGGGCACGTAAAGCCGCTCGCCGCGCCGGTCGAGGGACGCGAGCACGAGCCCGAGGAGGCGTCGGGCTTTGCCAAGTTCTACGCGCGCATCATGGAGCCGCTGATGGATGACCGCGCGCACCGCCGCCGCTTCTACGCGGTGATTGGCGTGCTGCTCGTCGGCTCGATGGCGCTGGTGGGCGTGAAGCTGGTGCAGGTGAAGATGCTGCCGTTCGACAACAAGTCCGAGTTCCAGGTGGTGCTCGACTTCCCCGAAGGCACGGCGCTGGAAACGTCGCAGGCGGCGGCGCGGCAGATCGCCGAGTACCTGCGGCGCGTGCCCGAGGTGACGCACACGCAGGTGTATGCCGGTACCGCGGCGCCGTTCAACTTCAACGGCCTCGTGCGGCACTATTTCATGCGGCGTGGCGCCAATGTGGCCGACTTGCAGGTGAACCTGAAGCCCAAGGGCGAGCGGTCGCGCCAGAGCCACGACATTGCCGTCGCCGTGCGGCCGGCGGTCGACTCGATTGCACGCGTCTACGGCGCGCGCGCCAAGGTGGCCGAGATTCCGCCGGGCCCGCCGGTGCTCTCGACGCTCGTCGCCGAGATCTACGCTCCCACCGACTCGCTGCGCGTGGCGGCGGCGGAGCAGGTGCGCTCGATCATGGAGTCGACGCCTGGCGTGGTGGACGTGGACTGGAGCATTGACGCCCCCGGGGCACAGCGTCGGTTCCGCGTGGACCGCGTGCGGGCCGCGCAGGACGGGGCGAGGGTCGAGCAGATTGCGCGCACGCTGGTGCTGGCGCTCAACGGCATGCCGGTGACGGGTGCCGAGTCGGAGCAGGCCCGCGAGGGCGTGGCCATCACGCCGCGGCTCGCCGCGCGTGACCGGTCCTCCGAAGGGGCGCTCCTGGCGATGCCGGTGGCGACGGCCTTCGGGCCGCGCCCGCTGGCCCGCTATGTGACCGTGGACTCGCAGACTATCGAGACCACGCGGATGCGTCGCAACCTGCGTCCCGTGGTGTACGTGACGGGCGATGTCGCGGGCTCCGTGGAGGCCCCGGTGTACGCGATCCTCGCGATGAACGCGCGCATCGACTCGCTGCGCGTGCAGGGGGCGGCCATTCACCGCTACAACGCCACGCAGCCCGACCGTCTGGACGAGATCGCGCTCAAGTGGGACGGCGAGTGGCAGGTGACCATTGAGGTCTTCCGCGACCTTGGTCTCGCCTTCGCCATCGTGCTCGTGCTCATCTACGTGCTGGTGGTCGGCTGGTTCCAGTCGTTCACCATCCCGCTGGTCATCATGGCGCCGATTCCGCTGACCCTCATCGGCATTCTGCCTGGGCACGCCCTCACCGGCGCGTTCTTCACGGCGACGTCGATGATCGGCATGATCGCGCTGGCCGGCATCATCGTGCGCAACTCGATCCTGCTGGTCGACTTCATCCAGCTGGCGCAGGACCGCGGCCGTTCGCTTCGCGATGCGGTACTCGAGGCGGGGGCCGTGCGGTTCCGTCCCATCGCGCTGACCGCCGCGGCCGTCGTGGTCGGCGGCATCGTGATGGTGCTCGACCCGATTTTCCAGGGCCTCGCCGTGGCGCTGATCAGCGGCGCGATCGTGGCCACGTTGCTCACCATGGTGGTCGTGCCGCTGCTCTACTGGCAGCTCCAGCGCTCGGCCGAGGAGGAGGCGAAATGAAGATGTTCTGGATCATCTACGCGGGGCCGCGCGCCGCGCGCGTCGCCGAAACGCTGCTCGCTCACGGCGCGGCCGGCTACACCGAGTTTCCCCGCGCCCACGGCGCGGGCACGCACGGACGCATCGAAGGGACACGCGCCTGGCCGGGCGAAGAGACGGTGGTCACCTCCGTGGTGACCGCCGACCGTGCCCCGGAAGTCGCTGCCGGTCTGGCCGCCCTGCAGACGTCACTCGTCGCCGGTGAACGCCTGCATTTCGCCGTGCTGCCCGTCGAACAGTTCCAGTAGCCCGCTTGCCAATCCTCAATCCCCCCTGCTCCCTTCCCCTTCCCCCAAAGGTATGTGCCCTGATCGCATCATTCGCCGCTTCGCCGGCGTCTTCATCCTCGCCAGCATCGCCCTCGCGATGATGGTCGACACGCGCTGGTACTGGTTCACGGCCTTCGTTGGCCTCAACCTGCTGCAGTCGAGCTTCACCAACTTCTGCCCGCTGGAAAAGATCCTCGGCTACCTCGGGATGGCCGGGTGCAAGAAGGAGGCAGCGTAGCTGCGGCGTCTACCAGCCGAGTAGGCGCGGCGTCTACCGGCCGCTGCGGCTCCGCATCCACAGGTCGAAGACCTGGCGCGACGTGAGCCGCGGCGTAAAGCCGAACACGGCCTTCAGGCGTGCGTTGTCGAGCACGGGACGGTAGCGCAGGAAGTTCACCTGCGCCGGGCCGTACCGCGTGAGACCGAGCGGGTGCAGCACGGCCAGCGCGGAGGTGAGTAGCCACGCCGGCAGCCGCACCACGCGCTTGCCGAGCGTGGCAGCGATGTCGTCGATCGACATCGCGCCGTCGCCCGCCACGTTGAAGATCCCCGTGACGGGGGCGTCTACCGACTGCGCCAGCAGTGTCACGAGGTCGGCGTCGTGAATGAAGACGAAGGGCGACGCGGAGCCGCGGATGGCAAGCAGGCGCGGCTTTTCAAACAAGGCCGTGATCTGGTTGTTGACCGAGGCGCCAAGAATGGTGCCCACGCGGAAGATCAACTGCTCCAGCGACGGATGCTCGGTGCGCGCGCGCGCCAGCATCTCCTCAACCAGCCGCTTGTGCCAGCTGTACGCGAACGCCTCGTTGCCCCGTATGGGGTGTTCTTCGGTGAGCCAGGGCGGATTGTCGGCGTGATAGCCGTACGCGGCGCCGCTCGAGGTCACGACGAGGCGCCGAACCCCGCCCGCCACGCAGGCTTCGAGGACGCGTTCCGTTCCGTCGACATCCACGCTGTACTCGAACGCGCGCGAGCTGTCGCGCCCCGGCGTCACGATGGACGCGAGATGCACCACGCAGGTGATGCCGTGTTCGCGCAACGCCGCGGCAAGGCCGGTGTTCCGCACATCGTGCTGCATGAACGTCGCGCCGGCCGGTACCGAGGCCGGGGCGCGCACGTCAGCCCCAATCGCGGCGCCCAGTTGCCCGCGCTGCACTCGTGCCCCGAGCTCGGCGAGCAGGACTGATCCCACATACCCCGACGAACCGGTGACGAGCACGCGCGCGGTCATTCGGGCTGCGCCGTCACGCGGCGCGCGCGTCCGCCAGGGGACGTCGGCTCCAGAAGGTCGCGAGGCTCAGGCCGGCCACCACGTGCCAGATTCCCCACCACGCCGCCACGATGGCCGCGCCACCGAGCCCGTTGAAGAACGTGAAGATGAGAATGAGGCCGAGGCCGGAGTTCTGAATACCGACTTCAAAGGAGACAGCCCGCCGATCGCGCACGGGGAGCCCGAAGGCGGCGGCGGTCCAGTAGCCGGTGGTCAGCGCCAATGCGTTGTGCAGCACGACGGCGGCGACCACGCGCCCCACGTACTTCACGAAGTACTGCCAGTTGGCGGCGAGGGCGAGCACCAGAAAGGCAGCGAAAATCGCAATCGAGAGCCGCTTCATGGGCGTGCGCACGCGGTCGGCCAGCGCGGGCCAGCGGCGCTGCACCAGCATGCCGGCCGCCAGCGGCAGTCCGAGGAGCAAGAAGATGGTGACGAACATTTCCACCGGATCCACCGCCACCGCGCGCAGAATGGCGCGCGTCGGCGCGTACTGCGAACCCCAGAAGCGCAGCACCACGGGGGTCGCAATCACGCTCAGCACCGTCGAGGTGGAACTGATGCTCACCGACAGCGCCGTGTTTCCACGCGCGAGATGCACGAGAAAGTTGGAGATGTTGCCCGCCGGGCAACTGGCCACGAGCATCATCCCCAGCGCCACGCTCGGCGGCGGCTTGATGGCGAGCACGAGCAGAAAGGTGACGGCGGGGAAAACCAGATAATGGCCCGCCAGTCCAATCAACACCGGGCGCGGTCGCTCGATGACGCGGCGGAAGTCCTCGCCGCGCAGATCGAGTGCCACGCCAAACATCACGATCCCGAGGATCGCGTTCAGTATGTGCAGCGTCGTGGGGCTGAAGTTCAGCCGTACGGCGTCGATCTCGCTCATTTCCCCTTGGGTTCCTGATGCATCGCCTTGAAGTGCACCAGACCGGGGGCCCACATATGTGCCACCGGGTCGACGTCCACGTGGATCACGGACGGTCCGGTCACCGACAGCGCGCGCGTGATCGCGTGCGACAGCGTCTCCGCGTCGGCCACGCGCTCGGCGTGCGCGCCCATGGCCTGCGCGATGCGCGCGAAGTCCATTTCACCCAGGTCGGTCCAGAGGTTCTCGTCCGGGGCGAGCCGCTTGCGCAGCAGCATCTTGAGCGGCTTGAGCGCGAACGACTGGTTGATCTTGACCATCCCCCATTGCCGGTCGCAGAGCACCAGCCAGATGATGCGCAGCTTGTGGCGCACCGCGCTCTCGATCTCCTGCGGGTGCATCCCGGCGGCGCCGTCGCCAATCACACAAACCGTGGGAACGTCGGGGGCGGCCACGGCGGCTCCCAGCGCCTGGCCCATCCCGGCACCAAGCATTCCCATTTTAAACGTGGAGAGCATGCGCCCGTGCGCGCGCACGGTGTGGTAGAACATCGCCCAGACGGCCGTGTTGCCGCCGTCCGCGATGAACGGCGACTCGGCCGGAAGCAGGCGGCCCAGAATGGCGCCGGCGTGCGCCGGATGCATGGGCGAGCCGCTGGTCGCGAGCGGCTTTGCCAGCGTTGCCTGATAGCGTCCCACGAGCACGCGGTAGCGCTTGAGCTTCTCACGGCGCACCGCCAGGCTCATCTCGCCGCGGCGCGCCGTAAGCCGCGCGTGCAGCGCCTCGAGGAAGAGCCCGACGTCGGCGTTGATGCCGATCGTCACCGGCTTGTTGGCGCCGAGCATCCGGTCGTCGATGTCCACCTGGATCGTCGGCTGTTCGGCCGGGGCGCGCCAATACGGCGGCTTCCCCCACCAGTCGGTTTCGCCAACGCGTGAGCCAAGAATCAGGGCGGCGTCCGCGTCGTTGCGCACGATCGAGTTCAGCTTCACGTGCGTCATCGGGATCGCAAATGGCGAGTCTTCACGAATCGCGCCGCGCGCCGACCAGCTGGTCGTGACCGGCGCTTCCAGCAGGGTGGCCACGCGCTCCAGCGCGTCGAACGCGCGGGCGTGCAGCACGCCGCTTCCCGCGTGGATCACCGGCAGCTCCGCGCGCAACAGCAGATCGGCCGCCGCCTCCACCTGCGCGGCGTCCACGCTCTGCGGCGCGGTGCGGCGATACCCCGCTGCGGGCAGGATGGCCGGACTCGCCGGCTGCTTGCCGTTCATCAGGTTTTCGGGGACGTCCAGATGCACCACGCCTGGGCGGCCGTCCCAGCAGGCGCGCAGGGCGGCGCGCGTGAACTCGGGGAGACGGTCGAAGCTTGGCACGGCGCGGCTCCACTTGGCGAAGGCGCCAATGACCGCCGACTGATCGAAGCCCTGGTATGTCCCCGTCCGCAGCGGGTACATCGCCCCCGTGCGGCGCGCGCTGGTGATGCAGAGCACGCGGTTCCCCTCGGCTTCTTCCACCACCAGGCCTGGGAGCACGTTGGCTACGCCGGGGCCGTTGCTCGCCATACAGACGCCGAGCTTGCCGGTCAGCCGCGCGTAGGCCGCAGCGGCGTGGGCGCCGCTTGCCTCGTGGCGGGGCGTGATGAGCCGAATGCCCTCGCGCTTGAGGGCGGAGTAGAAGCCGTAATAGGTGCCGTCGATGATGCCGAACACGACATCGACGCCCTCGGCCTTCAGCGTGCGCGCGAGAAACTCGCCCCCAGTGGTTTCGCTCATGATCGGAGTCGCGGTGAAGTGGAAGCCAACGGTGCGGCGGAGGGGAGGAACTTCTCCTCGTCGCGGCAGAATCTACGCCGTGGGCACGGCCCGTCCATCCGCCTCATCCCGGCGTGGCCCCGGCCGATACTTCCAGTGAGGGGATCTCCAATGAAAGACTACGAGCTGTCCGACGAGGATCGCCGCGACTTGGCGGATGCCTACGATCAGGACAAGGAACTGCGGTGGCTCGAGCGCGATCGCGCGCGGGCGCAGGGGGCGTTGCTCGCCGTCGCCACGGATGTGGACGACGAGACGTTGCGCGTCCTGCAGCAGGAGTTCTCGGAGTCGCGGGACCGCCTGGAGAAGGCGAAGAAGGAAATTGCGGATCGGCTGATGCCGCAGTTCCACGCGCGCGCCCGCGCCAGGACCAATGGTGGCAACGCCGTGGTCTTTACGCCGGCCGAAGAACGACAGCTCACGCTGCCGGAGCGGCACGAGCTGATCACGAGCACGCGGCGCAACACGCTGGCCTTCGAGCTCAAGGCGATCGCCCAGGAGCGGCTGAAGTATCGCGGCTGGGATCCTGAGGCCGCGGCGGAGCGCGCGCAGGACGACGCGCAGGCGACGCGTGACGCGCTGCCGCTCCCGTCGCCGCGCCAGTGGCGGACCTACGCTACCGTCTCGGCGGCGGTGGGCATCTCGGGCTGAGCGGGCTGCGCGTCGGCCGCGTCGGCCGCGCGCGCGGGCGCGCCGCAGACGAGCGCCAGCGCTTCAGCAAAGTGCAGGGTCCCCGATGCGTCGCGCGCCGCCAGCGACGCGCCAAGGGAACTGTTCTCCAGGCGCGCCTGCCCCTCGGCCCACTCCACGTCAGCGGCCGCGGCGCGCTGCACGAACCAGTAGTCGATGAGACACTCGACCGCCGAGATCACGGCGCCCGGCCACGCCGCCTGCTCGCGCCGCGCGCGCGCGCGCGACTGCCACTCGGCGCGGATGCGTTCC
>JARIEY010000055.1 GCA_031127085.1 Gemmatimonadota bacterium | reverse complement strand
ATCGAGGGGCGCCCGGTGAGCGTCCCCGAGGGGACGACCATCCTCGAGGCGGCCAAGACCGCCGGGCTGCTCATCCCGCACTACTGCTACCACCCCGGGCTCAAGATCGCCGGCGTCTGCCGCATGTGCCTGGTTGAGGTGGAGAAGTTCCCCAAGCTCGCACCGTCGTGCGCGACGACCGTGGGCGAGGGGCAGGTGGTGCACGTGTACAGCCAGAAGGCGCTCGACGCACGCAAGGGCGTGCTCGAACTGTTGCTGATCAACCATCCGCTCGACTGCCCGATCTGCGATCAGGCTGGCGAGTGCGAGTTGCAGGACTACACGTTCCAGGAAGGGCGCGTTGATTCGCGCTACCGCGAGCCGAAGCGCTTCAACCCGGCCGAGGATTTCGGCGGCGACGTGCTGTACGTCACCAACCGCTGCATCCTGTGCACGCGCTGCGTCCGCTTCATGGGCGACGTGGCCGGCGACCGCGCACTGTGCGTGGAAGAGCGTGGCGATCGGGCGCACATCGGCATCGCGCCGGACCACAATCTGTCACATCCCTGGGCGGCGAACGTCGTTGACCTGTGCCCGGTGGGCGCGCTGGTCAGCAAGGACTTCCTGAACAAGGCGCGCGCGTGGGAGCTCGACCGCACCGCGTCGATCTGCCCGAACTGTTCGCAGGGGTGCAACATCACCCTCGAGGCACGCGACGAGGCGATCGTCCGGATGAAGCCGCGCTCGAACAGCGCGGTGAATCAGTACTACCTCTGCGATGAGGGGCGGCTCAACTACGCCTGGATCAATCGCGATGACCGGCTGGAGACGCCTGTCGTCGCGGGCAAGCCGGCCACGTGGGAGGCGGCGCTCGCCGCCGCCGGGACCGCGCTCAAGAGCGGAACGGCCCACGTCGTGGCCAGCGGTTCGCTGAGCAACGAGGCGCTGTGGTTGCTGAAGCAGGCGGCGGGAACAGGGAGTTTCCGCGTCGCGAAGGGGGCCGAGGCAGCGCTGCCTGGCGTGGCCGACCTGGCGTTGCGCGCTGATCGCACGCCGAACGCCGCCGGTGCCGAGGCACTCGGCTTCCGCCGCGCGGATCAGCCGCTCCAGGGCGCAACCGGCGTGGTGGTGATTGCCGGCGACGACTGCAGTGGCCTCGACACCGCGGCACTGGCCAACGCCCCTGCGGTCATCGTCGTGGGGACCGTCGTTCCGAACGGAGCGCCGGCCGGCGCGATTCTGCTGCCGATCGCGAACTTCGCGGAGGAAGAGGGGACCTTCACGAATCTCCGTGGCCGGGTGCAGCGATATCTGCAGGCACGGCCGGCTCCGGGGCATGCCCGGGCGAGCTGGCAGGTGCTGTCGGATCTTGCCGCGGCGGCTGGAAAGAAGGGTGGATACCAGTCCGCGGATGCCGTCTTCGCCGCGATGGCGCAGGCTGAAGCCGCTTTCAATGGAATGAGCTATGACTCGCTCGGACTCAAAGGCCAGCTGGCGGCCGGGGCGGGGGTGACGGCATGACGCACACCCTTCCGTTTCTGCTGCAGGTGGTCGATCCGCAGCTGCCGATGAGCGATGGCATGTTCGCGCTCGTCTCACTCATCAAGGTGGCGGTCGTCTTCGGCATCTACATGGGCTGCGTGGCCTACACCACGTTCCTGGAACGCCGCGTGGCGGCCTGGATCCAGGATCGGCACGGTCCCAACCGTGTCGGGCCGCAGGGCATCTTCCAGGTGCTCGCCGACGGCGTCAAGAACTTCATGAAGGAAGAGACGCTGCCGGGCGGCGCCAGCAAGGTGCTGTTCATTCTGGCTCCGGCGCTCGCCTTCATCCCCGCGATGCTGACGTGGGCGGTGATCCCGTTCGCGTCGCCGCTGCCGATCCCGGGTGTCGGGCTGGTGGATATGGTCGTGGCCGACCTGCCGGTGGGCTTCCTCTTCACGCTCGCCATCGGCTCGCTGGGCGTGTACGGCATAACGATCGCGGGCTGGTCGTCGAACAACAAATACGCGCTGCTGGGCGGCCTGCGGGCGTCGGCGCAGATGATCTCGTACGAGATCGCGATGGGTATGAGCACGGTCTGCGTGCTGCTGCTCGCTGGCAACGTGCACCTGAACACCATCATCATGCAGCAGGCGTCACAGGGATGGAACGTGGCGCTGCTGACGATGGCGTTCTTCATCTTTGCCGTGGCGGCACTGGCCGAAACGAACCGCGTGCCCTTCGACCTTCCTGAGGCCGAATCGGAACTGGTGGCCGGCTACCACGCCGAGTACAGCTCGATGCGGTACTCGATGTTCCCGATCGCCGAGTACGCGAACATCATCACGTCGAGTTCGTTGATGATCGCGCTCTTCTTTGGCGGCTGGGACATCCCGTTCACGCAGTGGGATAACCTGCCGCCGTGGACGATCACGAAGACGCTGCTCACGATGGGGCTGTACGTGGGCAAGGTGATCTTCTTCGTCTTCACCTTCATCTGGCTGCGGTGGACGCTCCCGCGGTTCCGGTATGACCAGCTGATGGCGATCGGGTGGAAGGTGCTGCTGCCGATGGCGCTGGTGTACATCACCGCGGTGGCGAGTGCCGTGCTGGGGCTCGACGCGGCGGGGCTGGCGCGCGGGAGCTATGCGTTCCGCGGCGCGATGCTCGGCATGAACGTGGTGTTCGTGGTGCTGGTATTCTGGGTGCTCGACCGCGGCCGGATTGTGAGCCCGGCATTCTCGCGCGTCGAGCGTGAACGGATCGCGAAGCTGCGCGATGTGTCCGCGCGCTCCGATCTCCTTTCCGGGAAGGGGGCCTAATGGCCATTACGACGAGGGTTGTCGAGCGGCCCATCGAGGAAGCGAGTTACGTCCGGGCGACCTTTAAGGGGCTCGCGCTGACGTTCAAGCACCTCGTGGATCCGCATAAGGTGACGGTGCAGTATCCCGAGGAGAAATGGGATATTGGTCCGCGCTGGCGCGGCACGCATCGCATGCTGACGACCGAAGACGGCAAGGCCAAGTGTGTGGCGTGCGGCCTGTGCCCCACGGTCTGCCCGTGCAACTGCATCAAGCTGGTGCCTGGCGTGGACGAGCAGGGCAACCGGTACCCGGCGGTGTTCGACATCGACGAGTTCCGCTGCATCTTCTGCGGCTACTGTCAGGAAGTCTGCCCCGAGGAAGCCATCCACGTCGGCCGGCATTACGAGAACGCCGAGTACGACCGGAAGGACTTCGTCTACGATCTCACGCGGCTCACGGCGCAGACGCATCCGGTCTGCGAGATGTGGGATCCCGCCGATCCCAAGGGGGAGTGATGCAGCCGAATCAGTTCCACTCCCTGGCATTCTCGTTCGCCTTCTACTTCTTCGGGCTGACGGCCATCGCGAGTGCGATCGCCTTCGTCACCCGCAAGAGTCCGGTGGCAGCGGCGATGTGGCTGGTCAACGTGATGTTTGCGCTGGCGGGCCTCTACGTGATGCTGGACGCCCAGTTCATGGCCACCATGCAGGTGCTCGTGTACACGGGCGCGATCATGGTGGTCTTCCTGTTCGTGATCATGCTGCTCAACCTCGGGCATCCGTCGGAAATCGCGGACTCGCGGGGCAAGTGGGGCAAGATCTTCGCCCTGTTCATCGGCCTCGCGATGCTCGCCGAGGTGATGGCGCTGAACCGCTCGAACACCATTGACCGCATCATTCCGGCGGATCTGGCCGCCAAGGCGGCCGAAGCGGCGGCGACGCCGCTGGCGGGCGGTGTGATTGGCCCCATCGCGGCGCCGCTCTTCAAGGAGTACCTGCTGGCCTTCGAGCTGACGAGCGTGCTGCTGCTCGCCGCCATCGTCGGGGCCGTGGTGCTCGGCAAGCGGAGGACCGATGCTCGTTGAGTCACTCGCCCTGTCGGCGGTGCTGTTCACGATCGGCGTGGTTGGCGTGCTCACGCGCCGCAACGCGATCATCATCTTCATGTGCGTCGAGCTGATGCTCAACGCCGTGAACCTGACCTTCGTCGCGCTGAGCAAGGTCTACGGCGCCACCGGTCAGGTGTTCGTGGTCTTCACCATGACCGTCGCGGCGGCTGAAGCCGCCGTCGGCCTGGCGATCATCATCGCGATCTTCCGCCACCAGCGGACGGTCAATCTCTCGAACATCAACCTCCTCAAGGGATGATGAACCCGGCCTTGACTCCCGAGGGGGCGCACCCGCTCGCGGCAACTGTCGCGCGCCTGGTGTGGATGCTCCCGCTGCTGCCGCTGCTGGGGTTCCTGATCAACGGAACGCTGGCGATGCTTGGCGCGGCGAAAGTGGGCCCCGCCGACCCGTCCGCGGACGGACACGGCCATGGGCACGATGACGCACACGGACACGGCGCTGCGCACGGTCACGATGCGCACGGCCACGACGACCACGGACATCCGCCGCGCCACAAGTTTGCGGGGATCGTCAGCCTGGTCGGCCCTGGCGTGCTGGTTGCCGCCTTCGCGCTGGCGCTGGGCTGCTTCTTCGCGATGCGCAGCGTCGAGATGGAGCACCCGTACCTGGTGACGCTGTTCCAGTGGATGCCGGTGGGCGACTTGGCGCTCGACGCCACGTTCCTGCTCGACCCGCTGTCGATGGTGATGGTGCTGGTCATCACCGGCGTGGGCATGCTGATCCACATCTTCAGCGTCGGCTACATGCAGGATGATCCGGGGTACCCGCGCTACTTCGCGTACCTCAATCTGTTCGTCTTCTTCATGCTGGTCCTGGTGCTAGGCGGCAGCTACCCGCTGCTCTTCGTGGGCTGGGAAGGGGTGGGGCTCTGCTCCTACCTGCTGATCGGTTTCTGGTTCAGCGAGAAGGCCAACGCCGACGCCGGTAAGAAGGCGTTCATCGTCAACCGCATCGGCGACTTCGGCTTCCTGGTGGCGATGTTCCTGATGTTCGCCAACCTTGGCTCGCTCGACATCGCCACGGTCGCCGAGAAGGCGGTGGAACTGCCGATGGGCGGCGCGATCGCCACCGCCATCGCCCTGTTCCTCTTCCTCGGCTGCACGGGCAAGAGCGCACAGATTCCGCTGTACGTGTGGCTTCCCGACGCGATGGCAGGCCCGACACCGGTCTCGGCACTGATCCACGCCGCCACGATGGTGACGGCTGGTGTCTACCTGGTGGCGCGCAGCGCGGCGGTCTTCTCGATGGCGCCGGTGGCGCAGCTCACCGTGGCACTGGTCGGCGCGCTGACCGCGTTCTTCGCGGCGACGATCGGCCTCAAGCAATGGGACATCAAGAAGGTGCTGGCGTACTCCACGGTATCGCAGCTCGGCTACATGTTCGTCGGCGTGGGCGTCGGGGCGTACGTGGCTGGCGTCTTCCATCTGGTGACGCACGCCTTCTTCAAGGCGCTGCTCTTCCTCGGGTCGGGCTCGGTGATCTACGTCATGCACGCGGCGTATCACGCGACGCACAACCACGACGATGCCCAGGATATGCGCAACATGGGCGGGCTGAAGTCGTATATGCCCGTGACCTTCTATCTGATGTGGACGGCCACGCTGGCGATCGCCGGCATCCCGCTGTTCTCGGGCTTCTTCTCGAAGGACGAGATTCTCGGATCGGTCTTTGCCCGCATCCACCACTCGACGCTTGCCGAGGCCACACTGCTTGGCATTCCGGGGAGCACGGTGCTGATGATCGTCTACGGGCTGGGGCTCGCCTCGGCGCTGATGACGGCCATCTACATGACCCGCATGATGCTGTACACGTTCCACGGGCCGAACCGCACGGGTGAGGCCGAACGGCCGCACCTCAAGGAAGCGCCGTGGGTGATGACCGGGCCGCTGGTGGTGCTCGGCTTGCTGGCAGCATTCGGCGGCTGGCTGAACGTGCCGGCGCTGCTCGGTGCCATTGGACCGGTGGGCGGCCTTGAGCACTGGCTGGAGCCCGTGGTTGGCGAGGCCGGCCTGCGGACCACGCTGGGCGCGGCGCCGCACCTGACCCATGAGACCGAGATCGTGCTGGTGGGGATCGCGATTGCGATCGCCGTGGCCGGCATCGCGTTCGCGGTGATGCGGCTCAAGCCGGCGGCACTGGTTCCCAAGAAGGACTCTCCGGCGTCCGAGGGAATCGACCGGGTGCTGGAGAACAAGTACTTCGTCGACGAAGGCTACGACGCGGCCTTCGTGCAGCCCACGATTGGCGTCTCACGCATCGTGCTGTGGAAGGGCATCGACGCTGGCATCATCGATGGCCTCTTCGTCAACGGCAGCGCGCTGCTCGCGCGCGCGTTCGGTTGGATGGGGTCCCAGTTGCAGACGGGCCAGGTGGGCACGTATGCGTGGGTCCTGCTGATCGGCGTCATCACCCTTCTCGGCGCCTTCACCTTCCGGTAACCCATGACCGCGTTCCTGTCGTCGATCAATTACAACGCCTGGATCGTTCCAGTCCTGTTGCTGCTGCCGGTGTTCGGCGCGGCCGGGCTGTGGGCGCATGCGCTCATGTCGGCCAAGGACCCGGACGACAAGCGCTGGCGTGAAGTGCGACTCCTCGCCTTCGGTTTCTTCCTCGCCGAAGCCATTCTCTCACTCGGGCTCTGGTGGTCCATCGATCCGGCGGCCGCAGGCTGGCAGGCCGCGGTGGATGTGCCGTGGATTCCGCAGTGGGGCATCCGCTTCTCGGTGGGCCTCGACGGCATCTCCATGACGCTGGTGCTGCTGACCACGCTCATGATGCCGCTGGCGGTGCTCGGGAGTTGGACGAGCATCCGCACCAAGCCCCACGCGTATTACACGATGCTGCTCCTCCTCACGGTGGGCATGCTCGGCGTCTTCGCGTCGCTCGACCTGGTGCTCTTCTACGTGATGTGGGAGATCATGCTGGTGCCGATGTACCTCATCATCGGCGTCTGGGGCGGGGAACGGCGACTCTACGCCGCCATCAAGTTCTTCATCTACACGATGATCGGCTCGTTGCTGATGCTGGTCGCCATCCTGTACCTCGGGTCCGAAGCGTCCCGCATCGCGGGGGCGCCGACGTTCAGCTACGACTTCATCCTGAACAACGTGCGGCTTGACCCCACCACCACGCTCTGGCTCTTCGGGGCCTTCGCGCTGGCGTTCGCGGTGAAGGTGCCGATGTTCCCGTTCCACACGTGGCTCCCCGACGCCCACGTCGAGGCGCCCACGGCCGGATCGGTGATTCTGGCGTCCATCATGCTGAAGATGGGCACCTTCGGTTTCGTGCGGTTTGCGCTTCCGCTCTTTCCGTCGGCAGCGATGAATCCGGCGGTCCGCAGCTTCATCATCGCGCTCGCCGTGATTGGCATCATCTACGGCGCGCTGGTGGCGCTGGTGCAGCCGGACTTCAAGAAGCTGGTGGCCTATTCGTCGGTCAGCCATCTGGGCTTCGTGATGCTGGGCATCTTCGCGCTGACCACGGAATCGATGCAGGGCGCGCTGATGGTCAACATCAACCACGGCGTGTCGACGGGAGCGCTGTTCCTCCTCATCGGCATGATCTACGAACGGCGCCACACCCGCATGATCGCCGACTACGGCGGCATTGCGAAGGTGGTGCCGATCTTCGCGACGATTCTGACGATTGTCTGCCTCAGCAGCATCGGCGTGCCGGGGACCAACGGGTTCATCGGAGAGTTCCTGGTGCTGGTCGGCGCGTACAAGACCCAGCCGATCGCCACGGTCATCTCGGCCACCGCCGTGATCTTCGCGGCCGCGTACCTGCTCTGGGCGCTGCAGCGCATCATCTACAACAAGCTCGACAAGCCCGCCAACGAAGCGGTGAAGGACCTCAACTGGCGTGAGATCGGCCTGCTGGTGCCGTTGCTGATCGCGATCGTCTGGATGGGTGTCTATCCCAAGCCGCTGCTCGAAAAGACTGAACCGGCCGCCCGCCGCCTCGTGACGTATGTCGAGGCGCAGGCGGGGAAGGCCGCTCCGGCTACCGCCTCCAACACGGCGCGATAAATGATCTTCGATCTCGCGAATCCGTCGCAGCTGATGCAGGCCTTCGGGCCCGACCTGCTGCTTATGGCCGGCGCGATGGCGCTCATGCTCTGGGCTGCCTGGCGTCCCGAATCGCACGAGCACCAGCGCGCCGTGGGCCAGGCCTCGCTGGTGCTCATCGCGGCGACCATTGGCCTGACCCTCTGGTTCTCCACGCGAGGCCTGCAGTCGACCCTCGGCGTCATCGCGGTGGACAACTTCCGGTGGGCGACCGATCTGGTCTGCCTCCTCGGCGCCTTCGGTGCCATCGCGCTCGGTATGGAGTACAACGTGCGCGAGCGGATCATGCCCGCCGAGTCGCACGTGCTGGTGCTGTTTGCGACCGCCGGCATGATGGTGCTGGCCGCCGCGCGCGACCTGATGCTGGTGTTCCTCGGCATCGAACTGATGTCGGTGGCCATCTACGTGCTCGCCGGACTGAACCGGCGCAGCGCCAAGTCGGCCGAGGGCTCGCTCAAGTACTTCCTGCTTGGCGCGTTCGCGTCGGCCTTCCTGCTGTACGGCATCGCCCTGATCTACGGGGCCACCGGCTCCACCAACATGGTGGAGATTGGCCTGCGCGTGGTGGGCGGCAACTTCTCGCAGCATCCCATGATGCTCGTCGGGACGGGGCTGCTGCTCGTGGGCTTCGGCTTCAAGATCGCGGCCGCGCCGTTCCATATGTGGGCGCCCGACGTGTACGAGGGGGCTCCGACGCCGATCACGGCCTTCATGGCCACGGCGGTGAAGGCCGCGGCATTCGCCACCTTCCTGCGCGTCTGGATTGAAGCGCTGGGCGGCATGGGTGATGCCTGGTTCTCGCCCGTCTGGTGGCTGGCCGCAGTCGCGATGTTTGTCGGCAATACGGTGGCGCTGTCGCAGCGCAACTTGAAGCGGCTTCTCGCGTACTCCTCCATCGCGCACAGCGGATATCTGCTGGTGGCGGTGGCCACGGGAACGCTGGCTGGTTCGGCCGCCTTCCTCTTCTATCTGGTGGCGTACACGCTCGCCTCGTTTGGCGCGTTCGCGGTGGTCATCACAGTGGGACGCGCGGGCGACACGAACAATGAGCTCGTGGACTACGAGGGACTCTGGCAGGTGCGGCCAGGGCTGGCCATTGCGATGGCGGTGTTCATGCTGTCGCTGATGGGCTTCCCGATCTTTGGCGGCGTCGGCTTCTTCGGCAAGTGGTACCTGCTGATGGCGGCCATCGAGGCGCCCCGCCCGCTCACTGCGCTGGCCGTGGTGCTCGTGCTCACCTCGGTGGTGTCGGCCGGCTACTATCTGAACGTCGTGCGCGTCATGTTCATGAAGCCGCGCCCGGAGGGGGCCGAGACGCCGGCGCAGGCCGGCGCGCTGACCCGCGGTGTGGTCTTCGTGGCGGTGGCGGCGATCCTGGTGCTCGGCGTCATTCCGTCGCGCGCCATTGGTTGGAGTCGTGCCAGCGTCCCTCGAGCGCCGCAAATGCAGGCGGCGGTCGTGGACGCCCCGCGTTAGGGAGTTGGCAACGCCTCGCCTCCGCGAGGCGTTTGCTTCTCAGGCCAGCGAAGTTTTCCGGTTCACCCCGTCCCATTCCAGCCATGATCAGCGCAGGCATCTTTCGCCAATATGACATCCGCGGCGTCGTCGGCGACGACCTGACCCTCGAAGCGGCCGAGGGCATTGGCCGCGGTTACGCCACCCTGCTCGCCGAACGCGGCATCAAGGGAGCGGTGGCGGTGGGGCGCGATAACCGGCTCAGCGGAGCGTCGCTGCGCGACGCCCTGGTGAAGGGGCTCACGGATTGCGGGGTGGACGTGGTGGACATCGGTATCGTGCCGACGCCCGTCCTTTACTGGAGCCTGCACCACGTCGGCGTGGTTGGCGGGATCCAGGTGACCGGGTCGCACAATCCGCCCGAGTTCAATGGCTTCAAGCTGTGCGTCGGGACCACGTCGCTCCACGGCGATGGCATTCAGCACCTGTACGCGCTCATCGCCGCGAGCCGCGATGCGGCAGTGAAGGGAAGCGTGCGCACGGTGGCGCCGATTGACGAATACGTGGCCGATGTGGCCCAGCGCATCGGGCCGATCAAGCGTCCGCTTAAAGTGGTGGTCGACTGCGGCAACGGGGTCGGTGCACTCACCGCCCCGCAGGTGTGCAGGGCACTGGGCGTGGATGCCGAGCTGATCTTCGCCGACAGCGATGGCACGTTCCCGAACCATCATCCCGATCCGACGGTTGTGGAGAACCTGCAGGATCTCATTGCGGCGGTGAAGCGCACCGGCGCCGAGCTCGGCATCGGGTTTGACGGAGACGCCGACCGCATTGGCATCGTGGATGGACACGGCACGATCATCTGGGGCGACTACCTGTTGATTCTGTACGCGCGCGACGTGCTGGAGCGCACCGGACGCGGGCAGTCGATCATCTTCGACGTGAAGTGCTCGCAGGCGCTCCCCGATGCGGTGCGCGCCGCGGGCGGCGAGCCGCTGATGTGGAAGACGGGGCATTCGCTCATCAAGGAGAAGATGAAGGAGCTCCACGCGCCGATCGCCGGCGAGATGTCGGGGCATATGTTCTTCACCGAAGGCTTCTACGGGCACGACGATGCCGTCTATGGCGCCGCGCGCCTGCTGCGCATTCTGGGCGACAGCGGCAAGCGGGTCGACGAATTGCTGGCGGATGTGCCGCGATTCGTAAGCACGCCGGAACTGCGCGTCGACTGCCCGGATGAACGCAAGTTCGCCATCGTCGCGGCGGCGCAGCGCCACTTCGCGGAGACGCGCGAGGTCATCGACGTCGATGGTGCGCGCATCCTGTTTGGCGATGGTTGGGGGCTGATCCGTGCGTCGAATACGCAGCCCATTCTCGTGATGCGCTTCGAGGCCCTGTCGGACGAGCGTCTGGCCGAGATCCGCACCGAAGTTGAGGGATGGCTGCGAACGCAGGGCGTCGGCGCGTAGCATGACCGCGCGACGCGGCCTCGCGCTGGCCGGCGCGGCGCTGGCGCTCGCGCTGGTCGCCGGGCGCATCGCCGCAGGCGCGTACGCGGAGTGGAGCTGGTTCGCTGCGCTGGGCGCATCCGCGCTGTGGAAGGTGCGGTTCGCCTCGCTCGTCGCGTTGAAGCTTGGGCTGTTCGTGGCCGGCTTCGGCTTTGCCTTTGCCAATCTGCTGGCGATGCGTCGCTCGGTGGTGTCGCTGGTGCTGCCGCGCCGTGTGGCCAATCTGGAAATCGGTGAAGCGGTGCCCGGGGGATTGTTGACCGGCGCAGCCGCGCTGCTGGCGATGCTGCTGTCGGCCGTGGTCTCACTCCCCCAGGATGACTGGCTCGGCCTCCTGCGGGCGCAGTGGGCACAGCCGCTCGGTGAGATCGATCCCTACCTCAATCGCGATCTGGCGTTCTGGACGGCGTGGCTGCCGTTCGAGCGCACGCTGCACGCGTGGGCGGTGGGGCTGGCCGTGCTGGTCGGGGCCACCGTGATGGTGCTCTACGCCCTCACACCGTCCGTGCGGATTCGCCACGGGCAGCTGCACGTGTCGACATGGGTGCGACGCCATTTCTCGGTGTACGCCGCCGTGCTGCTCGGGCTGGTCGCGTGGGGCTTCCGGCTGGATGCGTTTGACCTGCTCCTCCACGGCAGCGGTGTGCGCGAGGCATTTGTCGCGTTCGACCACCGCGTGATGTACCCGTACGTCATCGCGCTCTGTTTCGGCACTGCGGCGGCGGCGCTGCTGGTGGCGTGGACCGGCTGGCAGGGGTATCAGCGTGCCACGCTCGGAGCCTTGCTGCTGGTGCTCGTTGCCGGCCCCGTGGGCCGCATTGGCCTGCCGCTGCTGGACCATCAGGCCGTCTCCCCACGGGAGCGCGCCACCCTCGACCGTCCGTATCTGTATGTGCGCGGTCTGTACACGCGCCGGGCGTTTGGCGTGGACGAGATCGTGCGGGGCCCCGCAGCCGACAGCGTGCGGGTTCCGATGGACGCGCTCGGCGCCCGGGTCAGCGGCTGGGATCCTGCCGCGCTGGCACTCGCAGCGGGCGAGGAGCCCGGGCTGAGCGCGACCCTTGGAGGAAATTGCTGGCGGATGGCCCCGGGCGATTCGCTCCGCGCCGTGGTCACGTTCGGTGGAGCGGGCGACGACCGCGGGTGGAGGCGACTCGCCGTCGCCGAACTCGATCCAGCCGACGCCGACGAGCGCGGGGCGCCGTGGCCCGCCGCTGTGCCACTCGGCGTCACACTGCCACCGATGGTGGTCGGTCTCGATTTTCCGCCGTCCCGGCTCGTCGCCGATACGCTTGGCCGTTTGGCTGCGCCGGCGTTCGGAACCGGTTGGCGGCGGCTGGCGCTCGCGTGGGGCGTCCGCCATCTCGCGTTTGCTTTCGGAGACGCCGACCCGCGTCACACGCGGTTGCTGATGCGGCGCGATCTCCGCGATCGGCTGGCGGCGATCGCGCCGTTCTTCACCGTGGGCGCCACACCGCAGTCGCTCGTGGTGCACGACTCGCTGTGGTGGAGCGTCGAGCTGTTCAATACGAGTGCCGACTACCCGCTGACGGAGCCGGTGCTGCTCGCGGGTGCCGTGCGTCGGCTGGCGATGCCGGCGGGCCTTGCGCTCGTCAACGCGCACAGCGGGCGCGTGCAACTCCTTGTCCCGGATCGCCCCGACAAGATGACGCGTTGGTGGCGAGACCGCCTGCCCTCGCTCTTTGTGTCGCGTCACGCCGTCGACGCCGACCTGCTGGCGCTTCTTCCTCCGCCGGTGGATCGCGCCAGGGTGCAGGGGGCGGCGCTGGCGCGTACAGGATTCCGCACCGACACGCTCTCCGTGCGCCCGTTGCTCGCCGCTGACGACGCCGACCCGGATCTTCTCCCGGGAGCACCTACGCCGTTTATCAGCGGCGCTTCCGGTCGCCCGCTGGCCTGGGGGGTGCCGGCCGTCGACGGGCTGGAGCGCATGCGCGGCGTCTTTGTTGCGGTCGGCGGAGGTTCGCCACGCACCGTGCTAGTGGAGCAGCCAGACACCCTGCGCTGGACAACTCTGCTCGATCGCCTGCAGCGCACCGCCGACTCTGCGCAACTGAGCCGCACACGCCGTCACCCGCGCCGTGGGCGGGTGCAGGTGATCCCCTCCACCTCCGGAACGGTGGTCACGCAGAGCTTCTACGAGTGGATTCCCGACCGGCCGCCGGCGCTGACGGGGGTCGCCGTGCTGGCTGGCGGCGCGCCGCGGGCGGGGCCGACCCTGGGCGTTGCGCTGGGTGGTGCAGGGCGCGAGGCGCTTCCGGAGGCGGGGCTGCGCACGCGGCTGGCGCGCCTCTACGCGGAGTTGCAGGATGCGCGTCGGCGGGGTGACTGGGTGGCATTCGGTCGCGTGATTGACGCGATGGGACGCCTGATCGAAGGAGCGGGGCAACGCACGACTCAGTGACATTTCGCGGTCAAACTGGCCGCCGGTGTGATCTTCGTCACGGAACAATCCGGCATTGTCCGACATATTACCGGTGTTCGTACTACGAACAGCCACTGTCTGGTTACGCCGGCGCGCGATGGTATTCTGGCGCTTGGTGACCCGGGTGGGACCCTTCCACTCGGACGCGGATGACTCCGCAGAATCTCGCCCGTAATTCATCGCACCCGCAATCGACCGCGCCGGCCACGGATCGGCCGGTGCTTCGTGCCGTGCCGCCGGCCGGCAAGGCCCTCGCGGCGCAACCGTCGCGCACCGCGCTGTTGGCCGTGCTCACCGTCCCGTTGCTCGCGGTGAACGTGTGGGGCGCCTCGTATTACCTCGCGTCGCCCGGGGGGCGCGTTCGTCACGCGCTCCACAGCGTGCTGCGTCCGTCGGGCGCCGTCGGCCAGAGCGCCGGGATTCTGGCGTTCGCCATCTTTGTATTTCTCTGGCTGTACCCGCTGCGAAAGAAGTGGCGTGCCCTGGCATTCACGGGCTCCGTAGGGAAATGGCTCGACGTGCACGTCACGTCGGCGCTGCTGCTGCCACTCCTGCTGGCGGTGCACGCCGCCTGGCGCTCCGATGGGGTGATTGGCCTGGGACTCGTGGCGATGCTCGTGGTGATCGCGAGCGGCTTCGTGGGGCGCTACCTGTACACACGCATTCCCCGCGCCAAGTCGGGCATCGAGCTGACCCGGGAGGACGTCGCGGCGGCACGGTTGGATCTGCTCCAACGCCTCGCTGACACCACCGGGATGCCGGTGCAGGCGCTCGAAGCGTCGCTCGCCACCGGCGCCGAGGTGGAGTCGCGCGGAGCGCTGGCCGCGATTCGCCGGATGCTGCTGAACGACGTGACGCGCCGTCGCCGGCGCCGCGAGCTGCGCCAGCGGTGGGCTGAGCTGTCGGGTGACGGCGGGCATTCGCTCGCCGGCCGCGCACTGGACGAGGCGGTGGCGTTGGCGGATCGCGAAATGGCTCTGGCGCAACAGGCGCGGATGCTCGATGCGACCCACCGCGTCTTCCGTTTCTGGCACGTCGCGCACCGACCGTTCGCTGTGACCGCGCTGGTTGCCGTTGTCATTCACATTGCCGTGGTCGTATCGCTCGGCGCCACCTGGTTCTGGTAACGCATGCTCTGGACGACGCTCGGGTTCTTTGCGCTCACGGCGGTGATGATCTGGTTGCATCTGCGCGGAGGCGGCGGTGCGCGGCCGCACGTGACCGTTGCGCGTCCCACGGCGCCCTGTCCGCGCTGTCAGGCGGCCGTCGCCGTCGGCAGCGCGTTCTGCGCCGGCTGCGGCGTCCCGTTGCAGGTGTTCGAGGTCGTGCAAGCGCGCGAGGCGAGCGGTCCCGAGATCGTGGGTGGCGCCCCGAAGGCAGCGGTGCGGGCCGATATGTGCGTCGGTTGCGGTACCTGCGTGGCCGCGTGCCCGGAACCCGGCGCCATCGTGCTGCGCGGCAAACTGGCGGTGGTGGATGATGCCCTGTGCAAGGGGCACGGCGAATGCGTGCGTGGCTGTCCGGTTGGTGCCATCAGCGTGACGACGGGCGCTGCCGTCAATCGCGTGCGCGTGCCGTTGGTCGACGCCAACTTCGAAACCAATGTGCCTGGTCTCTATATCGTGGGAGAACTCGGCGGTCGCGGGCTGATCAAGAACGCGATCAACGAAGGCAAGATGGCCGTCGAGCACGTGGTGAAGTCGCTCGCGGACACCGAGGTGCCGGCGAGTGTGGAGCCGTTCGTCGACGTCGCGATCGTCGGTTCGGGACCGGCGGGACTCAGCGCGGGACTGGAAGCGATGCGTCGCCATCTCTCCTGTGTGGTGATTGAGCAGGGCTCGCTCTCTGACACGGTGCGCAAGTACCCGCGGCACAAGCTGCTGCTTGCGGAGCCGGTGCAGGTGCCACTGTATGGCGATCTCTGGATCGCCGACGCGTCCAAGGAGACGCTGCTGCAGGTGTGGGAGACGATCGTCGCGAACACGGGGTTGCCCGTGCGCACCGGCGAGCGCGTGCAGGGCGTGGTCCGCGAGGGCGAGTTCCTTCGCGTGCAGACCGCGACCGGCACGCAGCTCGCCCGACGCGTCGTCCTCGCCCTCGGGCGGCGCGGGACGCCGCGCAAGCTGGGCGTGTCGGGCGAGGAGCTGGACAAGGTGTTCTACGACATTGTGGAGATGGAGGCGTTTGCCGGCCAGCGAGTGCTCGTCGTCGGCGGTGGCGATAGCGCGGTCGAGTCCGTCCTGGGG
>JARIEY010000054.1 GCA_031127085.1 Gemmatimonadota bacterium | reverse complement strand
AGCTTGCGATCCAGGAACTCCGCCGACGCCTTGTACGCCTCCACCCAGCGGTCCCAGCGCAGGAAGCCGTGGATCTCATCGGGGAAGACCAGTTGTTCCACCGGGACGCCGCGCGCACGCAGCGCCTGCACCAGCGTCACCGTTTCCACGAACCGCACGTTGCGGTCGTCGTCGCCGTGAATCACCAGCACTGGCGAGCGCCATCCGTCGACCGTCGACATGGGCGACGCCTGATACGCCACGCGCGTGCGTTCGGGATTCTCGAGGGGATTGTACGTGGGCCAGAAGGTGGCGATGCCGACATTCCAGTCGTGCACGCCGTGGAAATCGACACCAGCGGCAAAGAGGTCCGATGCGCGCGATAGCCCCATCGCCGTCAGGTAGCCGCCGTACGAGCCGCCCCACAGCACGACCTGCTTGGGATCGACATCCGGACGCGCGGCGAGATACAACCCGGCCGCCTGCACATCCTGAAACTCCGCCCCGCCCGCGGCACCGTAGTTGAGCGCCTCACGGAACTCCATGCCGTACCCGATGCCACTGCGATAGTTCACCGACAGCACCACATACCCCTTGCTCGCGAGGTGCTGGTTCATTGCGTAGGCATTGGCGTAGTAGCTGGAGTAGTTCCACCCAAGCAGCATCTGACGGCGCGAACCGCCGTGGAAGAAGATCGCGGCGGGTCTCGCGTCACCCGGCTTCGCTCCCGCTGGCAGAAAGAGCTGCGCGTGAATCTTGAGGCCATCGGTGGAGGTGATCACCACTGGCTGCGGATCCACCATCGCCCGCTCCGGGAAATCGGCGGGAATCGTTCCCGGCGCGAGTTCGCGCGGAGCAGCAGCGCCCACTTGGATGACGGCATGTGCGGGACGGCGCGCCCCCGATTTCAGGAAGGCGATGTTGCCGCCATCACTCGTCACGACCGGCTGCCATTCGATGTCCGCCCCCGTCGTAAGGGCACGCGGCGCGCCGCCGGAGACGCTTACACGCCACAGATCGCGACGGTCGATATCCCCCTGATTCGAGTTGTAGATGACGTCACGCTTGTCGGGCGAGAACGTGACGTACTCCACCTCGAACTCCCCGGGGGTCAGCAGTACGGGTGTGCCCCCAGCTGCCGGCACCGAGTAGAGGGATGTCCACCCCGTCCTCTCCCAGGGGAAGACCAGCCGGTCGCCAGCGGCCCAGGTCAGCTGCGGGCCGACAATCTCGCGATAGACGGAGCCGCGCCCCGTGTCGGCACGAAAGACCGTGCGCCCCTTCCCCGTGTACGCGTCGGCCACCACTACTGACCAGGGCTCCCCGCGACGCTCAGGCGTGAACATCATATGCCACTCTTTCGCCGCGAAGCGCAGGAACGCGACCTGCTTGCCGTCGGGCGACCAGACCGGGCTCGCGTCGGTATCCACGCTCGGCGCGATCCAATGGACGACCTTCTCGGCGAGGTCGAGAATGCCAACAAAGGCGTGCGTGGAACGCTGGCTCACGAAGAGGATGCGACCACCCTCCGGCCCCCACGCGAGCGACCCAATAGCGCCCCGAATGGTCGCCACCTGCACCGCGGGCTTGCTCCCGTCGGCTGGCTCCGTCCAGATGGCTCCCCGCCGAACGTAGGCCAATGTCCCGCCATCAGGCGAGATGGTGAGCGACGCCGCTGGCCCTACGCGAACAGGCGCTCCGCCGGCCACCGCAACACGCCAGAGGGCCATTTCCGCGCCGGCCGGATCGCTGGTGGGGTTCGGGTTCTCTCCCGCGCGATTCGGCCCCTGGCCGCGCGTGTAGTAGAGCGTACCCGCGTCCTTCGACCACGTAAGCGCGCCCAGTTCCTGCCCGTCGGCTTGCGTGTAGGCCGTCAGCTTGCGACCCCGATACTCCGGCGGCGCGGCCACCCAGATGTTGCGCACGCCTTTGTCGTTCAGCACCCACGCCACCAACCCACCAGTCGGCGCGGCCGAGAGCGACCCCGGATACGGCGCGGACATCAGGAGCTCAACCGGAATCTCGCGCTGCGGCGCCTGCGCCGCGGCCGGGAATATCGCTGACAGACACAACACCAACGCACCAGCAACGCGCGCAAGCGGACGGGCACAACGCATGGCCACCATCTCCAGGCAGGGGGTTGGAACCGCGCCATAACGTAGCACACGATGATCGTGCCGTCAGCCTATGAACCGGCCGATTAGCGAGGAACAGCTACCACGAAGGCAAAAGGACACGAAGGGGCACGAAGAAGGGCCCACCAGTGCGGCGAGCCCCTTCGCGACTCTTCGTGCCCTTCAACCATCGTGGTAGCAGTTGCGGTAGCAGTTGCGGCTCCCTTTCCCTTCCCCTTCCCACACCCTGCTCCCTTCCCCTTCCCTAATCCCCTATCCGCTCCCCAGCGCAACCTTCTCCGGCTTCTCAGTGACCGCACCCCAGATGTAGTCGCCGTGCATCCGCTTGATGAAGTCGATGCTGATCCCCTTGGGGCAGGCTTCCATGCACTCGCCAAACAGCGTGCATCCGCCAAACCCTTCGAGATCCATCTGCGCCACCATGTGAAGCGCGCGCCGATACCGCTCGGGCTGCCCCTGCGGCAGGAGCCCCAGGTGACTGATCTTCGCCGCCGTAAAGAGCGAGACCGAGGCGTTGGGACAAGCAGCCACGCAGGCGCCGCAGCCAATGCAGGCGGCCGCGTCCATCGCCTCGTCGGCTTCCAGCTTGCCGATGGGCAGCGCGTTCGCGTCCTGCGGTGAACCGGTCGCCACCGATACGAAGCCGCCCGCCTGAATGATGCGGTCCAGCGGCCCGCGATCGACCACCAGGTCGCGCAGCACGGGGAACGCCTTGGCGCGCCACGGCTCGATGGTAATGTAGTCGCCATCCTTGAACGACCGCATATGCAACTGGCACGTCGTCGTGAGCTTGCTCGGCCCATGCGCCGATCCGTTGATCATCAGACCGCACATGCCGCAGATCCCCTCGCGGCAGTCGTGGTCAAACGCAATCGGATCCTTGCCGCCTTCGATGAGACGCTCATTGACGACATCGAGCATCTCGAGGAACGACATATCGGGGCTGATGCCGGGCGCCTTGTACTCCTCAAAGCCGCCGGGCGCCGTGGGGCCCGCCTGCCGCCAGACCTTCAGCGTGATGTTCATGGTTCCAGACATTCGTCAGTCCCTTACTTGTAGCTGCGGGTGGCGAGATGCACGTTCTCGAACTCGAGCGGCTCCTTGTGCAATACCGGGGCCTGACCGTCGCCGGCATACTCCCAGGCCGCCACATAGCAGAACTGGTCGTCGTTGCGCTTGGCCTCCCCCTCTTCCTGATACTCCTCACGGAAATGCCCGCCGCACGATTCCTCGCGGTGCAGCGCGTCGATGCACATCAGTTCGGCGAACTCCATGAAGTCGGCAACGCGCCCGGCCTTCTCGAGCGACTGATTGAGCTCACCGCCGCTCCCCGGCACGTTCACGTTCTTCCAAAACTCCTCGCGCAGCGATGGAATCTCCTGGATCGCCTGCTTCAGGCCGGCCGCATTGCGGGCCATGCCGCACTTCTCCCACATGATCTTGCCGAGTTCGCGATGGAACGAATCGACCGTGCGCTTGCCCTTCACCCCGAGCAGGCGCGTCGTCCGCGTCTTCACGGCCTCGAGCGCTGCCTGGAACTCCGGATGGTCGGCGGTCACCTTCTCAAACTTGTTTGACGCCAGGTAGTGGCCGATGGTGTACGGCAGCACGAAGTATCCGTCCGCCAGACCCTGCATCAGCGCGCTCGCCCCCAGGCGGTTGGCGCCGTGGTCGGAGAAGTTGGCCTCGCCAATGACGTGCAACCCGGGGATGGTGCTCATCAGGTTGTAGTCGACCCATAGCCCGCCCATCGTGTAGTGCACGGCGGGGTAGATGCGCATCGGCACCTGATACGGATCTTCGTCCGTGATGCGCTGGTACATCTCGAACAGGTTGCCGTAGCGCTCGCTGATTTCCTTGGCGCCCAGCCGCTTGATGGCGTCGGCGAAATCGAGATACACGCCCCGCCCGCCCGGTCCGACGCCACGCCCGTCATCGCAGGCTTCCTTGGCGGCGCGGCTGGAGATGTCGCGCGGCGACAGATTGCCGAAGCTCGGATACTTGCGCTCCAGGTAGTAGTCGCGATCCTCCTCGGCGATCTCCGACGGCTTCTTGCCGCAGTCTTCCTTGCGCTTGGGCACCCACACCCGTCCATCGTTGCGCAGGGACTCCGACATCAGCGTCAACTTGCTCTGGTGATCGCCGGCCACCGGAATGCACGTGGGGTGAATCTGCGTGAAGCAGGGATTCCCGAACGCCGCGCCCTTCTTGTAGGCGCGATAGGTCGCCGTGACGTTGCACCCCTTGGCGTTGGTCGACAGGTAGAAGACGTTGCCATACCCGCCAGTGCCCAGCACCACGGCGTCGGCCACATGCGCCTCCACCGCACCGGTCACCATGTCGCGCGTAATGATGCCCCGCGCCACGCCGTCGACGAGCACGAGTTCCAGCATCTCGTGCCGGTTGTACATCTTCACGCCGCCGCGGGCGATCTCCTTCTCCAGCGCCTGATACGCGCCAAGCAACAGCTGCTGCCCCGTCTGGCCCCGGGCGTAGAACGTGCGGCTCACCTGCGCACCGCCAAACGACCGGTTGGCCAGCAGGCCGCCGTACTCGCGCGCAAACGGCACGCCCTGCGCCACGCACTGGTCGATGATGTTCACCGACACCTGCGCCAGGCGGTAGACGTTCGCTTCGCGAGCGCGGAAGTCGCCGCCTTTCACGGTGTCGTAGAACAGCCGGTGGATGCTGTCGCCGTCGTTGCGGTAGTTCTTGGCGGCGTTGATGCCGCCCTGCGCGGCAATCGAGTGCGCGCGCCGCGGCGAATCCTGATACGCGAAGCAGCTCACATTGTAGCCGAGTTCGCTCATCGAGGCGGCGGCGCTCGCGCCGGCCAGCCCGCTGCCGACCACGATCACGTGGTATTTCCGCTTGTTCGCGGGGTTCACCAGCTTCATCTCGAAGCGGTGCTTGTCCCACATATCCTTGACCGGACCGGACGGAACCTTCGAGTCGAGTTTCATATGCGTCTCCGCCTCAGCGCACGAAGCCGAGGGCAACGCCCAGCGGCACGAGACTGAAGCCCACGGTCACGACGAGGGCGATGATCAGCGGCAGGCGCCGCTGCAGGGGCTCGGCGGCATTCTTGGCGAGGCCAAGCGTGCGCAGCACCGCCCACGTTCCGTGGAACAGGTGCAGCAGCAGGAAGAACATCGCCACCAAATAGAACGCCACCCAGAACGGATGCCCGAAGGCGAGCACCACGTTGCCGTAGGCCGCGCCCTTGGCGTACTCCGGGAAGAGCCACGTCCAGCCGAGCGTGAACTGGCCGAGGTGCAGCACGAGGAAGAGGAACAGGTAGATGCCGCCCCAGCGCATCGTGCGCGACGCGTACGTGCTCACCTGTGCCTCGCGCAGCGCGTAGGCCACTGGGCGCGCATCCCAGCTGCGGCGCGTCAGCTGCCACGCCGCCGTCACGTGGAGCACGACGGAGACGAGCAGCGCCACACGCACCGCCCACGTGATCTCGATGATGTCTTCCTGGAGGAGCTTGGCGTACGCGTTGTAGCGCTCCATGCCCATGAAGACCTGCAGGTTGCCGGCCATGTGGCCGAGCACGAAACCCACGAGCACGAGCCCCGTGAGCCCCATCACGACCTTCTTGCCGACCGAGGAATCCCAGAACTTTCGCATGTTCTCGAATGTGGAGGCGAACGAGAGAGCTGTGAGCGCACGCCGACGGGCGATCCGTCCGACGAGCCTGCGTCACCCGACACTGCGTCGCGGGGCCGGCGACTCGCCGGCCCCGCGTCACCCCTGCTACATCTTCACCACCGACATCGGCTCGCGCACCGCGTCGGCGCTCTTCTCCAGCGCGACCTTTTCGTCAGCCGACAGCTCGATCTCCACGACCTTCAGCAGACCGCCGCGACCAAGCTTGCACGGCACGCCGAGGAACAGCCCCGTCATGCCATACTCGCCTTCGAGCCACGCCGAACACGGGAGAATGCGCTTCTGGTCGTTGACGATCGCCTCGACCATCTGCACGGCGCCCGACGACGGCGCATAGTACGCCGAGCCGGTCTTGAGGAACTTCACGATCTCGGCGCCGCCGTTGCGGGCGCGGTCTACGTGCACCTGCAGCTGCTCGTCCGTCATGAACTGACGGATCGGGATGCCGCTGATGCTCGTGTAGCTGATGAGCGGCACCATCGTGTCGCCGTGGCCGCCGAGCACCATCGCCTGGATGTCACGCACCGAGACGTCCAGCGCCTCGGCGAGGAACGAGCGGAAGCGGGCCGTGTCGAGAATGCCGGCCATGCCGATGACGCGCTCGCGCGGGAAGCCCGAGGCCTTCATCGCGACGTAGCACATCACGTCGAGCGGGTTCGACACCACGATGATGATCGCGTTCGGCGAGGTCTTCGCCACTTCCGCCGCGCACGAGCCGACGATGCCGGCGTTCGTGTTCAGCAGGTCGTCACGCGACATGCCCGGCTTGCGCGGAATGCCCGCCGTGATCACGACGATGTCGGAGCCGGCCGTCGCTTCGTAGCCGGTCGTGCCGGTGACGCGCGAATCAAACAGCTCGATGGGCGCCGATTCCCACTGGTCGAGTCCCTTTCCCTGCGGAATGCCGTCGGCGATGTCGACCATCACGACGGAACGGGCCAGTTCCTTCTCGGCGATGCGCTGGGCGGTCGTGGCGCCGACGTTGCCGGCACCCACCACGGTGATCTTGTTGACCATATGGATAGCAGGGAGAAAGAGTACGGAACGATGCTGCCGGATCGGCGGAAAGTTACGAGCCGTGCGCGCCGATGTAAACGCGAATATACCCGCAACACTGGCTCCGTTTTCCCTACGCCAGCAGAAGAAAACCCTTACCCGCCGATCTCGCTCAGCGCCTTCAACCCACCCACGCGCAGCTTCAGGAGCTCATGTTCGCGCGGTTTGTTGGCGAGCGCCTCGGCAAAGAGTGGCGCCAGCGGGACGCCGGCGCGCAACGGCTCGCGCAGGTTCACCTCGTGGTCGCCGTAGAGGCAGGTGCGCAAACGGCCATCCGCGGTCAGCCGCACCCGATTGCAGCTGTCGCAGTACGTGTGCGTCAGCGGTGTGATCACGCCGATGCTCCCCGCCGCCCCCGCGATGCGCTGATAGGTGGCCGGCCCGTTGCCGCGCACCGGTCCCTCCGCATGCTCCAACGGGCCGAAGCGCGCCGCAATGCGCGCGAGCACCTCGGCACTCGGCACCACCCGCGAGAACTCCGTCCCCGCCAGATCGCCGACCGGCATCAGTTCGATGAACCGCACATGCCACGGACGATCAACGGTCAGCGCCGCGAAGTCCTCCACCTCATCTTCGTTGGCGCCGCGGATCACCACCACATTGATCTTCACCGGGTCGAGCCCCGCAGCGGTCGCGGCGGTGGCCGCCACGACGGGATCAAAGGACAGATCGCGACGCGCGATCTCGGCAATCCGCGTAGGACGCAGCGAGTCCGAGCTCATGTTGACGCGATCCAATCCAGCCGCGCGCAACTCCTCGGCCATCTGCGGCAGTTTCACACCGTTGGTCGAGAGCGCAATGTCCTCGATCGCCGGCACCGCACGCAGTTGCCGAATCAAGCCGGCGAGCCCGGGACGCACCGTCGGTTCGCCGCCGGTGATGCGCAGCCGTCGCAAGCCCAGCGGCGCGAGCTGCCGCACCACCTCCACGATCTCTTCGTACGAGAGGATCTGCGGTTTTGGGAGCCACGAGATGCCGCGTTCCGGCATGCAGTAGATGCAGCGGAAGTTGCAGCGGTCGGTGACCGAGATGCGCAAATACTCGATGCTGCGCCCGAACTGATCACGCATCGGCTGTCGCCTCGCCGGTTGGCAGCTGCGCCACCCATTCTCGCGTGCCGTCCACGTAGTGCTCGAGTTTCCAGATCGGCACGCGGCGCTTCAGCTCCTCAATGATCCACCGGGCACCGTCAAGCGAGGGCGCGCGCCGTGGATGGCCAACGGCAATCACAACGCTCGCCTCGCCCAGCGCCAGGTAGCCGGTGCGATGCTCAATCACGATATGGCGCGTGCCGAAGCGCGCCGACGCCTCCTCGGCGATCTGAGCGAGTTCACGTTCAGCCATCGGCGCATAGGCGTTGTACTCAATTCCATCGACGGCGCGCCCCTCGTTGACGTTCCGGACGGTGCCCACGAACAGGGAGATCGCGCCGTTGTCCTCCGCGCCAACCTCGCGCGTCAAGGCCGCCACGTCGATGGGTCGCCCCACGAGGGTGGTACGCATCAGCCGCCTGCCACCGGCGGAATGAGCGCCAACTCGTCGCCCACGGCCACCGCGAGCTCCGGCGTCGCGTACCGGTGATTGACCGCCACCAACGGGCGTTTCGGCAACGGGATCGCCGGCGCCGCCGCTCGGACGGCCGCCACCACGTCGGCAACGGTGGCGCCGTCAGGCACCACCACTTGGACGCGCGACGCGCCGGCGGCATCGGCATACGATGCGAAGAGGAGAACCTCGAGAGTCATCACGGAATCAAGCTAATGCGCGGCGCCGCGGGACACGGAGGGGGGCGAAAAAACAAAAAGCTCCGGCAGCAACCAACGCCGCCGGAGCCGCACACCGCCCACGTATCCCGTTAGTCGTCAGTGAGTTCGGACTCGTCGACGCCCGCGACCATCGCGCGCAGTTCCTTTGACGGCTTGAAGACCGGGACCGGGCGGGCAGAGACCTCGACCGGAGCGCCCGTGCGCGGATTCCGCGCCATCCGCGTCTTCCGCTGACGGATCTTGAAGGTGCCGAAACCGCGCACTTCGATGTTGCGCTGTTCCTTGAGCGCATCCTTGATGGCGTCGAGGAATGCGTCCACCACGCGGGCGCAATCCTTCTTCGAAATCATGGGGCCGGACGTCTGCTCCATCGCCTCTGTAACACGCTCGACAAGATCCGCTTTGGTCATTCTATCCTCGGAAGGGGCGCGAGAATGGCGTAACTGATGATAACGTAGGATGTTACGCCGATGGTGTCAAGCATCAAGACGCCCGGCTTCCATTTTCAGTGGAAAACCGGGCGTCTGGGCTAACACAAGGGCTGGGTTTCGGTTACGCGCCGACCGCCCGCATAAAGTCGTCGAACAGCGGCCGCGCATCGTGCGGGCCGGGCGCCGCCTCGGGGTGGTACTGCACTGCGAAGACTGGCAACGACTTGTGCCGCAGCCCCTCAATTGTGCCGTCGTTGAGGTTTACGTGCGTCACCTCGAGCTCCGGGGCACCCGGAATGCCCTCCTGACCACCCTCCACGGCGAAGCCGTGGTTCTGAGAGGTAATCAGCACCTTCCCCGTGGCCAGCTCCTTCACCGGGTGATTGCCGCCCCGGTGACCATACGGAAGCTTGGTCGTGTGCCCGCCGAAGGTGAGCCCCAGCAACTGGTGACCCAGGCAAATGCCGAAAATGGGGATTCCCGACTCGGCGAGCGCCTTGATGACCGCCGGCGCGTAGCCAACCGCCTCCGGATCGCCGGGGCCGTTCGACAGGAAGACCCCATCCGGACGCAGCGCGAGCACCTCGGCGGCCGTCGTGCGCGACGGCACCACCGTCACGCGGCACCCGCGCTCCTCGAAGAGCCGCATGATGTTGCGCTTGATGCCGAAGTCGAACGCCACGATGTGGCGACCGCTGGCCGTGCCCGCGCTCCACTCATACGTCTGCTCCGTCGTCACCACCGACGCGAGATCGAGTCCGCTCATAGGCGGACACGCATCCAGCGCGGCCAGCGCTTCCTTCGTGACGTCCGACCCAGCCGCGATCACGCCGCGCAACACGCCCACGGTGCGCAGGTGCCGCGTGAGTCGGCGGGTGTCGACCTCCGTCAGCACCGGTACGCCCGCTCCCGACAGGTAGTCGAGCAGACTTCCGCTCGCCCGCCAGTTCGAGAACGTGGCGGAGAGCTCCCGAACGACGATGCCACTGATCTGCGGGCGCTCCGACTCGGGATCTTCGAGGTTGATGCCGTAGTTGCCGATCATTGGCGCCGTCATCACCACGATCTGCGAGCGGAACGAGGGGTCGGTGAAGACCTCCTGGTACCCGCTCATATTCGTCGTGAAGACGACCTCAGCGACCGACGGTGCGCCAATGGGCGCGGCCATCCGGCCACGAAAAAGGGTTCCGTCCTCGAGGAGGAGGAACCCCGGCCTTTCGTCGAGCAGCGTAGTCACGCCGGCGTCAGGGCTTCGTGGCGGGAGCTGGGGCCGGCGTCGCCGCCGGCGCCGACTGCAGCGGCACCACGGACTGCGCGGCATTCCCAGAGGTCGCCGGCGCGGTTGGCGCCGCGGCGGGAACCGCCACGGCCTTGTCGAGCACCGAGGTGGGCGTACGACCGCGCGACGAAGCCACCTGCAGCACGAACGCGAGGAAGATGAAGATGCCGCCGGCCCACCAGCTGGCCTTGGTCAGCAGGTTGCCGGCCTGACGCGTGCCAAGCAGCGCATCAGCGGACGAAGACGCGCCGCCGAAGCTCGCGGCCATGCCGCCGCCCTTCCCGCTCTGAAGCAGGATAGCCGCGACCAGCACGATGCTGTCGAGAATCAGCAGGATAACGAGAAATCTGGTGAACATCGGTGTCCTGGGGTGTTTCCGTAGGTAAGCCTTGTAATGTAAGCAACTTACACCGCGAGATCAAGTGAGGACGATCGACGCCCACCCCTCGGCGTCCAGACTCGCGCCTCCAACCAGCAGTCCGTCGACTTCGGGCGCGGCCAGCAGATCGGCCGCATTGCCGCGATTCACCGATCCGCCGTACAGAATTGGGACCGCCGCCCCACCGGCGCCAAGCAGGCGATGCAGCTCGTCGGAGATGGCTTGGTGCACCGCGCTGGCATCGGCCGGCGTCGCTGTCTTGCCGGTGCCGATGGCCCAGACGGGCTCGTAGGCCACCACGACGTTCGCCCCCTCGGCCACGGTGATCGTCGCCAGCGCCGCGCCGAGCTGGCGCAAAACCACCTGCTCCGTTTCGCCAGCCTCGCGCTGCGCGAGCGTCTCGCCCACGCACACAATCGGCGTGAGGCCGGCACGCACCGCGGCCGCCACTTTCTTTCCGGACTCGGCCTCGGTCTCGCCAAAGATGTGGCGGCGCTCGGAGTGCCCGACGAGCACGTACTTGGCGCCAGATCCACGGGCGATCGTCGCCGAGTTCTCACCCGTGAACGCGCCCTTGTCTTCCCAGTAGATGTTCTGCACACCCAGCTGGATGTCCGGACGGTCCTTGAGCGCACCCACAACGGCGCCAAATGAAAGCGCCGGCGGGAAGAAGATCACGCTCCGGTCCTGCCGCTTGCCGAAATGCGCCAGGAAGGCACGCATGAAGGCGGTCGCGTCGGCCGGCGCGTGATTCATCTTCCAGTTGGCCGCAAAAATCGGTTGCTTCATTTACCTGTCGTCCAGGGCCGCGACGCCCGGCAGCACCTTGCCCTCGAGGAATTCGAGAGAGGCGCCACCACCCGTCGAGACGTGACTCATTTTCGCGGCAAGCCCCGCGCCTTCCACGGCGGCCGCGGAATCGCCGCCGCCCACCACCGTCGTGCATCCCTTCGACGTGGCCTCGGCCATCGCGCGTGCAATGGCATTGGTGCCGGCGTCGAGCGGCGGGTTTTCGAAGACACCCATCGGGCCGTTCCACACCACCGTCTTGGCGCTCAAGATCGCACGCGCGTACGACGCCGCCGAATCCGGGCCGATGTCGAGCATGGCCTCGCCGGCGGGAATCTCATCCTTCTTCACCGCGTGCGCCTTGGCCGCGTCGGCGATAGACGGCGCCACCATAGCGTCGTGCGGCAGGATGAGCACCGTGCCGGCGCGCTCCACCAGCGCCTTCGCCATCTCCACGCGATCGGGCTCGACCAGCGACGTCCCCGTCTCCAGCCCCATCGCCTTGTAGAACGTGCAGGCCATCGCGCCGCCAACGAGCAGCGCATCGACCTTCGGCAGGAGCGCCTCAATCACGTCGATCTTGCCGGAGATCTTGGAACCGCCAAGAATCGCGACAAACGGACGCTTCGGCTTGTCGAGCGCAGTGCCGAGGTACTCGAGTTCCTTCTCCATCAGCAGTCCGGCCACGGCGGGGCGCAGCAACTTGGCCACCGCTTCCGTACTCGAGTGCGCGCGGTGCGCCGACCCGAATGCGTCGTTCACATAGAAATCACCCAGCTTGGCCATCGCTTCGGCGAGCGCGGCGTCGTTCTTCTCCTCGCCCTTCTCAAAGCGCGTGTTCTCTATCAGCAGCACCTCGCCGTCGGCGAGGGCACGCGAGGCCGCTTCGGCCTCGGCGCCCACCACGGTGCCGCAAAAAGCAACCGGCTGGCCAAGCAGTTCCTGCAGGCGCTTGGCGACCGGGGCCATCGAGTACTTGGGATCCGGACCGCCCTTGGGGCGGCCGAGGTGTGAGCAGAGCACCACGCGGGCGCCGCCCTTGATGAGCAGCTTCAGCGTGGGAAGTGCGGCGCGGATGCGGGTATCGTCGGAGACGGTGCCGCCCTCGCCCAGCGGGACATTGAAGTCCACGCGGACGAGGGCGCGACGCCCCTTCAACTCCGCCGGCGCCAGATCGGCGACGGTACGCTTGTTCATGAGGATGTCCTAGAGGCGTTCGCCAACGTACTTCAGCAGGTCGACACAGCGGACCGAATAGCCCCACTCGTTGTCGTACCAGCCCGACACCTTCACCATCGTGCCGTCGATGACGTTGGTGCACTTGGAATCCACGATGCACGAATGCGGGTTGCCCACGTAGTCGATGGACACCAGCTCCTCCTCCGCATACTGCAGCACGCCCTTCAGCGCGCCGTCGGCCGCCGCCTTGAACGCCGCGTTGACCTCGGCGATCGTCGTGGCCTTCTCCACCTCGACGGTCAGCTCGGTGAGCGAGACGTCGGGAGTCGGCACGCGAATGGCGATGCCGTCAATCTTCCCCTTCACTTCCGGAATCACGAGCGACGTCGCCTTGGCGGCGCCGGTCGTCGTGGGAATGATGGAGAGCGCGGCCGCGCGGGCGCGGCGCAGATCCTTGTGCGGCAGATCGAGGATGTTCTGGTCGTTGGTGTACGAGTGAATCGTCACCATCGAGGCGTGCTTGAAGCCGAATGCGTCGCGGATCGTCTTCACCATCGGCACGAGGCAGTTTGTCGTGCACGACGCGTTGGAGATGATGTGGTGCGTGGCGTTGTCGTACTTGTCGTGGTTCACGCCGAGCACGATGGTGAGGTCCTCGTTCTTGGCGGGTGCCGAGATGATGACCTTCTTCGCGCCGGCGGCGATGTGCTTCTTGGCCCCTTCGGCATCGGTGAACTTGCCCGTGCTCTCGAGCACGATGTCCACGCCGAGGTCCTTCCACGGAAGGTTGGCCGGGTCCTTCTCCTTGAAGATGCGGATCTTGTCGCCGTTGACCGTGATCGAGTTCTCGTCATAGCTGACCGTGCCCTCGAACGCGCCGTGCACCGAGTCATGCTTGAAGAGGTGCGCCAGGGTCTTGGTGTCGGTGAGATCGTTCACCGCGACAAAATCGATTGCGGCGCCCTGCTCCTTCGCGGCGCGCAGCACCTGCCGGCCGATGCGGCCGAAACCATTGATGCCAACCTTGATGGCCATCGTTCGAGCTCCCGTAGGGATCAGGGGCGGTCGGCGTCACTGCGCGCCCGCCCGAAGGTCCAGTACCTGATGTCGGACGCCCCGCCCCGCACGAGTGCGGTGGCACACGCGTTGAGCGTGGCGCCCGTAGTGAGCACGTCGTCGACCAGCACGATCGGAGTCCCGCGAATTGCGGCGCTCCGCCGCGCCGGCACGTCGAACGCGTGCTGAACGTTCGCCCTGCGCTCAGCGGGTGTCAATTGCGTCTGCGAGACGGTTGCGCGAACCCGTACAAGCACGTCATCCAGCACTTTACCGCCGAGTCGGGACGCCAACGCGGAAGCCAGCCGTTCGCTCTGATTGAAGCCCCGTTCGCGCAGTCGCGCCGGGGCCAACGGCACGGGCACGAAACAGGGCGCGTCCAGTTCCTCCACGAGCGAGCGGCCGGTGCGCGCCATACGGTCGGCCATCGCGTCGGCGATGCGCCACCATCCCTGGTATTTGAGCGCGGCCAGCAGCGGCGAACTCTGTCGGTGCGGCACCCAACAGACCGAACGCGCACCTGAACAACTCGGATCGAGTTGCGCACAGACGGGGCACGCCTGCTCCTCACGCGCCACCGGATGACCGCAGCGCGCGCACCACGGTTTCGGGAGGAGCGGCAGTCGGCTCCAGCAGGTGCCGCACGCCACGCCGCGGTCCAAGGCCCCCATAGCGGCGCCACACGCCACGCAGGCGCGCGGAACCAACAGTTCGACGGCGGCCACCGCCATCGCGCGCACCGCGGCCGCAGCGACCGCGCCACCGCGCGGAGCGCGCGGAAGCCACGGGCCCCGCTCGCCCCCCGGCGGTGCTACCCGCGCATCGCCGACCACATAGCCTCGCGATCGGGCGGCACGCCGAGCCAACGCTCAAAGGCCAACGCGCCCTGCTCCAGCAGCATCGTCAGTCCATCCGCCGCAGGGTGCCCGGCAGCTCGCGCCGCGCGCACCCACGGCGTTTCGTCACGACGATACACGAGATCGTACACGCTCGCGTGCGCAGGAAGCAGCCCAATGTCGACAGGGAGTGCGTCGTCATCACGCAGTCCCGACGGCGTCGCGTTTACCACCAGCGACGTCTCCTCCAGCGCCTCGTCCAGCGATGCCGCGAGACGCACACCCGCGAAGCGCGCGGCCAGTCGTGCCGCCCGCGCCGACGTGCGCGCCCACACCGTCACGCGCGTGCCGGGCCAGCGTTCCGCGGCGGCGGCTACCGCGGCGGCCGCACCACCGGCGCCGACGAGTGTCACCCTCGGCCACTCCGCACCTGCCCCAAACGCGCGCTGCAAAGCGGCGCTGAAGCCGTCAACATCGGTGTTGTCACCAACGAGCGCCCCCTGCTCCACCCAGAAGGTATTCACCGCGCCGACGCGCGTCGCCATGGGCGTCAACCGATCGCACCGCTCCGCAAACGCCTGCTTGTATGGCACGGTCACATTGCCCGCCGCCCGCGCAGCACGCAGCCGATCGACCGCCGACCCGAGCTCGTCCGGGGCAATGTCCATCGCCTCATAAACCAGCGGGATCCCGGCGCGCTGCAGCGCGGCGTTTTGAAACGCGGGCGACAGCGAGTGCAGCACCGGGTGACCGATCAGCACCAGCCGGCCGGGGCGCTCCCTCACGGCCGCTCCCCGGAACTCCACTCGTGTGCCAGACGGTCGAGCACGCGGGGCAACTCCGTGTCGAGTTCATCGGCCATCACGCGATACGCGTCGAGGCCGGCACCAAACGGATCCTGCACCGCGCGCCCCGCCGCGTCGCCCGCCGCGTAGTCGCGCAACAGGTGCACCTTCCCCGAACCGCCCAACGCGAGCACCTGCGCCGCGTGATGCGGCGACATCGCGAGAATCACCGAGGCACCGTCCACGAGCTCGCGCGTCAGCACGCGCGCGCGGTGCGACGAGAGATCGAGATCGCGCTCGAGGCCGACGAGCATCGAGCCGTCCGACGCCGTCGCCCCTTCCCACGCGCTCGTGCCGGCGCTCGAAACGGTGACGTCGAGCCCCCGTGCGGCGGCGAGCCGCCGCGCCATCGCCTCAGCCAGCGGACTGCGGCAGGTGTTGCCCGTGCACACGAACAACAACTGCGCGCTCACTGGTCACCAACGAGATCGGGAACGACAGTGCGCAACACGTCGGCGCTGATGGCGCCTGGCCGAATCACGCGCAGGTGCGCGCCGGTACAGT
>JARIEY010000053.1 GCA_031127085.1 Gemmatimonadota bacterium | reverse complement strand
CGAGCAGTTGATCCCGCGAGCCAAGGCGTGGAAGGAAGGCGGTATGACGATGAATGTGTGGCGGAAGAAGCTGTTCGCCGTGATGGCGCGCAATGCACAATCCGCCGCCGCGTTCTTCCAGCTGCCGCCCAACCGCGTGGTGGAGCTCGGCACGCAAATCGAGTTCTAAGCGCCGATCTGACCAACGGCCGGAGGCAGTCGCCTCCGGCCGTTGTGCCTTCTTCTCGCAGCGCGCGCGGTGCGGTGGCCGCAGGGCCTGCGAATGTGCAATTTCGTGGATTCCACACTTCAGCCCGCATGCTCATGCGCCGACTGTTCCTCACCGCCCTCCTCACGCTCGCCGCGCTGCCGGCAGCTGCCCAGCGCACGCCCGTCGACTCGCTGCGTGACGACGCCAAGTTCTCGTTCTACGCCAAGGGGCCGTACCGCGCCGCCGTGCCAAAGCCCGACGATCTCCTGGGCTATGCGATCGGCTCGTGGCACACCCAGTACGCCCAACAGGAGCGAGTGCTGCTGAGCATCGCCGGCGCCGCCAAGGATCGCGTGCGCGTCGAGGAGATTGGCCGCACCAACGAGAAGCGGACGATGCGGCTCTACGTCGTGTCGTCGCCCGAGAACATCGCGCGGCTCGACCAGATTCGCGCCGACTTGGACCGCATTGCCGACCCGCGCGGCGCCAGCGCGGCCGAGCTCGACGCCGTCGCGGCGCGCACGCCGGCGGTGGTCTGGTTCTCCGGGTCGGTGCACGGCGACGAGGTGCCGGGCTTCGAGGCGTCGATGGCGCTGCTCTATCACTTTGCCGCCACCGAGGATCCCAAGACGCTCGCGCTGCTGAAGGACGCCGTCGTCATCATCAATCCGTCGTCCAATCCCGACGGGCACGAGCGCTTCTCGGTCTGGTCCAACTCCATTGCCGTCGGCAGTCCGGAGCGGGTCGGTATGGAGCAGCAGCGCGGCCAGCCGTGGACGATCAGCGGGCGCTACAACCACTACCGGTTCGATATGAACCGCGATCTCATTGCCACGACGCAGCAGGAGGTGCGCCACATCGTGGGCGGCATGCTGCGTTGGCACCCCATGGTGACGGCCGACCTGCACGGGTACACGGTGCAGTACTACATGGCGCCTGCCTCACGCCCGATCAACGCCAACATCAGCGGCTGGCCCAATAAGTGGAACGAAGCCGTGGGCGCCGGGAATGCGCGTGCCTTCGACGAGTTCGGCTGGCTGTACTACGTACGCGACCAGTTCGACCTCTACTATCCTGGCTATTACGACACGTGGCCGTCGCTCACGGGCGCGACCGGCGCGACGTACGAAACCGACGGCGGCCCCGCGCTGCTCAAGCGGCGCGACGACGGCACGCTCCTCTCACTGCGCGACGGCATCGCCAAGCACTTTACGGCCGCCGTGGCGACGTTCGAAACCACCGCCGGCCGCGCGCGCGAGCGCGTGAAGGACTATCTCGCGTTCCGTCAGTCGGCGGTCGCGGACGGCAAGGCACAGCCAATGAAGCGCGTCGTCTTCACCTCGGGGAATGACCCGGTGCGGGCGGGCGAACTGGCGGCCGCGTTGCTGCGCGCCGGCGTGGAGGTGCACCGGCTGACGCAACCAATGGCCAGTGCCAAGGCGCACGCGTACAGCGATGACGCCGTGGCGGCACGCACGTTCCCTGCCGGATCGTTTGTGGTGGACATGGCGCAGCCGCAGGGGCGGCTTGCCAAGTCGGTGCTCGAGCCAGACCCGGCGCTCGATCCGGTCTTCGCCAAGACGCAGCTCGACCACTTCACCCGCAACATGAACCGCGGCAAGAGCGCGGGCGGCGAAGGATACGAGTTCTACGACATCACCGCGTGGGCGCTCCCCGTCGCGTTCGGCGTCGAGTCCTGGTGGACCGAAGACGCCGCGCCGATGGCCGGCGACAAACTGGCGCTCCCGTCTGAGGGCGCAGCGCGTATTAACGGCGAGGCGATCCCGTTCACCGTGCGCGCCGGCATCGTGGACGGCGCCGGGGCGAAGTCGGCGTATCTCTTCCGCAATGACCGCGCCGGGGCCTCGAGGCTCGCGGGCCAGCTGCTGCAGGAAGGGTACAAGCTCGCCATCGCCAGCGAGCCCATCCAGACCGGGAAGACCGACTGGCCGCGTGGCACGTGGGTGGCGCGCGTCTCGCGCAACGATGCCACGCTCGCCGGCCGAGTCGACGCCTTGGCTCGCGCGGCCGGCGTCGAAGTGACCGGCGTCAATACGGCCTTCCCTGAGACGGCGCAGTTCGGCACCGGCTCGGGCAGCACGGTCACCGTCCAGGAGCCGCGCATCGCAGTGGCCGCCGACCAGGGCATTGGCCTCGGCGCATACGGCTCCGTCTGGTGGAGTCTCGAGCAGCGCTTCGGCATCAAGTTCACGCCCGTCGCGATGGCCGCCCTCAACGGTGATATGTCGGCGTTCAACGTGATCATCATTCCCGACGGCAGCGCGATGGCGCTGGGCAAGGGGGCCGGGCTGAAGGCGTGGGTCGAGAAGGGCGGCACGCTCATCACGATGGGACGCGCGACGTCGTGGGCGGCGCGCGAGGATGTGGCGATGTCCACGGCCCGCATTCTCACCGGCGACGACGCGAAGCCGGACGACAAGAAGAAGGAAGAACCGAAGAGCGACAAGAAGGACGTCGTGCCGGCCGCCACCGGTGGAGCCGGCGCGGCTGCGGCGAATGCGGCGGCCACGAGCGGCGCCGACTCATTGCTCGCGGTGAAGAGCCCAACCGCGAATCCCAACGCGCCGCAGCCGATTCCCGGCGCGCACTTCGATGCCGTGTTCGACATGACCCACTGGCTGACGCTGGGCGTCGAGCGGCAGCGGATGACGGTGCTGATGGACGGCGACGCCTTCCTGAAGTTGTCGAAGGAAGGGTCGAACGTGGCGGTCTTCCCCGCCACGGGCAAACTCAAGCGGGCCGGCTTCACCTTCCCCGACAACAGCGAGCGCTTGCTCAAGGGCACGGCGCTGGTCGTCGAGGAGTCGGTGGGGCGCGGTCACGTGGTGATGTTCGCCAATGATCCCATGTTTCGCGGCTGGTGGCGCGCCCTCGACCGCGTGGTGATGAACGCGGTCTTGCTCGGCAACGCGTTTTAAGAGAAACAACAGAGAGACAACAGAGAGACAACAGAGAGACAACAGAGAAACAACAGAGAGACAACAGAGAGACAACAGAGAGACAACAGAGAGACAACAGAGAGACAACAGAACCAACAGACAAACAACAGAATGCTGCAGAACGAACGGTGCGGTGGCCTCTGGCTACCGCGCCGTTTGTACGCCGGGGAGTGTGCGGCGGCGCGAGCCGCGTGTTCTTCCGTTGCGGTCCCCACAGGCGGTGGGAGAATTTCGGACTGCGCACCGCACCCTGAACCGGCATATTCGCGGGTTGGCGGGCGCGCCCTCACGGGTGCCCCTCGGCGGCGATTGCACCATCCGCTCCACGAACGCCCCCCACACCCGTCACACAAGAGGGAGGGCATGTATGCGCAGTATGAGCATGGCGACGGCCGCGCTGGGCTTGTTGCTGGCCTGGGGCGCGCCCACGTCGGCGCAAATCACCAAGTCGGATCTCGGCACCTCTGGCATCCTCGGGTCGAGCATTCTGGATCGCCTCGAGAACGCGATTGCTGGCAAGCTCGACATTGGAGACAAGGACCATCCGCTAGTGGTCGAGCTTCCTGAGGGATTCGGCACCATCTACGAGTTCAAGCGCGGCGACACTTACATCCTGCTCGTCGTCGGCACCAAGGCCATCGACCTGACCGGCGGCGTGGTCATGCCGACCAATCAGTTCGTCCTGAGCAGCTACGTCGCGGTGATCGCCAAGAGCGACGTCTCGCTCGCACTCGCCGACCTTCCGTCATCCGTGCGCGAGGCCGTCGGCAAGTTGTGGCCCTCGGGCAGCATGCGGCTACGGTCCCGAGCCCTTCTGCTCCGCGCCGAGCCCTCGGGCGATGTGCTCACCTTCCTGAAGGGGTTTCTCTCTCTCAACGACTTCTCGGGAACGACGGTGATGGAGTTCCAGAAGGGCGCCACCGCCGTCACAACGGGGCTCATCGCCTACGGCAAGGTCGCGAAACCGTTCGGCATGGACCTCGATCTCACCGATCCGCAGTTCTTCTTCACGAGCAAGGGATCCGGCGGCCCGCCGAAGATCGGCTTGGCCAGCGACATCGAGGTCTACGACCATAAGTACTCGCTGATGGCCGAGGCGAGCGACCCCAAGCGGCCAGACATTTTCGTGCTGCGCACGCCAAGTATGAGCGTCGGGGATATTGCGAACCTGATGAAAGCGATGAGCAAGCCGTTGTTCGACATCGCCCCGGCCTCCGTCAACTGGAACATGACGCTCGGCCCCACCGTGTCACTGGCGCCGGTGACCAACGCGCCCCGTTCGGGCTTTGGCATCGTCGATACGAAGAACGTGGTGATCTACGTGGCGCGCTCCAAGCCGGCGAGTTCGGAGTGGAACATCGAGAAGGTGCCCGGCCTCACGATTCGCGGCGACCTGCTCATCGACGTCTTGAAGCAGCGCGTGGCGGCGGTGAGCATCGAGGCCGACCGCAGCGGATTCCAGGAGACCATCGGACTCGGCGCCAAGGTGCCAGGGTCCTCGGCGTCGTTCGGCGCGGTCTCGGAGACGATCCGGATCTCCACGGGCACGTCGTACGTCCGCATCGACGCGGAGTCCCCGGAGGACTGCTTCAAACAGAAGCTCAGCTTCCTGGTCGACTCCAAGGGCAAGCTGGTGCCAAGCATGAACGTGGGCGAGACCGCGGGCAATCTGGCGCCGACGGCGTTCTACGGGAACCTGAAGGGATGCGCCAATCTCGGCGTGAAGACAGCCACCTGGGCGCTGCAGACCGGGGTGCAGTTGCTGGGGTACGCCGGTGACAAGGCGCTTGATGCGGCGGCGCTCGCCGTCGGTTCCAAGGGCGCCAACGCCATTGGCATCGCGGCCCGCGATCTCAAGTACGCGGCGACCGACGTCAGCAAGTCACTCGGCCAGGTGATGAACAAGGATGACCTGCTGAACCTCGGGGAGAAGCTGTACCCCGACAAGCTGGTGTCTTTCGCCGCCGGGGCCGGCTACGGCGCCGTGGATATCATGCATTGGACGCACGCGTTCCCGCACGACGCCGACGCGATCGGCAAGATGTTCAAGGACTCGGGCGTCGATAAGGACACGTTTCTGAACGCGGCCAACACCGTATGGCCCAAGGAGACGATCGGCAAGATTGCGCGCGGCGCCGGCTACGGTGCCACCGACCTGTACCACTGGGCGTGGGCGTTCCATATCCCGCTGAAGGACGTGGGCATTATGAATGCTCAGGCATTCTTCAAGGACGATGTCCTTGGTGGGGCGCAGACGGTCTGGGGAAGCGCCGGCCAACTGTCGAACGAGGGGATTGCCGAACTGGGCAAGTCGGTTGGCTATAGCGCCACCGAGGTCAAAGACTGGTTTGCGGTGAAGGCGCATCTCGGCGATCGCGAGATTGTGCGGGTGCTGCGCGCCGGCGGCTACGCCAAGGACCAAGTGCAGGCGATGGCGAAGGATGCCTGGAACTGGAGCAGCAGCACGTTCAACGACACCTGGTCCGCCGCACGCGACAAGGTGTTTGGGTGGATCCCGTGAGTCATCAGGGAACGTTCATCCTGCACTGAATAGGGCGACAACAGACGGCGCGGTGGCCAAGGGCCACCGCGCCGTTCGTGCGCCGGGGAGTGGGCGGCAGCCTGAGGCCGCCGGCCGTCGCGACGTCCGCCTACCGCGAGCTGTTCAGGGAACTGACAATCGGCCAGACCGCCGTCGCCCGATTCACGAAATCGAGCGCAATGAAGTTGGCGGTGCGCTTCACGTCGGTCGTGCACTGCCCGATACGCGACTTCAGCAGGTCGGCGTTGAACGGCTGAATGCGCGAGGGCACCCACGCCTGGTCAAGCGCGATCGGATAAAAGTGGTTGATCGTGAGGAGCGGCACCTCGGTGAACTTCGTCACGTTGCCTGTGGTCTCCGTGCGGATTTCGCAGGCCCGCGCCGTGTTGAGATCGTACTTCGTCTCCACGACGTGCTGCCAGTTGTCCGGCAAGCCGGCACGCCCGTAGTTCGAAAAGACCACCAGGCGCTTACCGCTCTCCCGCATGGCCTTCAGCGTCGGCCACGGCTGATTCGCCGACTTCCGATACACGTACGGCGCGATGCCTGACTCGGTGAACTCACGCGCCACCATGCTCGAATCGATCGACGTGCTTTCGAAGAAGATGGTGATGATCGCCTTCGGATTCCCGTCCAGAAACGCCTTGACCTCCTTCAGCGCGGACGCGAGCGTCTTCGGGCTCTGCCCTGGCGCAAGCTTGGTAGGGGTCAGCTTGCAGGTCGTGGTTCCCGACTCCTCGTGACACAACCGCACTCGGTTTTCACCGGAATAGACGCAGGTCTCGGGATCAGGGAGACATTCCTTGACCTTGGTCGTGCCGTCCGGAACCTGCACGTCGACGCACTGGTCGGACACGACATCCTCGCAGACCTTCTCCGTTCCATCGGCGACCCATTCGCAGACGGCATCGGCGAACCACGCGCAGCCGCCGAAAATGTCCCATCCGCCACACACTTTGCGGCAGACTTTCTTCTTTTTTTGCACGTCCTTACAGACCTTGCTCGACGAGCACACGCGCTCAGGCTTGAACTTCGGGACTTCCACGTCGACACAGAGTTCACCCATTGCGGCATCCTGCGACGCATAGATATCGAGCATCAGCCCACGCACGCCGAGCTGCAGCTGCTGCGCGAGTGTGTATTCTTGCTGCGCGTAGATCCACCCGCCCTGACTCGTGGCGAACGCATTGTGGGCCGTGACAAACGTGACCTGGTCGAATCGACGGTCCTCGGGAAGCGCCGAGTCATCATACTGCGAGACAACCTGTGGCGGCTTCGCGGGGCGCAAGAGCCCGCCCCCCGTCATGCGAATGCGCATCGGCGACTGCGCCTGGGTGCTCGCCGATACCCCCGGCCGACGCGGAGCTGCCTGTGCATCAAGCGCCGCGGAGACATCTGCCGGCACGTCCACATAAACGATTTTCCCGGGGCGCAGGGTCTGCTGCGCGTCGACCGGACTCCATGCGCACATCGCAGCCAGCGCGGCTCCGATGGCGGCGTGCGCCATGCTGCCGGCGAAAAGACGCGGCGCGCGCGCTCGACGCGCGGACGGTCGCGAACGTTGGGTCATGGGCTACCTCTCTTCTGCTGGTGGTCGGCTTCAACGGAGCGATGGCGGCGCGTCGCTCGCTATTCGGGTTTCTTGCCGCCAGTGAGTGTCGTATCGATCTGGAAGAGATCCGGCCGCACGAACGGCAGGTCGATGTCGGGCGTCCAGATGCGCGGCGTCAGGAAGATCACGATCTCCTGATTGGCACGCGTCGCTTTCGACTGACTGAAGAACAGGTTGAGCAGGGGCAGGCGGCCAAGCAGCGGCACCCCGGCGTTCGATCGCGTCTGCCGATCGAGGGCGAGGCCTCCGATGATGATCGTCTGTCCCGTCGGCACCTGCATGCTCGACGTCACGATGTTCTTGGCGGTCTCGGCCGTCGCGTTTTCCACGGTGGGGATGAACTGCGACTCCTCGATCTTGAGCTCCACCCGCACGCGCTCGTCGTTCATGGCGGTGGGGGTGATGTTCAGGAGCACGCCGGTGGTAACCTGTTCATGCGTCGACACGACCACGCCCGCGCTCACCGCCTGCTGCGGGTAGTAGCGCGTGTTCCCGATGTCGACCGTGGCGGCTTCGCCGCTGCGCGCCGTGATGAACGGCCGCGCGATGATGCGGGCCTTGTCGGCGCCCGCCCTCGCCTGCACGATCGCCACGAACTGCGCGGGTGACGTGGCGCCCGAGTGTGTGAACTGCACGGTCGGCGCGCTGGCGCTGCCCGGCGAGAAGGAGATGGCGCTGAACTTCCCGGTCTGCCCCTGCGACCAGTTGATGCCCATGTCGGCCAGCGTGGCTTCGTCGAACTGCACCACGAGCGCCTCGATCAGGACGTGGCGCACGGGGCGGTCGGCGCGGTGCAACAGCGCGGTAGCGTCGTACACCTCCTTTCGCGGTCCGGCCAGCATCACCCGCGCCCGCGAAGGATCGTAGTGCGCTTTCAGTGGGCCGCTGCCAAAGAACTGCTGCACGATCCCGGCCGTGACTTTCTCATCGAGGTGATCGAGGCGCACCTCGCGCTGGATGATTTCGTCCGGTGCGTAGGTCGAGTCAGGCATCGCAATCGACGCCGGCCGAACCACGACGACGCCCTCCCGCATGAGGACACGAAAGCCCTCGCGGCCGAGCAGGATGTTGAGACCGTCGAGCAGGGGCTTCTTTTCAAAGCGCGCCGAGGTGCGCCCCGCGGGACCGTGATCCTCGATCACGTAGGGCAGCTTGCTCCCCTCGAGCGCGCGCCGCACCACCCCAACGAGTTCCGCCTGCGCCAGGTCCACGGTCAGCAGCGGCGCATCGGCGGGGCCCGAGACCTCAACGGTGCCGGCCCGCACGCGCGCCACGCTGTCGCGGACGGCCGTGGCGGCGTCATTTTCGCTGCGGATCGCCGTCAGCAGCTGCGCGAGATCCCGCTCGTAATGCAGGGTGCGCGTGCACGCCGCCGACACCAGCACCAACCCGCACAAGGCCAGAACCGGCCCAGAACTGCGTCTCATCGAATGCCACCCGCGTGGAGGAACCAGAGCATCGTCCGATGCTCGCGCCAAAGGCGCGCCGGGGGCCGACGATTATCTACGGTACGTGTGCCCTAATGTGGCATTCGCCGCCGAAGGACGGAAGAGCGGCAGCCTCTGCTAGGGCGTCGTCCCCCGCAGGTTCGCGGCGTGCGCCGCCTCCTGCAGCAGGCGAATGGTCGACGCTTCCAAGCCCAGCGGACCGCCCCCGGCGTAAGCCAGCGCCGGAAGCAGCCGCGCGTCCTTGCCCGTGATCTGTTCGTACATCACCAGCGCTGCCAGAAAACTCCCGGTGGGCGACGGATGCAGGCCATCACTGGAGTACAGCAGCAACGTGGAATCGCGTTTCCAGGCCTCCTGCCACGCCGTGCCGGCTGGATAGAAATCCCCTCCGATGCGTTGCGCAGCTGTTCGGTACGACTCGCGAACCGCCGCCACATCCACGGCGCGGTCGATGGTCGGCCACACTTCAAACAGCGCCGGCTTCGCACCCGCTGCCCGAATGAGGGGAGCAAGACTGTCTACCCCGGCATACAGCCAGGCACGCCCCTCGGCGAGTGCAGACGAGCCCTGCTGCATGACCACCACATCCCAGTGCTGCAGCTTGAGCGCGCGCTTGGCGTCGCCGTCACCCAAATGATCGAGCAGGGCGTAGTTGGGTTTCGCGACGTACGCCGCACGGATGGTGTCCTTCGACAGCGCCCCCAACTGCTGGACGATGCCGGGCAAGTCGTACGTGTACGTAAGACTGTTGCCGATGAACAGCACGTGCCGCCCCCCGGCCGGTAGCGGCGCGATGGGCGGCTGCGTGGAGCTCTGACAACCGAGCGTGGCCACCAGAGCAAGAACGAGCGTGACGAATCGTGTGGGGGGCATGACCGAATATGGCTCCGCGGCTGACGTTCCGGCGAGCGCCGGACGTGCATTACATCCGGATAGTACGCGCGCTGCGCAGGTTCACGCGCGCGGCCTGCAGTTCCTGCTGCGCCTTGCCGTGCGCCTTGGCGGCTTCCTCGAAGCTGCGCTTCATCTCCTCGCGCGCCTTGGGCAGCTCGATGCGCAGCGTGCGCTCAATCTCCTTGCGCACCCCCTCGAGTTCCACCTTCACCTCGGCCTCATCTCCGTCGTTGGACCGGAAGCGAATCACCGGCGCATGCGGCGCCGACGGCGAGCGGGGCGCCGAGAACGTCATCGCGCCCATGGGAGGCATCGGAGGCATGGGCGGCATGGGCGCCATCGCCGCATCTGGCGAGCGGAAGATCGTGAACGTGCGCTCCTCGCTCGCCTTGAGCGACGACGCCTTCACAAGCGTCACCTTGACCGCGCGCGCCCGGCCGGCGGACACCACGGTCAGTTCCACCACATCGCCCGCCTTGGACTTCGCCACCTCTCGACTCATCCGGTTGAGACGGGAGTTCGCGACCCACGAATCTTCGAGGTCGTCCTTCGACAACTTCAGCGAGACTCCGTTGATCGCCGCGATGCGGTCGCCTTCGACGATGCCGGCCTTCTCCGCGGGACCGTCTTCGGTCACCGAGTTCACAAAGACGCCAGCCGTGTCGCGCTTGCTCCCCGTCAGCCCGAAGCCGATGCCGATCACGGCGCGCTCCTCGCGCTTCACGCGCGCTTCCGTGGGACGCACCAGCTCGTCGGCCGCGACGGTCTTGATCTTGTAGCTCTTGCTCGCGCCGTCGTGCCAGACCTGCAGCGTCACCTCGTCGCCAGCCTTGGCCTTGCCCAGCTCGCGGGTCAGCCGGCGCTGCATGATGCCACCCATCTCGTCGTCACCGGCATCGTCGCGGCTCACGCGCAGCGACACACCGTTGATCGACTGAATGCGATCCCCCTCGGCCAGCCCGGCCTTCTCGGCGGGACCGCCCTCGGTGATGGAGGAGACCAGAACACCAAGCGTATCACGCTTGCTGCCCGAGGACGTGGAAATGCCGAGCATGGCGCGGTCACCCGATGCCGCGCCGGTGGTGGCGAGCGTGCGGCCGTCGGTGAAGACGCGAACTTGCTGCGCGGCGAGCGGCAGTGCGAAGGCGAGCGTGGAGAGAGCGAACAGGGTGCGACGCATTGGGGCCTCGTGGCGGATCAGGGTCAGGCGGGGGTTCACTGGTATGGTCACCGCCGCCCGCCCAAGGGTTTCCTGTCCCCGGAAACTGCCGTCTTTTTGCCTACAGATTCCGTAGCTTTCTCTGACTGTGTTCGACTCGCCATTCGGGCGAGTTTAGAGGGTTCAAGTTCCGCTTTGTCCGACCTGCCGGAGTCGCCTCGTGTCGCTTCAGGTCCATTCTCCCCTCTCTTCCGTCGAACGCGTGACGGGTCTGCGCAACCTCGTCGGCAACACGCCGATGCTCGCCATCGACTGCGAGTTCCGGGGGCGCAAGCGCCGCATCTACGCCAAGGCGGAGTACCTCAACTTCACCGGCTCCATCAAGGACCGGATGGCGGCGCATATCCTGCGGCGCGGGTACGAAACGGAACAACTGCAGCCGGGCGCGCTCATCATCGAAGCGACCAGCGGCAACACCGGCATCGCCTTCAGCGCTATCGGCCGGGCCCTCGGCCATCCGGTGGTGATCTTCATGCCCGACTGGATGAGCGAAGAACGCAAACAACTCATCCGGTCGTTCGGCGCTGAGGTGCGGCTCGTCTCGCACGCCGAGGGTGGCTTTCTTGGCTCCATTCGACTGTCCGAGGAGCTCGCTGCGGCCACGCCCGGCGCGTTCCTCCCGCGGCAGTTCGCGAACGACGAGAACTGCGCGGCGCATGAGCGGAGCACCGGCCCTGAAATCTGGGCGCAGATCCGCGCGCGCGGCGTCGTCCCCGACGCGTTCGTCGCCGGCGTCGGCACGGGCGGCACCATCATGGGCACCGGCCGCTTTCTCCGCGCGCAGCACTCCGCCATCAAGCTCCACCCCGTAGAGCCCGCCAACTCGCCGACGATGAGCACCGGGCACAAAGTCGGCAAGCATCGCATTCAGGGGATCAGCGACGAGTTCATCCCCGCCATCGTCAAGCTCGACCAACTCGACGAGGTCGTCGCCATCGACGACGGCGACTCGATCATCATGGCGCAGCGGCTCGCGTCAGAACTCGGCATCGGAGTCGGCATCTCCAGCGGATGCAACCTGCTGGCGGCGCTGCAAGTGCAGGAACAGATGGGAGGCGACGCAACCGTAGTGACTGTGCTGAGCGACGACAACAAGAAGTACCTCAGCACCGGCCTGATGCAGCCGGAGCCCGTGAAGGACGGGTTCCTCTCGAGCGAGGTGAAGCTGCTGCGTTTCCGCGCGCTCAACCGGATGTGCGACGCCTGCTTTGACCCCACGGATCCTGACGGCGCACCGGTGCATCTGGTTCGGGGGTAATCCGAAAAGCCACCACGAAGAGCGAAGGGCGCGAAGAAGCACCAAGGAACGACTGGGGGGAACGACCGCGTGGCGCGGCAGTTCCCCCCAGCTATTTCTTCGCGCCCCTTCGTGCCCTTCGTAACTTCGCGGTATCAGTTGCCTTCGGAGCGGCCGCCGACGACTCAGACCACGATGTTGAGCAACCGCCCCGGCACATAGATCACCTTCTTCGGCGCGCCCGTGAGGAACTTCGCCAAGCCCGCGTCGCCCTGCACCGCGGCCAGCGCCGCCTCCTGCGTGACGTCGCGTGGAACGCTCACCTTGCCGCGCGTCTTGCCATTGATCTGTACCACCAGCTCCAACGCGTCGTCCCGCGCCAGCTCCTCGTTCACCGCTGGCCAGCCGGCGTCGAAGACGCTGTCGCGATGCCCCAGCATCTCCCACAGCTCCTCGGCGATGTGCGGCGCGAACGGCGCCACGAGCGCCACGAGCGGCTTCACTTCGAACTCGTGCGGCACGCGCTCGCCGCGCCGCAACACGTTCATGTACTCCATCATCGCCGCAATGGCGGTGTTGTAGCTCAGCGCCGGCAAGTCGGCGCCGACCTTGCGGATCGTCTGGTGCAGCTTCTTCATCACGTCGGCGTCGGGCGCCCCGTCGCGGCGCGCATCACGCACGCTCGCCCACAATCGGTCGAGGAATCGCCGAACGCCGCTGATCGACTGGTCGCGGAAATCGCCGCCCTCCTCGAAGGGCCCAATGAACATCAGGTACGTGCGAACCGTATCGGCGCCCCACTGATCCATATAGGCGTCGGGGTTCACCACATTGCCACGCGACTTCGACATCTTGGCGCCGTCCCGGATGATCATCCCGTGCGCGCGGAACTTGTGGAACGGTTCCTCCGTCGGCACGAGTCCGGCGTCGAACATCACCATGTTGATGAAACGCGCGTACAGCAGGTGCAGCACGGCGTGCTCATTGCCGCCAATGTACGCCGAGACCGGCAGCCACCGCTTGGTGATGTCGGCATCGAACGGCACGTCGTCGCGCGGCACGCTCGGATAGCGCAGGAAGTACCAGGCGCTGTCGAGGAACGTGTCGCTCACATCGGTTTCGCGGCGCGCCGGCTTGCCGCACGTGGGGCACGGCGCGTGGAAGAACGCCTCGTGGCGCGCGAGCGGCCCCACCCCGGAATCGTCCGGCTTGTAATCCGGCACGTTGGGGAGGACGACGGGCAGGTCCTTTTCCGGCACCGGCACCGTCCCGCATGCATCGCAATAGATGATGGGGATCGGCGGCCCCCAGTACCGCTGGCGCGACACGCACCAGTCACGCAGCCGGAACGTCGTGACCGGCTTGGCGGCGCCACGCAGCGTGAGCCATTCCGTCACCTGCCGCTTTGCGTCGGCCACGGGCACGCCGTTGAACTGCTCGCTGTTCACCAGCCGGCCGGCCGCATCATCGGCATAGCAGGCGGTGAGCGGCGTGTTCGCATCGTCGTCAGGGCCGGCGACCACGCGCACGATCGGCAGGTCGAACTTCTGCGCAAACTCAAAGTCGCGCTCGTCGTGCCCGGGAACCGCCATAATGGCGCCGGTGCCGTAGCCCATCAGCACATAGTCGGCCGTCCAGACGGGGATCATCTCGCCATTCGCGGGATTCACGGCGTACGCGCCCGTAAAGACGCCCGTCTTGTCCTTGTTCACCTGCCGGCTGACGATGTCCTGGCGCCGGGCCGCCTCGCGATAGGCCTCCACCGCGCCGCGCTGGTCGGGGGTGGTGACCCGCTCAACGGCCGGATGCTCCGGAGCGAGCACCAGATAGGTGGCGCCGAAGATCGTGTCGGGACGCGTCGTGAAGACCGTAATCACCGTGGACCCGCTGGTGATCTCCTGCGACACCTGCACGCCGGCGCTGCCCGCGTCCGTCAGCGGGTCGAGCACGCGGAAGCGCAGCTCAGCCCCCTCGCTGCGCCCCAGCCAGTTGCGCTGCGCGGTGCGCGTGCTGTCGGACCAATCGATGGTGTCGAGGTTCTTGAGCAGCCGCTCGGCGTAGTTGGTAATGCGGAAGAACCACTGCTCAAGCGCGCGTTGCTCGACCGTCGTCTTGCACCGTTCGCAGACGCCGTTCTCCACCTGCTCGTTGGCGAGCACCGTCTTGCACGACGGGCACCAGTTGACCGCCGCCTGCTTCTTGTAGGCCAGGCCGCGCTCGTAGAGCTTGAGGAAGACCCACTGGGTCCACTTGTAGTACGCCGGGTCGGTGGTGTCGACCGACCGGCGCCAGTCGACCATCAACCCGGCGCGGTCCAGCTGGCGACGGAAGTTGGCGACGTTGCGCGGAATGAGTTCCATCGGATGCACGCCCATCTTGAGGGCGAAATTCTCCGAGTGGATGCCAAAGGCGTCGTAGCCGAGCGGCTCGAGCACCGTGTGCCCCTGTAGCCGCTGGAACCGCCCGTGGATATCATTTCCCGTGAAGGCGTAGAGGTTGCCAATGTGCAGCCCCTCCGCCGACGGGTAGGGAAACATCATCAGCTGGTAGTACGGACGCTCGCCCTGAAGGTCAGTCGCGTTGGTGCCGCGCTCCACCCAGCGGGCGCGCCACTTCGCCTCCACGGCGGTCGGATCGTAGGCCAGGACCTCTTCGGGCCCGGCGGGCATGTCGGGAGCGGTCATCGGAGTCGTGAACAGGTGCCAGAAGCCCTTCGGGGTCGCACCCTGGCGTGAGGATCGATCGTGAGCCAAGGGGAAGGGATCAATCTAGCCACCGACGCCGTGGGAACAAACTCGGCGCGCCCTGCGGCGACCCCGCAGAAGACGCACGTGTTTGACACGATCGCCACCTGGATCACGTGGACGTCGTTCGTCGGCCTGGTCGTGATGGTCTATCTCGGCTGGGGGACGATGCGCACCGTCCTGCTGGGCCGGCAGTGGTGGCTGGTCATCGGCCCGGCGTTTTTCCTGTCGGTCTTCATGTCGGCCTTCGGCTTCCGCTACTTCGTCTCGTGGGTCATTGGCCGTGAGCTGGCCAAGCTGGCCGACGTCGCCGAAGCGGTCGCCTCGGGCGACCTGACCAAGCACCCCGATGCGGCCCGCGCCGGCGGCCAGATAGGGCGTCTGGGGCGCGCCATGGAGGCGATGACGGCCGAGCTCTCTCGGCTCGCCAACCATATCCGCGCCTCGACCGCGGAGTCGAGCGCCTTCGCCAGCGAGATCACCGGCGGCACGGAGCATTTGGCGGAAGCGGCGTCCGGGATTGCGGGCACGGCGAGTACGCTCACGCATCAGGCGGTCAAGATGGCCGACAGCATTGGGCTGCTGGCCGCCGACACCGGCCGACTGGGCGAGCTGGCACGCAATCTCGCCACCGGCGCGCGCGACGGCCTGGAGCGCAATCGCCGGCTCATCACGCTGGCCAACGACAACCACGAGCGCCTGGACGAGAACAGCGGCCGACTGGGAGCCCTCGCCGCCGACGTGCAGGCCAGCGCCGTCGCGATGGATGCGCTGAATACGGCCTCCGACGAGATTCGCGCCTTCATCACCCTGGTGCAGAAGATCGCGCGGCAGTCCAAGTTGCTCGCGCTGAACGCCGCCATGGAAGCCGCGCGCGCCGGCGAGCAGGGCGAGGGCTTTGCGGTCGTCGCCACGGAAGTCCGGCGCCTCGCGGCCACGAGCACCGAAGCAGCGGAGCAGACCGAGACGATCATTCAGGGCATTCTCGCGCGCCTCGACGAGGCGCGGGCCGCGAGCGCTCGCGCCCTCGATCGCGTCGTGGCGGTGCGCGAGGCCACGGAGCACAGCCGCGTGTCGTTCACGCAGGTTGAGGCGGCGGTCAACGAGACCGAT
>JARIEY010000052.1 GCA_031127085.1 Gemmatimonadota bacterium | reverse complement strand
CCGCCATTGCCCTCTCGGTCGTGCTGTACGCCCCGTTGCGCGCACGGCTTCGCGAGCCGGGCCCGTACGTCGCGGTGGCCATCGCCTCACTCGTGCTGTCGCCCAACCTGTACTGGAACGCGACGCACGACTGGACCTCGTTCGCGTTCCAACTGGGCCACGGGCTCGGCGCACCAAAGAAAGCCGGCTTCGTGGCGGTGCTGAATCGCGAGTTCAACCTCGTGGGCGGCCAGGCTGGGTTGACCTCGCCCATCCTCTTCGTGCTGCTGGTCGGCAGCATCTGGCGTGCGCTCCGTCGGCGCGATGATCCTGTCGTGCGCCTGCTTGGCACCGTCTCGGTGGTGGTCCTCGTGTTCTTTGCCTGGAGTGCCACGCGCAAGAATGTGGAGGCCAACTGGCCGGCGGCGGCGTGGATGCCGGCCACGGTCCTGCTTGCCGTGGAAGCGGCGCACGGCGCCGGCGTCTTCTGGCTGCGGCGCGGCTTGTGGCTGGGCGCCGGGCTGGTGGTGCTGGTCTATGTCGACGCCGTCACGCTGCTGGCGCCGCGCCTTGGGCTTCGCCCGGGGCGAGACCCCATCAGCCAGGCCTACGGCTGGGACGCGGCGGCCAACGGCGTGCGTGAGGCTGTGCGTCTGGCGCAGGTAAACGGCCGTGCGGAGGCGCATCCGGCGCACGTCTGGGTGGCCGGCGACCGCTACCAGGACGCCGCGCAACTCGCGTGGGCGCTGCGGGGCGGCGAGACCGATACCGTTGGCGTGTTTGCCACCAATCTCGGTGGGCGCCCCAACCACTATGATCTCTGGCCCACATTCCGGCAGCGTGCCCAGCAGGGTGACGCGTTGGTGCTGGTGCTCGACGAGTCCGAGGCGGAGCCCGCGCCCATTCAGGCGCTCGCGCCGTATTTTACACGCATTGATCAAGGCCCCCCCGTGGTGCGATCCGCCCACGGTCTCTTGCTCGGGCGCAAACGCGCCTGGCTCCTGCGCGACTGGCGCGGCGGCTGGCCCGGGCATTCTACGCCGTCCATTCCGGAGTCCCGATGACTATCCCGGCCGATCTCGAAAAGCGCTTTGCCGAACGTGAGGCGCAGTACCTCGATGACCTGTTCGCCTTCCTTCGCATTCCCAGCGTCAGCGCGCGCACCGAGCATAACGCCGATACGCAGCGCGCCGCGGCCTGGCTGCACGAACGCCTGACACGCATCGGCTTCACCACCGAGACGTGCCAGACGGCGGGACATCCCGTGGTGCTCGCCGAGTGGCGCAAGGCCCCGGCCGGCGCGCCGACGATTCTCGTCTACGGCCACTACGATGTGCAGCCGCCCGAGCCGCTGGAGCTCTGGACGTCGCCTGCCTTTGAACCCACCGTGCGCGACGGCAAGCTGTTCGCCCGCGGCAGCGTGGACGACAAGGGACAGCTCTTCGCGCACGTCGCCGCGCTCGAGACACTCCTCGACGTGCGTGGCACGCTGCCAGTGAATGTCATTGTCATCGCCGAGGGCGAGGAAGAAGTCGGCAGCGAGCATCTCGCGCCCTTCATCGAAGCCAACAAGGCGCGCCTCGCCTGCGACGGCGTCGTGATTTCCGACTCCTCGATGTTCGCCCCGGGGATCCCAAGCATTCTCAGCTCGCTGCGCGGCCTGGCCTACTTTGAGATCAACGTGCGCGGCCCGGCCAGCGACCTGCACTCGGGGAGCTACGGCGGCGCGGTGGTGAATCCAGCCATGGCGCTGGCGCGCATTCTCGCCACGATGCACGACGAGAACGGCAAGGTGGCGATTCCTGGCTTCTACGACGCCGTGCGTCCGTTCCCGCCCGCCGTCATCGCCGGCATGCGCGAGCTGCCGTTCGACGAAGAGCACTTCCGCCAGGAAGTGGGGGCGACGGCGTTGGGCTACGAGCCGCAGTACACGGTGCTTGAGAAGCTGTGGACGCGCCCAACCTGCGAAGTGAACGGCCTGCTCAGCGGCTACACGGGCGAAGGCGCCAAGACCGTGCTGCCCGGCGTGAGCATGGCCAAGGTCAGCTGCCGGTTGGTCCCCGACCAGGAGCCGGCAAAGATCGAAGCGCTCATGAAGGCGCACGTAGCCAACGTCGCGCCCAAGGGCGTCACGGTGACGGTCACGCACCTGCACGGCGGCAAGCCGTGGCGCGCCGACCTGGAGGGCCCGCTGTTCGAAGCGGCCAAAAAGGCGCTGGAAGCGGCGTTTGGGCGTGAGCCCGTCGTGACCGGCGAGGGCGGCTCCATCCCCGTCGTTGGCGACTTCGAGCGCATCCTCGGCGTGCCGGTGCTGCTGATGGGCTTTGGCCTGCCGGGCGAAAACGCGCACGCTCCGGACGAATGGATGAGCGTCGAGAACTTCAACAAGGGGATGCGCGCGATCGCCGCGCTCTTCGTGTCGCTCGGCGCCAAGTAACGATGTCGCTGGGGTCGCTGGTCTTCGACGCGTCCGCCAGCTGCAGCAGGGCGCTGCCGCACTTCCGTGGCAAGTGGCAGGTGGTCGACCGGTTGCGTCGGCTCCTGCTGCCGCTGCGGGGTGCGGCAGATCCGTTGTGCACCGTCCGGATGAAGGACGGCAGTCTGATGACGTGGGATTTGCGCGATGCCGACGAGGGACGCGCGGTCTGGCTGGGCATCTGGGACGACGCGATTCGCGACGGGGTCGCCACACTGCTCGCTCCGAACGCGGTGATCCTCGATGTCGGAGCGAGCGTCGGCGCGTGGACGGTGCCGCTCGCTCGCCGTTTTGGGGCAGGACGCGTCTTCTCGTTCGAACCCGTGCCGGCCAACCGTGCGCGACTCGAGCGGGCCATCGCGGCGAACGCGCTGGCAAACGTCACGGTGTCGCCCTTGGCACTCGGCGACGCCGAGCGCGAGGTGGATATGTGGCTGCGGTCGTCGAACACCGGCGCGGGGTCGGGGACGGCGGCCGTGGTAGCCACGGGGAAAGGGCACCTCACCGTTGTGATGCGTCCCTTGGACCGCTGGGCCGAGGCGGCCGGCCTCGAGCGCTTCGACTTTATGAAGCTCGATGTCGAAGGGGCGGAGTTGATGGTGCTTGGCGGCGCCGAGCAGACCATCGCACGCTTTCGGCCGTTGATCCTGGCCGAGTTCGAGCCGTACTGGATGTCGACGCATGGCCTCTCGGTGGCCGATGGCGCCCGCTGGGCCGCGTCGCACGACTACCGCATGCGCGGTTGGAACCGCCGCGCGGGCCGCTGGGAGGATGCCGCCGAGCCCGATGGCGAGGCCACGTTGCTCGTGCCCGCCGAGCGCGCGTAGTCAGCGCCGCATACACAGCGAGCGAGGGGGCGCGAGATCAACTCTCGCGCCCCCTCGCCGCATCCAAGACGTACCGCTCGCCCTACAACCCGCCCAACAGCGCGTCGTTGTTCGGCGTGCTGGCAATGCGCTTGATCAGCCACTCCATGCCCGACTGCGGCGGCATCTGCTGCAGGCCGCGGCGCAGCGTGTAGATGGCGTCGAGCTGGCCGGTCTTGTAGAGCTTCTCTTCGCGGCGCGTCCCCGAGCTGGCGATGTCGAACGCCGGGAAGATGCGCTTTTCAGACAGCGAGCGGTCGAGCTTGATCTCGCAGTTGCCGGTTCCCTTGAACTCCTCGAAGATCACGTCGTCCATGCGCGAGCCCGTCTCCACCAGCGCCGTGGCGATGATGGTCAGCGATCCGCCGCCCGCTTCGGGCGGAATGTTGCGTGCGGAGCCGAAGAACGCCTTGGGCTTGGCCATCGCCGACGTGTCCAGGCCGCCCGACATCGTGCGTCCCGTGCCGCGCTCGGCGGTGTTATGCGCGCGGGCCATGCGCGTCAGCGAGTCGAGCACGATTACCACATCGCGGCCGAGTTCCACCAGGCGGCGCGCGCGTTCGAGCACCATCTCGGTCACTTCGACGTGACGCCGTGCCGGCTGGTCAAACGATGAGGCGATGACCTCGCCCACTTCCCACGAGATCGCCTCGCTTACTTCCTCGGGGCGTTCGTCGACCAGCAGGATGAGGAGCGTCGCCTCGGGATGCATCAGCGCCACCCCTTCGGTGATCGCCTGCAGCAGCATCGTCTTGCCCGCGCGAGCCGGGGCCACGATAAGGGCGCGTTGTCCGTAGCCGATGGGCGAGATCAGGTCGATGGCGCGCCGCGTCAGTTCAGGGCCGCCCTTGGCCGGCCGTCCCGTCTCGAGCGTGAGGCGGCGGTCGGGATAGCTGGCGGTCAGTGAGGCAAAGTCGGGACGGCGCGCCGCGTCGGCGGGGTCCTTGCCGTTGATCGAGAGAATCTCGACGCAGGTCACGCGACCGCGGTGATCGCGCCCGGTGGTGGCGCGTACCTCGTCGGACTTGCGGAGCCCGTGCTGGCGAGCGAGCACCCCTGGCACATAGGCATCACCCTGTTCCTCGAGGTAGCTCGCGCCTGGACGACGAATGAAGCCCGCGTCGCGCGACGGATCGTACCACCCCTTCGTTTCTCCATCGGCAACGATCGGCTGCGCCGGTGCGCCGCCTCCACCGCCGCCGCTCTGCTGCGACGGCTCACCCCCGCGGTTCCGTCCGCGGTGCCGGCGCCCTCGGCGACCGAAGCGTCCTTCGCGGCCCTCGCGCCCTTCACGACCCTCTCGACCTTCTCGACCTTCTCGGCCCTCTCGGCCCTCGCGACGGTGCTCCGACGGCTGGCGGGCAGGGTTGTTTCCTTCGGACCCGGAAGAATCCGCCGAGGGAGGCGCTTCCATCGGCGCTTCCTGCGGCGCGGGCGGGGCCTCGCGGACGCCCGGTTCGGGAGTGGCGGACGACTCGCCGCCGGCCGGTGCCTCCGCTGGCGCGGAGTCGAGGTACGGATCCGGCTCAGCCGATGTGGATTCCGGGGCGGTTTGCCCGCGCGTGCGCGCGGGGCGACCGCGGCGGCGAGGACGACGATTCTCGCTCATTCGTAGATGACTGGTGTGGTACTGAAACGGTGGAGACACGCGACGCAGGACTGCGGCGCGACGGTGCACACATGCACACTCAAACTGACGGCTCCCTCAGGGACTCGCGTCCGTGACGCTCACGGACTGCGCGCGCCCGGGGCGCGCTGACCTGCGGCAATGCGTGGAAATCGGGTGCAACTGGGGCGCTCAAGGCGCCTCGGCGTTCCAAGCCACGGTACGACACGGGGCCTGGCAGGATCGTACGGACGCACCGTCACTCGCGGCAACCGAAGCCGGAGTCGCGTGCCATCAGACGGCAGAGGCGACAGGGTGCATTCATCGGAGTGCGCAGCGCGCAGACCGATTGAGGTTGAGTATGACGGGGGCGGAGGTTTCGCGCAACCCCGCTGTCAGGCGATCGTGAACTCCGGGTCGATCACCGCGGCGGGCGGGCGCAGCAAATCCCGCAGACGGCGGGCGTGCGACACGATGTGATCGACGCCGATGGTCTGATCCGGCGTGAGTTCATCCATCTGCAACAACTGCGCCTCGGCCAGAAGGGCCGCCAGCACGTTGTTGATTTCGTGGCGCTCGGCTGATGTCATAACGGGGCCGCCAGGTCACCGACACACGGTGCCCTGCTAAATTGGAATGGATGAACACCCCACGCGGCCGCGCCTTGGCACAGCTCACGTCTGTCATCGAAGAGTATCGGCGGCAGGCGAACCTTTCTGAACTGCTCACGGCCCTCGCCGACATCGCCGAGCGGACGCCGACGGACGAGTTGTTCGAGGCGGCCGACGCCCACGCGGCGATTCCCGAAGTGCTCGGCCCGTTGATGGAAGTCGTGGTGGATCGCGAGCCGACCCACGCGCGCGCGCTGGTCCGCCTGGCGAACGCCTACTGGCTGACGGGGCGCGGCCCCAACGTGGTCGGGGAGCTCGCCTCGCGCGCCATTGCCGCCGATCCCGGGCATCGCGGTGCGTGGCATCTGTGGGCACTGACGCAGACCGAGCCGCGTGCCCGGATGACACGCTGGCTGCAGGTCACCGAACGATTCCCCGACGACGATCTGGCACGCGCCAACCTGGCCGACAACGCGGCCAGCGTAGGCACGGCGGAAGACGATCCCGTGGCGCTGAAGCTCGCGCTCGACACGTTCGCCGCGCTGCGCGCCACGGCACCGCACCCAGCGCAGCGCGACGCGCTCGACGCAGCCATCGCGGCGCTGCGCTCGCGCCTCTGATCCACGCGGCGTGACGTGGTCGACGGCTAGGCGCTGCGCGCCTGGCGTGGCTGTGCGTGCGCCGTCAGCTCGCGTAGGCGCGCAATCAGCGCCGACGCGAGAAACGGCTTCATCAGCATCGGGCAGCCGGTCGCGGCCATCGCGTCGTTGGCGTCAGCCGACATATCGCCGCTGATGAACAGGGTGCGCTCGGCGAGCGACGGCTGCATCTCGCAGGCCCGGTGAAAGAACGCATCGCCGCGCATGCCGCGCAGATGGAAGTCGAGCACCAGCGCGTCCACCGCGCCGCGCGCCAACTCGGCCTCGCCCGCGTCGGCGCTCTCAGCGACGACTGCGCGCATCTCGCCGACCGACTCCAGCAACCGGCGCAGCGCAAAGCAGACGCCGGGGTCATCGTCAACAATTAGCACTCGTGGCGGCACCATCCTGGCGCTCCTGCGTCGCAGGGCGTCCGTGCCCTGTCTATTAGAGCATATCGGATGATGCCCGCCGGACCTTGAGCTACCGGGTGCCGCCGCGCGCGCTCGTCGCGCGGGACGGAACGAATCGCGCCTTCTCCACCGTGTCGAGCAGTCCCTTCAGGTTGTCGCCGATAACCTGAAAGCGCGGGATGCTCAGGGGATTGAAGCCGGGCCCGAATGGCGTGCCGCCAAAGGCGCCGGTTACCTCGAGTACGGCATCAAACCGGTAGCGTGTGACCCGGCCGCCCTTGGGATCGGTCCAAGCCCCCGCCTGCGCCAGGGCACGGTTTCTGGGCCAGAGTCCCAGGGGCAGCGCAAAAGTGCGTACGCGGTAGCCCGCGACCGCCGAGTCGATGGCAAGAACGCCGCGCGCCACCTGCTCCTGCACCTTGTCGTCAGGGTACTTGTTCAGCGCCGCGTGCCACAGCGTGTGGTTGCACAACTCGAAGCCCTGGTCGGCGAGAAACCTCACCTTCCGCATCCGCCATTCGCCCTTCTGCCCTTCGATTCCCTTGTCGCCGAAGAACGAGCGGCCGGCTTCGGCGCCGGAGAGCAGGCAGAACGTGGCTCGCGTCCCCCAGTCGGGATGCGCGCGACTGAACGCGAGCCAGATGCCCACCGCGCTGCGCGGGTCGATCTCCAGTGTGCCGTTCTTCTCGATGTACTGGAACTGGCTCGGGGAGGCGTCGTCGAAGGTGAAAACGACGGGTGAGGTTCCCGCGGGAATGTCGAACCGACGGTCGATGAGTTGCGCCACGGTGATCGGCCGGTAGCCCCGATCATATAATAGTTGCAGATCGCTACGAAATCCCTCGACCGAGCGTCCCCACCGCGTGTTCTTCTCGCCGATGAGGTGATACTCGAGCACCGGCACACGATAGGGCAGGGCCGGATTCGGCCCCTGGGCCGCGCTCGGCGAGCCGGCGAGCAGGGCAAATACAGCGAAGAGCAGGGCATAGCGCATGATCCCGAAATTTATCGGGGCGCACAGTCCCATCGGTACCGGATGACGCCGATGTTAAAGCATCACGCCGGGGAACGCCGTGGTCTGGAACCCGGGGAAGACCGCGCGCAGTTGACGCGCCCCAAGGTGCTTGCTGGCCACCTCCGCGAACACCGCGCGGAAATCGGTGGTCAGCGCCAGGTCGCGCCCCTCGTACAGCTGCTCGCTGGCGAGGCCCGGCCACGTGCCGTGCACGCGATGAGCGCGCACGCCTGCACCGATCACGAACATCGCGCCGGCGTGTCCGTGATCCGTGCCGCCACTTCCGTTCTGTCGCGCCATGCGCCCGAACTCCGACATCGTCAGGATCACCACATCCTGCATACGATCGCCGAGGTCGGTGACCAGCGCCGCGATCGAGGTGCCGAAATCACCAAGTCGCTGCGCGAGCTGTCCGGTGGCGCCGCCTTGATTGACGTGGGTGTCCCACCCGCCCACGTCCGCGAAGGCCACCTCGAGTCCGACGCCAGCCTTGATCAGTTGCGCGATGGATCGCAGGCGCTGCCCGAACGGCGAGTTGGGATACGCGGCGCCCGCCGCGGGCTGGTACTGCTGGGGATTTGCCGCGCGCAGCATCTTCACCGCCTCGAACATCTCGCGTCCGGTGCCGTGAATCAGGTCGGCGGCGCCGGTCCGGTACAGCGCTTCCAGCTGGGCCGCCTGTGTGCCGCCGCCGCGCACCGCGAACTCGGTGACGGAGTTCATGGCCACCGTCGGCGCGCTCCCCTGCAGGGCGCGCGGGGTCTGCGCCGACATCGCGACGGCCCGGAACGGCGTAGGTGCGCACTGCTCGCACGTTCCCGATGTGGCCAGATAGCGGTTCAGCCACCCGTCGGCCGTGCCTCTGTGATCTGGCGTTCCGCTCTCCATGTAGTCTTGAGCGTCGAAGTGCGAGCGGGTCGCACTGGGGCTGCCGACGGCGTGGATCGGGGCGAAAATGCCTCCGTCCCACAGCGGCTTCAGCGGCGCGAGCGCCGGGTGCAGTCCGAAAAAGCCATCGAGATCAATTGCCCCGGCGGGCCCGGCAGCGCGCGTGGGCGGTGCGATGGCGATGCCGGGCCGCAGCGCGTAATACGCGCGCTCACCGAAGGGGACGACCACGTTCAGCGCGTCGGCCGCGCCCCGCTGGAACAGGCAGATCAGCACCTTGCCGCTGGCGGCGCGCGGCAGCTGCGCCGTCAAGACGGTGCGACGCAAAAATGAGGGACTCAGGCCCAACGTGACGAGGGCGAGTGCGGAGTCGCGCACGAAGACACGGCGGCGCATGGGCATTATCTCCGTTGGAACTCCGGGCTGCCGAGCGCAAGCCCAACGACCTGTGCCAAGCCGCGTGGCGCGCCGGCGGGCGCCGCAGTCGCAGTGTCCAGCAGGGGATGATGACCGGTGATGAGCACGCTGCGCGTTACCGAGGAGACGTCGCCCCCGAGGAACGCATCAACGACAGCGTCTACCTGCTGCTCGCGCGGTGCTTGCCGCAGCATCTCGACCCCGGGCACGGCCATCGGGTTGGCACCCGGCAGTCGGCCTGCCGCAAGCGCGAGACCGAAGTTGATGCGGTTCAAAATCGCGCCGGTGCCCATCCACCCCGCGGCGCTCTCTGGCCAGCCGTCGGGCGTGGAGCGTCCGAAGATCGGCTGGCCGAGCGTCGCGATGGCCTGCGCGGTGCGAGGCGATCGATCAGGCGTCGCGCCCGTCGCTCGCAGCGCACTCAGCACGACTTCGAAGGGCGACTTCACCTTGGCCCGATAGGCCGCGTGGTCGAAGAACTCCGGGCTGGTGATGATCAGGCGCACGACGGCGCGTATTTCGCCATCAGTTCGCAGAAAGGCGGTTGCTGCGCGGTCGACGAGTGCGGCCGGTGGCGTGTCGCTCACGAACCGGCGTGCCAGCTTGGTTGCGATGAATCGTGCCGTAGATGGGTGCCGCGACAAGAGGTCGAGCAGTTCTTCGCCATCCTCAATGCCGCGTCCTGCGCGCAACGTCCGGCCGAGCACGCGCTTCTCGCCCGCGTCGTGCATGAAGGGCGCGAAGAGAAAGCCGCCGCCCTGTCGCGGGCCATCGATGGTCCATCCCGTGAGCGCGCGCGCCGCACTGATGACGTCCTGCTGGGTGTAGCCGCCCTCGACGCCGAGCGTGTGCAGTTCCAGCAGCTCGCGACCGTAGTTCTCGTTGAGTCCCGCGCGGAGCCGGCGCTGCAACTGCTGCCCCGCGGGCGATGCAGGGTTCGCCGTCGCGCGCCGTGCCGCGGCCCCCCGCGCGCGCGCCGCGGCTGGTTCGGTGAGGCGGGGGCGCGTGCTGTCGGCGGCGCTCTGCCAATTGTCCAGATAGAAGAGCATCGCGGGACTCTTGGCGACCGCGCCGAGCAGGTCGCGGAAGCGGCTGAGGGCCCGCGGGCGAATCACCTGGTAGTCGTACTCGGCCAGATAGTACTGCTCCCGGATCCCCTTGCCGGCGAAGACCGAGAAGTGGTTCAGCCAGAAGTCGGTCATCACTTCCTGCAACTGCCGCTCGCTGAGCAGCGCGCGCCCTACACGCGCGATCTGCGCCTCGTCCGCGATGCGGCGCAGATTTCGCCGCGCGTCACGAAGCTGGGCCGAATCCTGGGCCGTCAGCCCTTCCGGTCGCGATGCGCGCTGATTGACGAGCACGCCCGGATTCGGATAGGTCCGTTCCAGTTCCGCGGCGCTCTTCTGCACGGTCTCGAACTCGGCGAGCCAGTGGTCGGCCGCGGCGTCGTCGATGCGCTCTGGGTGCAGTTGCTCCTCGATCCACCGGTCGACCCCCTGCTCGCGGATGACGTCGAGGTCGCCGGGGCGCGCGCCAAACGTGAGCCGTGAGAGCACGTGGCTCGCCTGCTGGTCGGCGGTCATCGTGTGGGCGCCGGTAATACGCGTCGGCTCACGGCCGGCGGTGACTCCCAACCGGGAACCATCGGCCTGGTCGGCCGCAGGCCGCGTTCCCGCCGCCGGAGCGCTGGCGCAGGCGGCGAGAGCGATCAGAGGAAGAATGGCGAGGCGGTGCATGGCGGCTCAGCGTGGGAGTGCGAATTGTGACGCAGCAGCGCGGCCGGTGTTAATCCCGCCTCGTGGTGAGGCAGCGTCAAGCACTCGCGCGTTCTTCCCTGGTTGACGCAAGCTGCCATACGGCGGCCTGACGGGCGCCGCGCGGGCGTGACCTCGCACGTGGTGGCGCGGTCCGTGTTATGAAGCGTGTCTGAGGGGACGATTCTCTAAGAAGAAGGCTGTGACCGTTCCGTGACTGAATGGTTGTGACGCGGCCCAGTCCTTGCAGGTAGTGTTCAGTGTAGGATCGAACGCACGTGGAGGAGTTATGGATGTTCTCGTGATGGTAGAGGAGCAACCGCCCGAACACTCGAGTGTTCTGGCGCACGTCAGCTCCGTGCCCTCGCCCCTTACGATGGAACGTCCGTCGCGCGATGTCGTGACGCTGTATGGCATTCCCAGCCCTGAGTCCTTGGCGCTGGCGCTGGCGGCGGCACTGGAATCCCGGCGGTCGGCCGACGATCGGGCCGACACGGTGCGGCACGTGGGCGTCTGGCCCGAGCGCGGGGCGGTGGGTGATGCCGCCTGGCGGGACGAAAATACCGGGCAGCTGGTGACGAAGGACCTCCAGATCCCGCTCGCCGTGCTGGCCGAGACGGCCCAGTCGCTGTTGCTCGAGTGCGGACAGGTGATTCGCCGACTGGTGGGCGGCCTGCTGATGGCCGACTGGCCCGAAGGGACGCGCCGCGCGGTGCGGTTCTCGTTCACGCCAGTTCCCGCCTATGCGGCAACCGCCGCCAGCTCCGAGGCCGTGCTCGCCGTACTGCGCGAGGCGGAAGGGCTGACATACGATTTGGACCTTGAGGAGAACTAGGATTCTTGATCGGGGATGGGGAAGGGAGCAGGGTGTGGGAAGGGGAAGCGGAAGGGGGGCTCCAAATGGGGCCCCCCCTTCTTTTCCCCATCCCACACCCTGCTCCCTTCCTCTTCCCTGACGTTTTGTAGGGTACCCCCCACCCTTGACGCGGCCGTGAACTAATTGGATGCTCCCCATACCCATTAAAGCGTCGCCGTCATGATCGGCGGAGGGCAGCATGAAAGAGTATAGAAGTGAGGCGATTAGAAATGTCGCGGTAGTGGGACACGGGACGAGCGGCAAGACTACCTTGGTAGACGCCCTCGCCTTCGTGTCCGGAAGCAGCAAGCGACATGGCCAGGTGAAAGATGGAACCGCGTTGACAGTCACCTCTCCCGAGGAAGTCGAGCGCGGTTTTTCTATCTCCATCGGCTGCGCCTTCGCCGAGTGGCGTGATACGAAGATCAACATGATCGACACGCCAGGGTTCCTCGACTTCCAGGGCGACGCACTGGCGGGGCTCACCGCCGCCGACGGCGCGCTCATCACCGTGGCCGCCGCGGCCGGCGTGGAAGTGGGCACCGAGCGGATGTTCCGCGAGGCCATCGCGCGGCGCGATCCGGTGCTGTTTGCCGTCACGCTGATGGACAAGGAACACGCCGACTTCGACAAGGCGTACGAGGCGATCAAGGAGAAGCTCACCGCCAAGGTGGTGCCGGTGGAAATTCCGATCGGCGCCGGCTCGAACTTCAAGGGGATCATCAACCTCTTTACCAAGAAGGCGCACCTCTTCGCCGCCGGCACCAAGACCGGCGAGTACACCGAAACGGACATTCCCGATTCGGAAAAGGCGCGCTTCGAGAAGTACCATCAGGAAATGGTCGAGGCGATCGCCGCCACCGATGACGCGCTCCTCGAGCGCTTCTTCGGCGGCGAAGAGATTCCGGGCGACGAAGAAATGGCGGCCATGAAGCAGGCCATGAAGCGCCAGGAACTCTTCCCGCTCCTCTGCTGCTCGGCTCAACTCACGTGGGGCGTGCGGACGGTGCTGGACTTCCTCGTGCAGCTCATGCCGTCAGCCTACGACATGGAAGAGCAGAAGGCGTTCAAGGGGGCCGAGGGCGACAAGACGGTGGAGATCCATCCGAATGACGATGGGCCGTTCACCGCGCTCTGCTTCAAGACGATGTCCGAGCCGCACGTGGGCGAAGTGACGTACTTCCGCACGTTCAGCGGCGTGGTCAACAACGGCGCCGAAGTGTTCAACGCCACGCGCGACGGTGTTGAGAAGCTGATGCACCTCTCCATCCCGCAGGGACGCGAACGCATCGAAGTGCCGCGCCTCTTCCCGGGCGACATTGGCTGCGTGGCCAAGCTCAAGAACACGCACACCAACGACACGCTGTCCACCAAGGAACATCCGGTCCGCATGCCGCAGATCGAGTTCCCGCCGCCGCTCGTCACCTACGCCGTGCGCGCCACGTTGCATGCCGACGAAGAGAAGCTGCAGGTGGGGATGCACAAGATCCACGATGAGGATCCGACGTTCGAGACGCACTACGACGCCGAGACGCACGAAACGATTCTCAGCGGCATGGGCGAACGTCACGTGGAAGTGGCGATGGCCAAGCTCAAGCGCCTGCTCAACGTCACCGCCGAACTCAAGACGCCGCGCATCGCCTTCCGCGAGACGCTCACGGCGGTCGCTGAAGGGCAGGGGCGCCACAAGAAGCAGTCCGGCGGTCGCGGACAGTTTGGCGATTGCTGGGTGAAGCTGCGCCCGGGACCGCGCGGCAAGGGCTACGAATACGTCGACGCCATCAAGGGCGGCGTGATTCCGCGCCAGTACATTCCCGCCGTCGACAAGGGCGTGCAGGAAGCGGCCGCGCGCGGAATTCTCGCCGGCTATCCCGTGGTCGACTTCATCTGCGAGTGCTTCGACGGATCGTCGCACTCGGTGGACTCGAACGAAGCGTCGTTCAAGATGGCCGGCATCCTGGCGTTCAAGAACATCGCGCCGAAGTGCCGTCCGGTGTTGCTCGAGCCGCTGCACGAAGTCGAAATTCTCACGCCCGACCACTACCTCGGCGATGTGATGGGCGACATTTCGGGGCGTCGCGGCCAGATCCAGGGTTCCGACGTGATCGAAGGCGTTGGCACCAAGGTGAAGTGCATTGTGCCGCAGGCGGAACTGTATCTGTACGCCACCAAGCTGCAGAGCATGACGCACGGTCGCGGCACGTTCACGCACAAGTTCTATCAGTATGAACTGATGCCGCACGAAGCCGCCGCCAAGGTGATCGCCGAGGCGGAGAAGGAGAAGAAGGAAGAAGCTGAGGAGTGAGCAGGTCGGGCGGTCGTCTCGCGCTCAGGACGTGAGGCGGCAGGCACGAGATGCGGGGGGAACGGCGAGTGATCGCTGTTCCCCCCGTGTGATTTCGCGGCGTCGGATTCCGCGATGGGTCGTCTTCGAATCGCGTGCGTGCGCCGGCGCCGCGCGCTGAGCCTACGGGCGTCTCACGCTGGTATCCGCGTCAAGCGCCGTCCAGTCCACGCCGCCGCGTACGCCGCTCCACGCCTCGAACTTGCCAACGACCAACTGGCCGCCGAAACGATCGTGCCCTGCGATCAGGGGAACCACCGCGCGTGGCATTTGACTCAAGTTCGATTGCAGGATGCCGACCGGCTGACCGTCGATGGCGAGCGCGCACCGCCCGTCCGGAAGCAACTGGAGACGGAAGCGGTGCCAACTGCCGTTGTAGAGGTTGGGTGACGCAGCGACCCTCACGTTTCCCGCGACTCGACCGCTGATGGACATGTAGTCGAGTCCTACGACCCCTTCGTCGCCTGGTACGCCGAGTGCGCAGTAGGGCCGCCCGAGGTCTGGGCTGTCCCCGGTGCGATGGTCCCAGATGCGGATGGCGGTCAGCATCGCGGGGTCGCGCATGTCCAACCCCAACGTTTGCCACTGCGTGCGGGTGATCTTGAGGCTGAGTTCGGCCTCGAATCCAACGCCCGACAACGCGGCGATGGGCGTGGGTGAGTACGCGCCGGTGGGATACGAACCATCGCCGTTGGGAAGCAGCGCCGGTCCACGCGTGGTGTTGATCACGGTGGCGGCGGGAGTTCCGAAGACCCGCCACCGCTTCATCCATCCCTCGCCCCACGACTCTTGCATCACGGTGCGTGACGATGGGGGGGTGATGATCACCTGCGCCGAGTCGACGCGCCATCCCCCGGCGGAGACGATGATCCAACTGGTCCCCAGCCGTTTGGGGCGCAGCCGGCCCGTCGAATCGATGGTTGCCACGCTAGTGTCCCGCGACGTCCATCGCAAATCGTGCAACCACGCCGGTGCGCCGTTGGCGCGCCGGCCTTCGGCGGTCAGCCGGTGTACGTTGTCCACCGACAAGCCGCCGACCGGGAGCCGAATGCGCAGCGAATCAAGCCACGCGCCACGGGCGGGCCAGTTGGCGGCGAAGAGCACCTTTCCACGGAGCGGGCGCCCGCGATACAGGATGGGGCGTGCGGCCGTCGGCTGGGCAGCGGGCATCAGGTAGAACGACGGGGCATCCTCGGTTGCCACGCGGCAGTTACAGAGGCGCAGGTCCCCGTCGAGGTTGATGATGGTACCGACCATGCCGGGAATGCGATCGAGCGCGCCGCTCGCGGCATCCATCGCCCAAAAGCCCTCACCGTAGATCTCTACGAGCAGTCGCCGTTCGTCCAGCCAGCCGTCAACTCGGAACTCGCCCGCGATGCCAATGCTCAGGCACCGTTCGTTCGACCCATCGAGATCAAAGATGCAGACGCGGTCCTTGCTGTACTGCTCGTAGTAGTGTCGCTGGGTGGCGATTTGCGTGCCGTCCGGGCGCCATGACGCCAGCCGATCATACTCGTTGTTGTTGCTCAGGCGCCGCACCGGGCCGCCGCGCAATGGCAGGCGAATGACCTGCAGATGGTCGGTCACGGTGTCGTAACGCGCCGTCATCGCGGCGATCTGATGGCCATCCGGAGAGAGGCTGCCGATGCCATCATCGCCCGGCGAACTGAAGGGACGCCACGTGGCGCCCTCAGCACCGAGTAGCACACCCTCGTCGCCCATGTCGGCGAACTTGCCGTTTCCCCACCAGTCGCGGCCATTCGGTGAGCGATGGAGCGGAGCAACGACGCCGTGCGGCATGGCTGGGACATCGGTGCTATCCATCTCCACGGCTTCGAGTGGAGCCCCCGCATCCCAAGGCGCGTTGGGGTCGATGCGGACGCCCACCAGCTTCCCCTCGCCCGTGATGCTGTCGACGGTCCAGACGACGAAATCGGCGGTCACGGGCACAGGCGCTCCGCGCGTCGCGGCGAAGAGGCTGAACAGCGCCACCGCCGCAGCGCCGGCGAGCGCAATCCAGCGAGTGCGCCGGCGTGCCAGCAGTGGCGTGGCCGCCACCAGCGCCTGTACGGCAGGCGCCGCGCTGTCCATGCCCAGCAGGTCGGCGGCGAGCACTCGTGTGCCACGCCGGTCCCCGGAGGTACGGCGACGTGCGTGGAAGAGCCGCCACACCTGCTGCAAGAGCTGCTCGTCGGCCGCCGCCGCTGCGTGTTCGGCCGCGCGCCGCAGCCCGGTTTCGTCAGGCGCCGA
>JARIEY010000051.1 GCA_031127085.1 Gemmatimonadota bacterium | reverse complement strand
ATGACCGATCTGGTGCGCGATGGGCGCGCGGCGGCGGCGGTGTCCATTACCCTCACCCTCGATGACGGACGCGGCGCCCTCCCGTCGGGCGGCATGCCGCACACCATCACCCGCGAAGTGCGCGCACCGCGCGCGCTGGCCCGCGTCGCCCCGTGGTTCGAACGCTGCCGCGCCCTGCTCGACGGCTGGACACTCACCGCGCCGGTCTGCGCCGTTACGGTGGCCATCACCGCCTCTGCCGCGCTGGGCGCCGAACAGGGCGACCTGCTCGCGCCGGCTTGGCGCGACCCCGCCGCCGCCGAAGCGGCCTTTGAACGACTGCGCACCACGCTGGGCGCGCAGGGCGTGGTGCGGCCGGTGGCGTGCGATGCGTATTGCCCCGAACGCGAGGGGCGGTGGGAGGGAAAGGAGACGGCAGAGGGGGGACGGCAGATGACCGATGACACGGCGCGGCCTGCCGTCGACCGTCCCCCGTCGCCCGTCTCCTCTCCCGTTGCCGTCTCGCTGCGTCTGCTCGAAACCCCGGAGTCCGTCGCCGTCATCACCGCGCCACGCGGCGACCCGCGCGCCTTCGACTGGCGCGGACGACGCATCCCGATTGCGCGGGCGCAGGGGCCGGAACGGCTCTCAGGGGCGTGGTGGAGCGAGGCACCGTTTGCGCGCGACTACTGGCGCTGCGAAAGCGACGAGCTGGAGCAGGAGTTTCTGCTCTACCGCGACCGCTCCGGGTGGAAGCTGCAGGGATGGTACGATTAAGGCAGATGAGAGACGAAAGAGTACAACAGACGGGGAGAGGGGAGCGGGAAAGCGGAAAAAGAGCGCCGCCGCCTGCTACTTTGCGCCCGGCACGAACCCTTCGCGCTTCATCACGCCCCAGCCGCGATCGCCGCGCATCACCTTCCAGAACGCGTGCAACCGGTAGTACACCGTCAACTGCCGGTACCCGATACCCTCGATGAGCGCAAAGAAGAACAGGCGCCACACATCGCGCCGCGCGTTGTAGCGACGGAAGGTGACTTCCTCGAGCACAATGGCCCAGACCGAGAGCAGCACCCCGTAGCCGATGGCGACCGCAAGGAAGGCGAGGGCGAACGGCTCGTTGATCGCGCCGAGCCAGAGTCCGAGCACCAGCCCGAGATAGCCGAGGAGCTCGACGACCGGCGCCATCATCTCGCCGAAGGCGAAGAAGGGGAGCGACACCATTCCCACGGAACCGAAGCGGGGATTGAACAGCATCTTGCGGCGCTCCCACACCGTGCCGATGAGCCCGCGATGCCAGCGCTCGCGCTGCCGGTGCAGAATGCGCGTTGAGGTGGGCACCTCGGTCCACGCCACGGGATCCGGGATGAACGGCATCGCCGCATCGATCTGCTGCTCACGCAGGTAGACGTGCAGCCGCACGGCGAGGTCCATATCCTCGGTGACGTTGCCGGTCTGGTAACCACCGATGGCGAGCAGGTACTTGCGCGCGAACAGGCCGAACGCGCCGCTGATGATGAGGTTGCCGCCAAGACGGTTCCAGCCGAGCCGGCCAAACAGGAACGCCCGCAGGTACTCCACCGTCTGGCACCCCACGAGCCACCGCGAATCGACCCGCGCTTCCACCACGCGCCCCAGTTCCACCTTGCACGCGTTCACCACGCGAATGGTGCCGCCAATGGCCGCGATGTCGCGCCCCAGCAAGAACGGGCGCGACAGCCGCAGCAACGCGTCGGGCTCGATAAGCGTGTCGGCGTCACAGGCAATCACGTACGGAAAGCGCGCGGCGTTGATGGCGGCGTTCAGCGAATCGGCCTTGCCGCCGTTGTCCTTGTCGATGACGAGCAGCTTGGAGTGCGTGCGCGACCGGTACACGGCGCGAATGGCGGCGCTGGGAATGGTGCGCTGAATAGCGGCCGGCACCTCGTACAGGTCGTACGCGCGCACGAGCTCTTCCATCGTGCGGTCGGTCGACCCGTCATTCACCAGCACCACCTCATGGCGCGGATACTCGAGCGTCAGGAACGAGAGCACGCTCGACGCAATCGACACTTCCTCATTGTACGCGGGGACGAGCACCGAGATGGGGGGGAGCGCATCGGTAGACAGCACGCGCGCGAAATACTCGTCGTCGGCCAGTTGAAAATGCGCCCACAGCTCGGGGAACGACAGAATGAGCAGCAGCGCATAGAACGAGTTGAGCAGGATGAAATAGACGAGAATCATCCAGTCGATCGTCTGCAGGAACTGCACGAGAAAATGCATCATGCGTCGGCCATCTCGAGCACGGCGCCTTCCGACAGCCCCGAGGTCATCTGGGCCATCTCGCGGGCGAACCGGTCGGGCGATTGGCGCGCACGCCGCAGCGACGCCCGGCCGGCCTCGCCGAGCAGGGCGAGCGCGAGCGCTGAACGAAATCGCACCCACCAGGCGCTATCGGAGAGTCCGTGTTCGAGCTGCCCCTGCGCCTCGGCGGCGCGCAGCACTCCCAGTGCCTGCGCGCCGGCGGCGCGCACAAAGTCCTGCCGATCGTCCAGCAGCAGGCGCACCGCTTCCACCGAATCGGCGTGCGGATACCGCCGCAGCGCGCGCGCCACCGCGGCGCGGACTTCGGGGTCGGGATGCAATGCGAGCGCCGTAATAGGGAGGCGCAACGATGGCAGGTTGAGCGACTCGGCCAGCGCCAGCCAGGCCGCGAGGTCGGCGGGCTCTGAGTCGGGTGCCAACAGGCAGGCGCACAACGGCGCCTCGGCGAGCCGCCAGACGGTGCGGAGGGTGCTGCTGATGAACAGACGCACCGCGAGCGTTTCCTGCGGATACCGCGCGACGGCGACGCGAACCAGGTCGGGATGGTCGACGGCGGAGAGTGCCTGCATCGCCGCCAACCGTACGGCCGGGTGATCGTCCTCGAGCAGGAGGCGCAGCGTCTCGCCGTCGGCGAGCGTCCCCACGATGCCGAGCGCGCGCGCCGCATCGAGCCGCCGCCACCAGCGCCAGCTGATGGCGCCGGCGATGGCGCGGGTCGCCCACGGCGCGCCGCGCAGGGCGTCGCCGAAGTCGGCGCGCAGTTCGCGCGGCACGCGCGTGTCGTGCAGTTCGGACGCGAACGCCAGCGCGGCGTCGCGCGGCAGGTCGCGCAAGCCGTCGGCCACGCGATGCACCGACCCCGAGCCCACCAACCAGTGCGCCAGCGGCGTGGCCAATCGCGCACGCCCCGCGTGCACCCGCTTCATGCGCCGCAGCACGCGCTCGCGACGGAAGATGACGAACCCCGTGAGCAGGATCACGAAGATGACCTGCGCCACCGCAATGACCGCCAGGACGAGCAGCAAACTCACCGCGCGCTCCGCGGTTGCCGCACCCAACGCGGCAGCTTGGCCAGCAGCACGCGCATGCTGACCGGCTTGGTGAGGTAATCCACCGCCCCGGCGCGCAGCGCGCGCACCTGATCGGCGTCGCCCGAGTGCACGCTGAGAAAGACCACCACGAAGTCGCGCGGGCGGTCAATGCGCAGCCGCTCGTGAATGGCGTGCCCGTCAAGCCCCGGAAGGTCGAGATCCATCAAGATGAGCGGCTTCTGCGAACCTACCGGCAGGATGCGCAGCGCATTCAGCGCCTCGGTGCCGGTGTTGAACACCTTGAACGAATACCCTTCCTGTCGCAGCGCATACTCGAGCAGGTCGGAGAATGCCTTGTCGTCTTCGACGATGATCACGTCAGGGGCACGCGTGGAGTCGGCCGGCGTCCACACGTGCGTCGGCTCGCGCAGCACCATCGCCGCCGCGGCCGCGTCGGCGGCGGCGTGCCACAGATCTTCGGCGTGTGGCGCGCCCACTGAGGACGCTTCGGCGAGTCCGACCACCCACGGCGCCGCCTCCTGCTCCGAGAGGCGCGTGCCGGCCAGCGCGCGCAGCAGCGGGTCGTATCCGTCGCGGATGGTGGCGACCAGCGAGACCGTGTCGTAGTGGGCGACGAGCGCCCCCACGCTGTGCATCGCGCGCGCCACGTGCGCGCACGCGTTGGCCCACGCGCCCTCGTCGGCGCGATCGCGCAGCCGCACCACTGCGGCGCTCAGCGCGCCCCCTTCACGACGCAGCGCACCCACGAGTGGCGCGACATCGCGCAGCCCGACTTCCAGTTCCGGCAATCCGGTGGCCGGGTTCTGCCCGTTGGCGAGACGCAACTGACGCACCTGCTCAAGCCGCGCGAGCAACTGCCCACGAAGCTCGGCCGGCGCGACCGGCTTCGAGAGGAACCCACTGGCCCCCGCCACCACGGCGCTTTCGCGCGCCGCCTGGCTCGCATCGGCCGAGAAGAGGATGATCGGGAGTGACGCCCATTCGGTATTGGCACGCACGCGGCGCGTCAGGTCGAAGCCGGTGGTGCCCGGGAGTTGCACATCCATCAGCAGCACACCCGGGCGCTCGTCTTCGAGCGTGCGGAAGAGCGCGGAGGGATCATCGATCGTCACGGCCCGCAGTCCCGCGTCGTGGCAGATGGCGCGAGCGAGCACGAGGATCATCGGATCGTCGTCGAGAATGACGACCGAGCCTCCGGTGACCGACGTGCGCATCTCGAGGCGCTCGAGCACGACAAGCAGGTCATCGGCATCGATGCGGTCGTCCACCGTGGTGACCGCGCCAAAGGTGCGCCCCACCGGCGCCAAGGACTGCCGCGGGTCGGCAAGCAGCACGAGCGGCAGGCCATCGGGCACCTTGAGGGCGTGCCCCACATCGACCGGCGCGATGACGGCATACGGGCGTTCGCGCTGCTCGATGCGTTCGGCGAAGTCTGACGCCGCCATGGTCAGGAAGCGTACGCCGACGGAGGGACCAACCTTGCTCCACTCCGCCACGCGATCGACTGGCGGGTCGATGCACCAGATCTCGTGCTGCTCCACGTCCAGCGGCACCGTGCCCGCGTCAGCGCCGAAGATCGTGTACAGCGCATCAACGAGCCGGCGCACCAGGGTGCCGCGGTGCCCTGCGTCGAGCGTGGGATCGACTGTCCACGTCGACGCGCGCTGTTCCATGTCGCCGAGCAGCTCGGTGGCGTCGGCGAACCCGTACGAGCCTGCCGACCCGCGCAGGCGGTGCAGTTCCCGCCGCATGGAGTCGAGCACGCCGATGTCGCGCGGGTCGGTTTCGAGCAGCGCCGCGTACTGATGCAACCGCTCGAGCGCGGCGCGCGCCATGCCCAGAAAACGTTCGCGCAGGGCGTTGGACGCCGTGGTCATGCGCAGTTCCTCGTGCACGGAATCGTCATCCTTGAATCTCCCTGCTGGCGGGACGTGGCGATATCCCCCAAAGCCCGATCACGGCGTGCTCAACCGGCGACGCAGGTCGTCGGCCCCCTCGTAGCGGGGGTCGACGCGGCGGAGGGTGTCGAGCACCGCAAGCGCCTCGGCGCGCTGCGCGCCGAGTTCCAGCGCGCGCGCGCGGAAGTACAGCAGCCCCGGATCGCGCGGGAACTGCGCGAGGGCGCGCGCGCTCCCTGCCATCGCCGCCTCCGTGCGCCCCTGATAGATGTCGAGCTGCACCTGCGCCGCGAGGCCGTCGGCATACCACGGGGCGCGGCGCACCAGATCGTCGATGATGCGGCGCGCCTCATCGTACTGCTGCCCCCACGCATACGTGCGGCCCAGCAGCGCGCGTGCGTCGTGATAGCTGGGCGCGTCGCGCAACAGGCGACGGCAAATGGCGCGCGCGGCATCGTACTCCCGTGCCGCGGCGCGGTCGCGCGCCACGCGGAACGCGTCGTCGGGGGTGCGGCCGTCGAGGCCCAGCGCCGTGACGACCGAGTCGTCGCGCGCCATGGCGGCCAGATCCGGGGGCGGCGTGACGCCCGCGCCCGACAGCGGCACCACGTGATTGCTCGCCGTGGCGTAATGATTGACAGCGCGGAACTGGTCGAGCGCCGCGACCGCTGTCTCGCGCGCGGCCGCATCGCGCACCCGCGACACGCCCAGCGTGCTGTCGATGGCGTAGATCTCGCCCCCAGACAGGAAGCGCGCCCCGTTCACGTACTCATCCAGCTCGTTCTTGGTGCGCATCAAGGGGAGCGCGTGCGCGTGGCGGAAGCGACGCGCGGTGTCGAGCCCGGCCCCAATCCACGGCGCGCTGTCGGGGAGCGCAAAGCCGTAGCGTGCCTTGAGCATTGCCAGCAGCGACGGGAGCACATCGAAATGCGACGACACGGCCGCGATGTGCTGCGGCGCGCGGAGCATCGGCGAATAGATGATGAACGGGACGTGATACCGTGCGAGGCGGTTGTCCGACGCCATCGGGATCAATCGGTGGTCGCCGGTCACCACGAAGATCGTGCGCGCATAATCGGCGCGCGTCGCATAGCGCGCAACGAACGCACGCAGCGCATCGTCGGCGTAGAGCAGCGTCTGGAAGATGCCCGCGTTCGCCCGCAACTCGGCGGCGCGTGCACCGTCGGTGCGGAGCTCCGTCAGCCGCCGGTCGAAGCGCGCCCGGTAGCGAGGGGCGTCGGGCGGGATGAACGGTTCGTGCGTGGTGATGGTGAGATAGACATCGATGCGCGGCGCGGGGCGCGTTGCGCTCAGCAGTTCGAGCGACCGATCGTAGAGCACGCCGTCGGCGTATCCCCAGCTCTCGCCGCCCGGCGGCGCCGGCAGCTGCGGGGTGCCAGGCGCGAAGCCCGAGGCGTCCATGAAGCGCGACACGCCCTGGCGCTCCATGAACAGGTCGATGCGATCGAACTGCCCGTTGGTGCCGGTGAAGTAGTTGGTCTCGTACCCGTACGGCTGCAACAGCGTGGCGAGCGTCGCGTGCGCCGGCATGCGCGCCCCGAGCTCCATGAATCCAGTCTCGCCAAACGGCAACGAGCCGAGCAACGACGGCAGCACGCCAAAGGTGCGCCCCGACGTGCTGAGGAAGTTGTCCCAACTCAGGGAGCGGTCGGCCAGCGAATCGAGAAAGGGCGTGAAGCCCCCGTACACCGCGCCGGGGCCGGTGAAGTCGCGGCCCAATCCTTCGACGACGATGAAGACGATGTTGGGCGGCTGCGCGGGGAGCGCGAACCGAGGGCCCAGCACGTCGTCATACGCCACCGGGTGCATCAGCGGATATCCGCTGAGCGCACGCGAGGCACGCTCAAGCTGCCAGTGCGAGGTCAGGTGTTGCACGCTCCGCTGCGCCAGCCATCCTGTCTTGTTGACGGCCAGAAGATGCGACGCGGACGATGGAAAGGCGGCCGCGGGCGGCACGAGCAGCGCGGGCACCGCGACGACACCAACGACGCTCAGCGCGAACCCCACGCTCGCAGTGCGCGACCACGGCACCCGCCGTGCGAACGTCGGGAGCGTCCACGCGACCGCGCCGAGGACCAGCGTCGCAATGATCGCTCCGACGCCGACGCCCTGCGACGCCCCCACCGTCTCGCGGATGTCCTGCCAGCTATAGCCGTAGAGATCGGCGCCCAGCGGCACGCGCGTGACGGCGAAGTACTGCGCGAGAGCGGCTCCAAGCATGGCGATGAGAACGAGCGCCACCCGGTGCGCGGCACGCGCCGCGGCCGGCGACCAGCGTGCGAGCACCAGCACCGGAATGGCGAGCAGCGCCGCCACCCAGAGACAGAGCGCGATATCGCTGACGGCGGTGCGCGCCCAGCCCGCGGGCGATCCCGCAGGGAGCGCCTGCGTTGCTCCGGCGAGCAGCCGTTCGTAGGCGCGCACGACGAGCAGCACGGGCAGGAAGCCGACACTCGTGCGGGCGAAGTCTGGCCAGTTCTCCCACAGCCAGGAAGCGCCGCGTCGCGCAACCGTCGTCTTGGTCATACGTCAGAAGGTCAGTTTGAGTCCCGCCGAAACGGTGACGCTCGTGCGTGTGTTGGTGGGCGAGAGCTCTTCTGAGTCGTAGCCCAGCGTCCACGTGCCAAGCAGGCGCGGCGTGAGACCGGACGACCCGTTGATCGACGCGGAGAACGCGTCGGTGCGCCCCACGGCGTCTGGCGTGATGCGATCGGTGGGGCTGCTGCCGTAGCTGGCGGCGGCACCCACCCAGTGGTCGCCGTCTTCGAAGTACCGACGCGCGGTGAGTCCCGCCGAGGCGGAGAGTCCGTTGTCTTTGCTGCGCAGATAGGGGCGCAGCGACCACCAGTAGTTGCCGATGTATTTGCCAACCGCCCCGGTGAGCAGCGTCACGGGCGCGCCGCCAAAGCGCAGTTGGCGGAAGCCGACCGACGCTTCCCACGCCCCGGGGAGCGACGCAAACGCCTCGCCGCCGGCGCGCCATTCGGGAAAGACCGTCGCGCCGCTATAGCCCGCATTCAGGTAGAGGTAGACGTTTTTGCTGACCCGCGGATAGGCGTCCACTTCGAGCTGCGCGCCGCTGGTTGCAAAGCGATTGGCGTAGTTCACCCGCGCAATCAGCGAGCCGCGCGCGGTGCGCCGCGACATCGACACCGACCCCAAACGCCAGGGATCGGTGGTTCCAGAGAACGAGACGTAGCTGACGTCGGCAGCCACGGTGCGCGTGGTGGCGACGGCTGGGGTCGGCTTGGACGCGGCATCCTGCCCCGCGAGGAACCGCGGCGTCGCGGCGAGGACGACGCACGCGACACGCAACGTCCGAGAGAGAACGAATGGCATACTGAAAGTTACCGGTGGCCGGAGGCAGCGGATAGCCAACGGGACGCGGACAAATCGGCCGCCGCGCGGCGTCAGGGCGTTGTCCCGCGCACGATCCACTCGCCGTAGAGCAGATCCACGTCATCCAGTTCCACGGCGTGAATGGCCGGCAAGTCGTACGTGTGCAACGCGCGGATGGCCGCCTCCACTTCGGCGCGGCGCTCGCCGGTGGTCTTGCACAGCAGGCGCACTTCGCGCGACTGCTTCACCGCGCCGTCCCAGGTGAAGACGCTTTCGATGTTGGCCAACTGCACGCAGGCCGCCAGCTTGTGCTCCACCAGGGCGCGCGCGATGACCAGCGCCTGGGCGCGCGAATCAATGGTGGTGACCACCGCGAAGAAGGCCACGCTCAGGCGTCCGCCGCGTCGGACGCGTCGGCCGCATCGCCACGGGCCCACGCGATCGCGTCGTCCAGGTCGCGGAAGACGCGGTTTTCGAGGTTCTGGGTTGCACCCAGCACCTCATACATGCGCAGCAGGCCGAACTGCAGGTCATCGGCAACCAAGAGCGCGCTGCGCGCACGGCCGCGGCGCCCCGCGAAGTCCTGATTGATGACCGCAAAGCCGCGGAACGCCTCGGCGGTGAGTCGTGACAGGTCGGCCGCGCGCAGATCGAAGACGAGCGGCATCCCCGGCTGAAAGCGCGGATGGGCCAGCACACGCCGCACAGCCGCATCGTATTCGGCGGGCACCACCACCCCGGCGACGACAATGCGTCCATATCCTTCGGCGTCGTTGACGTGCATCACGACCTGCATTGGCACGGTGCGCCCATGTGAGAACGGTCAGGTCAATTATGCGGGGGTTCGTAGCGGGTACGCCAATTCCGCGCGCGGTCGTACGGACCCGACAGGCCGAAGGCGACGCTACCCGGCGCGCGCACCAACGCGATGGTCACGCCTTCCATCCACGCAGGACTCACCGCCGTCCTTGTGCTTCGGTGTTTATTCGGTTATTTCAATCATTAGTAACAGCCCCGCCCGGTCCGGCGCGCGGGAGTTCGCGACCTCTCCCCTGCTCCTTTTCGCCACTCACTGCTCCGGGCCGTGTACGCCGAACTGCATTGCCACTCCACCTTCTCATTGCTTGATGGCGCATCCGATCCGGAGCGTCTCGTGGAGCGAGCGGTGGAACTCGGGCTCCCCGCGCTGGCCCTCACCGACCACGATGACCTGGGCGGCGTGGTGCGCTTTGCCACGGCAGCGAAGACCGCAAATCTGGCGGGGATCATTGGGGCCGAGCTCACGGTGCAAATGCCAGACGGTGCAAGACCGATGGTCCTGCTGGCCGAATCGGGGACCGGCTATGCCAACCTGTCGTCGCTCGTCACACGCGCGCGACTCGATCATCCGCGCGGGTCACCGCAGGTTTCGCTCGACACGCTCGCGCGGCACGCCGACGGACTCTATGCCCTCACGGGCTCCCCGCGTGGTGCCGTGCCGCAGGCGCTCCTGCGGCGCGGGCGCGACGCCGGCTGCGAAGCGCTGGCCACGCTGCTCGACATCTTTGGCCGCCGCGTGGCGGTGGAAGTGTGGGATCACGCGGTGCCGGATGAACGCGACCTCGTGCGCGAACTGCTCGCGCTTGCCCGCGCCATGGATGTGCCGTGGGTCGTCGCCAACGACGTGCATTACGCGCGCCCCACGCAACGCATCGCGCACGATGTGCTGTGCGCGCTGCGCCACGGCGAGACCCTCGCCTCGATGGGGACCCGCCTGCGCCCCAATGGCGAGTGGTACCTCAAGGGATATGCGCAGATGCGCCGCCGCTGGCAGGACGACGAGGCGGGGCTCCGGCAGACGCTCGTCATCGCCGAGCGTTGCGCGTTCCGCCTCGCCGACCTGAAGCCGCGCCTGCCGCACTTCACCTTGCCCCCCGGAGTGAGCGAGGACGAATACCTGCACCTGCTGGTGACGCAGGGCGCCGAGGAACGCTGGGGGTGGCGGCGCACGGCGCGGCACGACAAGCAGCTGGAGCACGAACTCACCCTCATCGCCAAACTCGGGCTCGCCGGCTACTTCCTGATCGTCTGGGACATCGTGCGGTTCGCGCGCCGCGAGGGAATTCTGTGTCAGGGGCGCGGATCGGCGGCCAACAGCGCCGTCTGCTACTGCCTGGGCATTACGGCGGTCGATCCCATCAAGCTGGAACTGCTCTTCGAACGGTTTCTCAGCGAGGAACGCACCGAGGCGCCCGACATCGACATCGACTTTGCGCATCGCGACCGCGAGCGCGTGCTGCAGTACGTCTACGACCGCTACGGCCGTGAACACGCGGCCATGGTCTGTGAGCACATCACCTGGCGCGGACGCAGCGCAGTGCGTGATGCGGCGCGTGTGCTCGGCTTCTCGCCGCAGCAGGCAGAGGAGTTGGCGCTTGTCGCGGACCGTTTCTCGGCGCGGCGCACGGCAGAGGCGTTGCGAGCGATGGCTGATGGCGGACATCAGATGGCAGATGGCGGCCGTACTCCGCCATCTGCCATCGGCCATCCGCCATCTCCTGCCGACCCATTCGCGCCGGAAGTCGTGGACGTCGCCGGCCCCGCCAACTACCACAAGCACGCTGGCGTGCCGAGCGTCGCCGACCGGCTCGGCATGCAGTTCATGCCGGGGACGCAGGCGTACCAGCGGATGCGGGAGGAGCGCGAGGCGCAGCGGCATGTGGCAGCCGGTGCGGTGGCGGATGGCGACGTCCCGTCCCTCAAGACGGCGGGGGTTGATGTCCCGTCCCGCGAGGCGGCCGCAGGACCGCGTAGCGGTCCGAGAGCCTCGCGGGACGGGATATCAGCCTCCGCCGCCCCCCACACGCTCGCCGACATCGTCGAGCAGCTCGCCGAAGCCCCGCGCCACCGCGGCATCCACGTGGGCGGGTTCGTGCTCACCGAGCAGCCGCTGCGCACCATCGTCCCCATCGAGCCCGCCGCGATGGACGGCCGCACGGTGATCCAGTGGGAGAAGGACGATCTCGACCCGGTGGGGCTGGTGAAGATCGACCTGCTGGGCCTCGGCATGCTCACGCTGCTGCAGGACTGCATCAAGTACGTGCGCGCCACGCGCGGCGTGACCATTGACCTCTCGCAGCTCGACACGCGCGACCAGGCAGTGTACGACGATCTCTGCAACGCCGACACGGTGGGCGTTTTTCAGGTGGAGAGCCGCGCGCAGATGAACACGCTGCCGCGCCTCAAACCGCGCTGCTTCTACGATCTCGTCGTCGAGGTCGCCCTGATCCGCCCGGGGCCCATTCAGGGCGAGATGGTGCATCCGTACCTGCGGCGCCGCGCCGGCGAGGAGGAGGTCACCTACCCGCACCCGTCGCTCGAGCCGGTGCTCAAGCGCACCCTGGGCATTCCCCTGTTTCAGGAGCAGGGCATGCAGGTGGCCATCGCCGCCGCGGGCTTCACTGCCGGCGAGGCCGACGTGCTGCGCAAGGCAATGGGACACAAGCGCAGCCATCAGCGCATGGCCGCCATCTGTGAAAAGATGATCGCCGGCATGAAAGCCAACGGCATTCCCGAGGATATCGCGCAGCGGATCTACCAGCAGATCAACGCCTTTGCCGACTACGGATTCCCCGAGAGCCACGCGGCGAGCTTTGCGCTCATCGTCTACGCCAGTGCGTACCTGCGGCACTATTACCCCGCCGAGTATCTGTGCGCGATTCTCAACGCGCAGCCGATGGGGTTCTACAGCGAGGGGACGCTGGTGGAGGACGCCAAGCGCCACGGCGTGAAGGTGCTAGGCGCCGACGTGACCAGAAGTGGGTGGGATCACCAACTCATCTGCGCCGACGGAAAAATAGTGCGGCCGAAAGATGGAGTGGTCTTCACGTCGGCAGAGAAACAACAGAGAGACAACAGAGAGACAACAGAGAAACAACAGAGCGCACATCTGCCGTCTGCCGTCTGCCATCTGCCATCTGCCCCTATCGTTCGCCTCGGTCTGCGCTCCATTCGAGGCCTGGGTCCCGATGCGCGCGACCGTATTGGCCGTGCGAGGGCCGGCGGGGCGTTTCGTTCGATCGACGATTTTGTGCAGCGGACGCGGCTCGACCGGCGCGCGCTGCGGTTGCTCGCCGAGTCGGGGGCGCTTGATGCGTTTGTGCGCGACGAACCGGTGGCGCGGCGGCGGCGCGTGGCGCTGTGGAAGGTGCTCGAGGCGCAGCGCGGCACCGGCGGGCCGCTGGCCCTTTTCCCCGAGGTTTCGGTCCCCGCCGCGCTCCCCGCCTACACCGCTCCGCAGCTCACCGAAGCCGATTACCGGCTGACCGGCGTCTCGTTGCACGGCCATCCGATGCGCCATCTGCGTTCGGTGCTCGGGCTCAACGACGTGGCGACCGCCCGCGCGCTGCTCGAGAACGGGCGCGACGGGGCGCCGGTGGGGATGGCCGGGCTCGTCATCTGCCGCCAGCGTCCCGGCACCGCCAAGGGGTTCGTCTTCCTCACTCTGGAAGACGAGACCGGGATGGTGAATGTCGTGGTGACGCCGCAGGGGTTCGAACGGCAGGCGCTGCTCATCTCGCGCACGCCGCTGCTCCTGGTCCGCGGCGTGCTGCAGGTGGAACAGCGCGTGGTGAACATCCGGGCCCGTGAGTTTCTTGCGCTGGACGGGGCGATCGACGCCCGGTCGCACGACTATCACTAGGGCGGGGGTGCATCTTCCAAATCCCGATTCCCCATACCACATTAGCCCTTATGGAGCGAATCACCTGGTCGACGCTGGCCGGACATCCGTTGTTCAGGCTCAACCTCTCCGGCTTTCATCGGCCGGCGGACGCGCTGCCTCACCTGGAGCACGCGCGCATCCCTGAGCAATACCAGCAGCCGAAGCACGTGCTGACCCTCGCGGATGTGACCAACTCGCCGTTCGACGCCGCCGTCAAGGAGGCGCTGCGCGAGGTACTGGCACACAACCGGCCCTATGTGCTGGCGGCCGCCCTGCTCGGCGTCACCGGACTGAAAAAAGTGATGTACACCGCGCTGATGCGCATCACGGGGCGCAACAGCCGGATTTTCGAGACGGAGGCCGAAGCGCTCGCCTGGTTGGAAGCCGAGGCGAAGGCCGCCGACGGCACCGCGTAGCGGGGTCTGTCGCGAACCGGTTCCGGACGCCAATCGTATACCCACTGCAGATCGGCCGCCGCAGGGCGGTGTTGCACGTTTCGTTCGTCCACGCCTGACCAGTCCCCCCGATGACGACGCCCCCTGAAGTCCTGGCGCAGGCCACATTGGCCGGCGGCTGTTTCTGGTGCCTCGAGGCCACGTTTGAACGCCTGCGGGGCGTGAGCACCGTGAAGAGCGGCTACGCGGGCGGCGAGCGCCCGAACCCGACCTACGAGCAAGTCTGCACGGGCGTGAGCGGACATGCCGAGGTGGTGCAGATCACGTACGACCCGCGCCAGATCTCGTACCGCGACCTGCTGGAAGTCTTCTTCACGGTGCACGACCCCACGCAGCTCAATCGCCAGGGGCCGGACGTGGGGACGCAGTACCGGTCGGCCATCTTTCCGCAGACGCCGGAGCAGGACGTCGAGGCGCACGCGGTGATCAGCGAACTCGACGAACAGGGCGTGTTTGATTTGCCGATCGTCACAACGATCGAGCGCAACGCGACATTTTGGCCCGCCGAGGCAAACCACGACCGTTATTACCGGCGGCATCCGTTCCAGCCGTACTGCCTGGCGGTGATCGCGCCGAAGATCACCAAGCTCCGCGCCAAGCACGCCGACAAGCTGCGCGACTGATCGGCGCCGGCACCGTGGAGCGGCGCGCGGCCGATACACCGTGCGCGAGAGTCGCCGGCCACGCGTTGGACCTTTAGATTCGCCGTACGTCCACCACGGGAGAAACGACGATGTTCCGCTCGCTCGACGATTTCAGTGCCGCCTGGAGCCAGGAGACCACGAGCACCCTGAAGGTGCTGCACAGTCTGACCGACGCCTCGATGGCGCAGCCCATCGTGCCCGGAGGACGCACCCTCGGCTTTCTGGCCTGGCACCTGACCTGTTCGTTCGCCGAGATGGGCGGGCAGGCCGCGTTGGGCGTCGACGGACCCACGGAGAAGACGCAGCCGGCGATCCCGGCGCGCGCCGCCGACATCGCCGCACAATACGAGGCGTCGGCCGCCTCATTTCTGGCGGCCGTGAAGGAGGCGTGGACCGATGCACAGCTTGGCGATCTGATTCCGATGTACGGCGAGCAGTGGCCCAAGGGGCTCGTGCTCTCCATCATGATCGGCCACCAGGCGCACCACCGCGGACAGATGACTGTGCTGATGCGTCAGGCCGGCGTGCCGGTGCCCGGGATGTATGGTCCGTCGCGCGAGGAGTGGGAAGCGATGGGCGTTCCGCCGCTGCCGTGACCGCTTGATGCCTGAGGCCCGCGCCACCCCGCTGCGCGTACTCGCCGGCGCCGCCTTCCTGATGGCGACCTCGGCGATCGGCCCTGGGTTCCTTACGCAGACCGCCGTCTTCACCCAGCAGCTCGGCGCGAGCTTCGGCTTTGCCATTCTGCTGTCAGTACTGTTCGACCTCGGCGCGCAGCTGAACATCTGGCGGGTGCTCGTGGTCAGCGGCAAGCGCGCGCAGGATGTCGCGAATTTGGTGGTGCCCGGCCTTGGGCATGTCCTCGCGTTTCTGGTCGTGCTCGGCGGACTCGCCTTCAACGTCGGCAACGTGGCGGGCGCCGGCCTTGGGCTCAACGTGATGTTCGGCCTCGACGTGCGCACGGGCGCCGTCCTCAGCGCCGCGCTCGCGGTGGGGCTCTTTCTCGTGAAGGAAGCTGGGCGCGCGATGGACCGTTTCGCCGTGGCGCTCGGCTTCGTGATGGTCGGACTGACCGTGTACGTCGCCATTGCATCGGCGCCACCGCTCGGCGAGGCCGTGTTGCGCACGTTCGTCCCCGAGACCATCGCGCCGCTGAGCATCGTAACGATCGTCGGCGGCACCGTGGGCGGGTACATCACCTTTGCCGGCGCGCATCGCCTGCTCGACGCCGGACTCTCCGGCCCCGCGTCGATGGGCGCGGTGACGCGTTCAGCAACGAGCGCCATCGTCATTGCGTCCGTGATGCGCGTCGTCCTGTTCCTCGGCGCGCTTGGCGTTGTGTCGCACGGGCTCGCGCTCGACCCGGCGAACCCGCCCGCATCGGTCTTCCGGTTCGCCGCGGGCGAGGCCGGCTACAAAGTATTCGGCGTCGTGATGTGGGCGGCGGCCATCACGTCGGTGGTTGGCGCGGCGTACACCTCGGTCTCGTTCCTGCGCGGGCTGCTGCCGCGCACGGAGGAGCGGTGGTCGTGGCTGGTGATCGGCTTCATCGTCGTCTCCACTGCGGTTTTCGTGACCGTCGGCCGGCCGGTGAAGGTGCTGGTGCTCGTGGGAGCACTGAACGGGCTGATCCTGCCGCTCGCACTGGGGACGATGCTGGTGGCGGCGCGACGGACCTCCGTGGTCGGGAGCTATCGCCATCCAGCGGCGCTGTCGGCGATGGGCGTGCTCGTCACGGTGGCGATGGCGTGGCTCAGTGGACAGACCCTCGTGCGCGAACTGCCGGCTTGGGGACGATGAGCTGGGAGTACCGCGGGCGCGGCCTCGCGCCCAGAATCAATGAGAC
>JARIEY010000050.1 GCA_031127085.1 Gemmatimonadota bacterium | reverse complement strand
CAAGCCACACGGCCACCGGCGTCAGCGCCACCGTGGCCGCGCACGGAGCGCCGAGCAATGCGAAAGCAACAGCGCCAAAGCCCAGCCTGCCGGCGCGGAGGCGACGATGGCGGAGGGGCGCCACGCTCATCACCGAGGGACCAAACCGTCGGCAGGCCACGGGTTCAGGAAAGCCCTTCAGCACCAGGCGTTCCTCCGGTACTTCCTCAGCGTGGCCCGTCAAGTCGCTATATACCGATGCGTCGACGACAACGTCGTCGGGCCGCGCCTGAGACTGCAGGCGTGCGGCCAGATTGACGACGTCGCCGAGAAAGGTGTGATCGCGTCCGTCGATACCGCCAGGTGTCCCGAGTCGCGCGTAGCCCTTGGCAATGCCGATGGTCGCCTGCAGCCGCCGCCCCTGTGACGCTGAGAGCTGCGGCATCGCCTGCTGGATAGCGGTTGCCGCGCGAAACGCCGCCAAGGCGTGGTCTGGACGCAGGATCGGCGCATTGAACACCGCCATGACCGCATCACCGATGAACTTGTCCACGTTACCGTCTTCCCGCACCACTTCCTGCTTGGTCAGCTTCAGAAACGCATCCACAATCTCGTGCGTTCGCTCAAGCCCGAGTTCGTGCGTCATCGCGGTGAAGCCGCTCAGGTCGGCAAAAAGGACCGTGACCTCCAGAATGTGCCCCGACTCGAGGTGCGCATTGCACCGCGTGCACACATTCGGATTTCGTCCGCTCCGTCCAATGCCGACCAGCCGCAAGATGGCGCCACCGGGTCCCGAAAGCACCGTGCCGCAGACTTGGCACTCGTGCGCAACGTGCGCGGTGGACGGAACCGACGATCGGCTGTGACTCATACGAGAAACATAGTACGCATCCGCGAACGCCACGATGCAGCCGTTGGTGCCGTGTGTGGGGGGGCATCGCGAGCCTCGCCCCCGAACCGAAACGCTGGACCCGGGAGCTCACCGCGCCTTGCCGCTCGCGCCGCAAACCAGCCGCATGCCTGCGAACGGCCGGTTCGCTACGTACAAGTACGCCGAAGCCGCCCCGCTCCACACGGGACGGCTTCGGTGCCGCGCCTCTCGCGCTAGAACTCGGAGGCTACGGCGTCATCCTCGGTTGCCGAGATCGCGAATGATGGTGCCGTCACTCGCGATAGACGGCCCGTCGCGCGTACCGGCGTGCGCACGCTGGCGGGGGCCTGTGGTTTGCGCACCACAGGTCGACCGAACTCCGCGCTGAAGGTGCGCGCGCCGGAACCGCCACCGGTCAGCGTGAACTGCCCGACCAATCCGCGCACCTGCGTGGCTTGGCTGGTAAGCTCCTCAGCGGCGCTGGCACTCTCCTCTGCGCTTGCGGCGGTCGACTGCGTCACCGCATTCATCTGCTCCACTGCGGTGTTCACTTGATCAATGCCCAACGTCTGTTGTTCACTGGCCGCGGCCATTTCGGCCATGACCTCTCGCACGCGGCTCGCACGTTTCGCAATGTCGACGAACGTCGATTGTACGTCCTTGGTCATGGTCACACCCTGCGCGGTGTGATTGACCGATTCTTCAATGAGCGCAGCCGTCTGTTTGGCCGCGGCCGCGGCCCGTATGGAGAGCGCGCGCACTTCGTCAGCCACCACCGCAAACCCCTTGCCAGCGTCGCCTGCGCGCGCTGCTTCCACCGCGGCGTTGAGCGCCAGCAGGTTGGTCTGGAAGGCGATCTCATCGATGGTCTTCACGATCTTTGCGGTCTGATCCGATGCGCTCTTCAGCTTGCTCATCGCCTCGGCGAGTTCGAGCATCTTCTCCCCACCCTCATCGGTGCCGTGCTTTGCAGCTGCTGCCAAGGTCTCAGCTTCCTTCGCACTGGCCGCGCTTGTCTTTGCCATCGACGTGATTTCGTGGAGCGACGACGACACCTCTTCGATGGTGCTGGCCTGTTCGCTCGCGCCTTGGGCGAGACTCTGGCTTCCCGTGGCAATCTGGTCGGCCGCGGCCGCAACCTGCTCCGTCGCCTCGGCGATTTCGTGCATCGCCTGCGCGAGATTATCTACCGCGGTGTTCAGGGCGTTCTTGATCCGGGCGTGATCGCCCTGATACTCGCCGGTGACGCGGGCCGACAGGTCGCGCTCCGCCACACGTTGTAGCACCGCTGCCGCATCGTTCACGGGGTCGAGCACGAGATCCAGCGTGTTATTGAATCCCTGCGTCAACTGCCGATACGCGCCCTGAAACTGCGTCGCGTCACCTCGCGTGCTGAGGGCACCGATACGAGCGGCCTCCGTGAGCTTGTCAGTCTCGCCGATCAGCGCGGCGACGATATGCTGCAGACGACCGTACGACGCGATGGCCGCCTGCGCCCTGGTGATGATGGCATCGACGGAGGCCGCGACCTGGCCGATCTCGTCCGTGCGCGCGAGCGCGAGCGGCTTTGTGCTCGCTTCACAGTGCACGCTCAGGTCCCCCTGCACCATGGCCTGGAGTCCACGCTCCAACTCTGTAATACACACGCTCTCCAGTCGCTCGGCGCGTGCTGAAACCTCCGCCAGCGGAATGGCGAGTGAACGGGAGATCAGAACGCCGAGGAGGATGGCCAACGCAAAGGCGATGACCATCGAACTGCCGACCACCCGCCGCGCGCCGCCGTAGGTGTCGGTAATGCTCTGTTCGCGCGCCTTGCCGGATGCCGCCAACAGGGACGCCACCGTGTCCAGTTCCCGGTTAGCCGCCGTGTACCTCTCCCGTGATTCCCCGAGAAACACCCGCTCGGCCTCCGGGAGTGCGTCATTTCTTAGGTGCGTACGCACGGCCAGCGCCGACACCAGATACTCATCCGCCGCGCGCGCAAATACTTTCCACGCGGCCTCGACCTGTGGGAGGAGCGCGACCGCCTCAAACTCCTCGCGCGCGGCGGGCAGCACCGAATCGCGGAGCTGCAGCACATCGTGCTCATACTGCGCAAACAACGCGTTGTCCTTGCGGTTCGCGGCGAGGAGCATGCCGGCCTGAATGCGGCGAATATCGCGCACGGTGTTGCTCACCGTCACCAGTGTCACCAGATGCGGCATGTTCTGTCGAGTGACGACGTCCGACATCCGCTTGACGGATGCGAGCTTCGTGAGCCCCACAGTACCGGTGAGCACGGCGAGCAAGGCCACCGCGACGAAACCGCCGATCAACTTCGGGCCGACTCTGACGTTGGCGAACATGGGAGTTCCTCTGGCCGCGCGTCCTGCACGCAGCAGGTTCGTCGCGACGACGCGACTGGTGGAGGCACGCGACAGGCGTCGACGCTCTGCGCAATATCTGGTATATCGGATGCCATATTCAGGACTTTAGTGCACGACGTGTCGGCAATTACCTGACACGACGGCCCGGCGCCGTCGTCGGCTACGGCCCTCGCTACTCGTGCACCGCTTCCGGAGAACCTTCTTCACCCTCATGTCGTGCTGGTTCCGCGATCGAGCGGCCGTGTGGCGTGCCCTACGGACCGGACTGGGGACGCCATCGCTCGGTTGGCTGCGTCCCTGCGGTGGTCTGTGGTGCGTGCGCGCCTGGCTCACATATTCCGGGGTGCACGCAGTGGCGACACGACCGAGCGAGGCAGGGCGGAGCCATCGTGTCGACACATGCGGGGCGATGCGTCGCGGCCGTCGCCACTACTCGCGCGCGACGCGATGTGGAGCGTGGGCCACGCCGCGCGGTGCTCAGTAACGACAAGCCGGAGGTTTCCGAGGACGCTCAACCTCGCGCAACGACGTCGCGCCACCGGCCAACGTCAGTTCCTCCGCCTTATTTGTGTTACGTCAGTAGCCCGTGTCAGGGCCGCCGCTTGCGCGGCGGCGGCGTCATTGGCGCCAGCGACTCGATGGGCGCGCCAGCGGCCCGCGCCGCGGAGTCCCGTGCCGCCCGCAGCGCATTGAACTCGCGCGTCACCGAGTCGGGGCCGGCCGCCGAACGCACCAGACGAATCGCCGCGAGGTGCTCGGCGTACGTCGTGCGAAACTCGTGGTGCCCGTCCGGATGCGCGACGAAAAACCGATACGGCACCTTGGCCGGGTTGAGCGCGGCCGACAGACTTGCAAAGCCGGGTGAGCCAATCGGGCCCGGGGGCAGACCGACCACCCGGTAGGTGTTGTACGCCGACTTCACGCGCAGGTCTTTGTAGAACACGCGCCCGGGACGCTTGCCCAGCGCATAAGTGACCGTGGGGTCGGCCTGCAGCGGCATGCGCGACTTGAGTCGGTTCAGGTACACGGCCGCCACCACCGGCCCTTCCTCACGCCGCCGCACCTCGCGCTCCACGATGGAGGCGAGTGTCACCGCGTCGTGGCGCGTCAGCGTCAGACTGTCGAGCCGCGCGTCCCACTCGGGGCGCCACATCTGCCGGAACCGCCGCACCAGCGTGGCCACGGCCTCGTGCGCGGAGATCTGATCGGGAAAGGTGTAGGTGTCCGGAAACAGATACCCTTCGAGGTTCGGCGTCGGAATGTCGAGCTCGCGCAGCAGCGCCGTGTCGCGCACTGCGGCTTCCAGCGAATCGCGCGACACATCGAGCGCCTGGGCCAGCAGCGGCACGATCTGCGACAGGTCGTAGCCCTCGGGAATCGTCACACTGTGCACGATTCCTTTGCCGCGGCGCAGATCCTCGAGCAGTTCGTTCCAGCTCGTCCCGCGGGCCAGCACATATGTGCCGTAGCGCATCGACCGGTCGCGCCCGCGCAGCTTGGCATAGAACCCGAACAGCCGAGCATTGCTGATCAGGCCGTGGGCGGCCAGCGATTCGGCGGCGACGCGAAAGGTCGCCCCCTTGGGGATCGTGACCTTCTGCATCGCGCCGCGCCCGGTGCCGCACGAGGCGGCGAGCGCCAGCAGGGTGGCCGCGCCGAGCGCGCGCCAGGTGTTACGGGGCATCGTCGCCTCCGGAGTCCTCTGTCTCTGGCGACGGCGCGTCGGCCCACAGCCGCGCGCCGTGCGCCAGCGCCTGCTCCAGCAGCACCGTGGCCGCGAGCGCGTCCACATCGCCACGCCGACCGCGGGTCGATCCTTCCATCGCCTTCACGGCGCGCAGCGCCGCCGAGGTCGTGAACCGTTCGTCGAGCATGCGCGCCGGATGGCCGGTGCGCGCCTCGAGTTCGTGCGCCAGTCGCCGCGCCTCGAGCGCGCGGGGCGTGTCCTCGCCGGCCTCGTCGAGCGGGAGCCCGACAATGAACGCGGTAGCGCCAATCTCGGAGGCCTTGGCCAGCAGCGCGGTGAGCGGCGGCCGCTTGCCCGCGCGCCGCTCCACGAATCCGGCCGGCTGCGCGATCATCCGCGACGGGTCGCTCATCGCGAGTCCGATGCGACGGTCGCCGAGGTCGATGGCGAGAATGCGACCGGGATACTCAGACATCGCCTTCCACCATCTTCTTGAAGAACTCGGCGTTGCTCTTGGTCGTCGACATCCGCTTGGCGAGGAACAGCACCTGATCCTCGGCCGGCATTCCGCCAAGGAAATGGCGAATCAGGAAGATGCGGTTCTTCTCCTCGGCGGTGAGCAGCAGTTCTTCCTTGCGCGTCCCCGACTTCTGAATGTCCATCGCCGGGAAAATGCGCCGGTTGGCGATGTCGCGATCGAGGACCAGTTCCATGTTGCCCGTTCCCTTGAACTCCTCGAAGATGACCTCGTCCATGCGTGAGCCGGTCCCCACGAGCGCGGTGGCCACGATCGTCAGCGTGCCGCCTCCCTCGATGGAGCGCGCCGCGCCGAAGAACTTCTTGGGACGTTCCATCGCCTTGGCGTCGACGCCGCCCGACAGCAGTTTCCCCGAGCCCGGGATCACCGTGTTGTGCGCGCGCGCCAGGCGCGTGATCGAGTCCAGCAGGATCACCACGTCGCGCCCGTCTTCGACCAGGCGCTTGGCCCGTTCGATCGTCATTTCCGCCACCTGCACGTGGCGCGACGCGCGCTCGTCGAACGTGCTGGCAATCACTTCCGCTCCCGGCACCGAGGCGATGAAGTCAGTGACTTCCTCCGGCCGTTCGTCGATGAGCAGGACGATGAGCGTCACTTCGGGATGATTCTCGGCGATGGCGAGCGCCATCTTCTGCAGAAGAATCGTCTTGCCGGCGCGCGGCGCGGCGACAATGAGCCCGCGCTGTCCCTTGCCGATCGGCGCGATGATGTCCAGTAGCCGCATCGAAAGGTCGCCGTTGCTGCGCTCGAGCCGCAGCCGCTGCTTGGGGTAGGTGGGACGCAGGTTGTCGAACTGCATGCGTCCCTGCGTCTGCTCCGGATCGTGGCCGTTGATCTGCTCCACCTGCAGCAGCGCGAGGAACTTCTCCCACGGCTTGGGCGGCCGCACGCGCCCGCGCAACGTGTCGCCCGTCCGCACGGCGAAGCGCCGGATCTGCGTCTGCGAGACGTACACGTCGGCGGCGCCCGCGAGGTAGCTGTTGTCGGGGCTGCGCAGGAAGCCGTGCCCTTCCTTCACGATCTCGAGCACGCCTTCGGCGTTGAGCGTGTCGCCCCGCGCGAGCAGGGCGTGCTCGATCTTGAAGATCAGGTCGGGGCGGGCCAGGGCGGCCGCGTCGGCAAGTCCCAGCGATTCGCCAAGGGCGAGGAGCGCGGGCAGCGGCGAGCGCCGGAGTTCGGCGATGTCCACGAAGGGCCGTGCGGGGAACGGCTCCCGAAGGGAAGGGGGAGCGCGGGGTTGGCTTGGTCCCGGCGCGAGCGCAGCGGCGCAGGCCGACGGGAGGGGGAGGGGATGCGCGAGGCGGGATTCGAACCCACGACCTTCGGCTCCGGAGGCCGACGCTCTATCCAGCTGAGCTACTCGCGCGCGCCCGCCGGTGGCGGGGAGTTGGAAAGGTAGGGGTGCCGGCCCCGTCCTACAAGGCACAACGCCGCTTCAGCGCCCCTTTTCGGTGGCCAGCAGCCCGCGCGACACCGTCGCGGTCGAGCGCCCCTTGCGCGGCTTGATGGGCGAGAGCCCCTTGTCGCGCTGCACGGCATCGCGATACAGCGTCTCGTAGTCGAGCGGCCCGATCTCCAGCCGCCGCCCCTTCTCCTTGAGGAAGATGCCGTGCACTGTGAGGCGCACGACGATGCCGTCGATCTCGCGAATGACTTCAGTGGCGGGCACCCATTCCTGGGTCGCCGGATCGGTGTAGCCGCGCTTCAGCTTGGTGGCCATGGCGTCGACGGGTGTGAAGGTGGGACGGAGCGCGAAAGCTAATCGGTGGCGCGCCGGGCCCAAAAAACGACGGAGGCCCGCCGGTTCGGGCGGGCCTCCGGGTGCAACAACCGCTCTGCGGCCTACGGGCAGACCGGGCGCCCCATCGGGAGCGGGAGCGAGCAGGTCTTGGTCGTGCCATCCTGCGTCACCACCATCTTGGCCGTGGCGCTGCCGTCATAGGTGACGACTTCACGGCGCGAGGTCGCGGTGGTGCCGCTCGCCCGGACCACCGAGATGCTCATCACGCGGATGACCGTTCCCGCCGTGGGAAAGCGGCGGCCGGTGTCGGCGACCGGCACGATGACGTTCTTCACCGTGTCGGCGGCAAGGCGCGTCGCGGTGAACGCCCCCTCGCGGTCCGTGCCGGTGGTGACTTCCTTGGCGCTGGCAATGGCATTGGCCGTGTGCTTGGTGCTCCCCTTCGCGAGCCCGCTGACCGTGCGGTCGCTGGCGTTGGTGATGGTGCTCGTGGCGCTGTCACGACGCGTCAACGTGCCAGCCACGGTCGAACGCGTGTTGATGGCGTCGGTCGTCAGGCTGTCGAACGCAGTCTGCAGCACGCCGGCCGCGTTGTACCACGCCACCGAACGCGTCACGGTGAGCCCGCCGCGGTCGGTCATCGGCGTGCAGATCGCGCGCTGCGCCGCCGCATCAAACGTGCACGTGCTCTGTGCAATCACCGGATCGCCGTGGCGGCCACGGCCGAATCCCTTGCCCAGCCCGTCGCCGCCCACATAGTCAGCGCCGAGACCGCCGCCCATCATCGGGCCCATACCGCCGCCCATATCCATGTGCCCCATTCCGCCCGGGCCACCGCGCGGTCCGAACATCCCAGGGCCGAGGCCCATCCCTGGCGCGCCAGGGAACATCGGGCCGCCGCCTTCGCCGCTCTCATTGTAGGTCGTCTGCCCCAGCGTGTAGCCCACCGGCACGGTCTCAAACGCCGAGCTGAGGTTCGAGCGGCTCATCAGCGCGCGCTCGTTGGCCGACATCGGGTCGCCGCACGCGGCGGCCGTGAGCGCCGCGCCAACGATCACCAGCGAGGGAATGCGCATCTTCATTATCAAGCTCCTCCGAAAAGCGCCGGGCACCGTGGAGCGACGAGTTCGCTCCGTGTGCGGCTTACTGCAGAGCAGACACGCGACCGCGCCGATACCCTATGCGGGCTCGGCGGCCGGCTGGCGGCACGCGGCGGGCGGGGCGATCGGTCAGCCGGGGAGCCAGTCGCTGAGCTGCTCGCGCAGTTCCTTGAGCGCACGCCCCATCCGCGCTTCGACCGTCTTGACGGAAATGCCAAGGGCGCGGGCGATCTCGCCGTATTTCAGTCCGTCCCGTCGGCTCATTTGAAACACCTCGCGCACCGGCTCTGGCAGCGACGCGAGCACGCGCCGGTACGCGCGGTCGAGCTCGGTGGCGTCGAGGCGCGCGGGCGACGACGGCTCCACCGACTCCGGGCCGCGCACGTACGGCTCGGCGTTCTGCGCCACCCGCGCGTGCCGCAGGTCATTCAGCGCGCGATTGCGTGCCGCCCGGAACAGATACGAGCGCCACGTGAGATCGATCTCGAGCGACTCGCGCCGGCGCCAAACCTCAAGGAGCACGTCCTGCACCACGTCCTCGGCCACCGCGCGGTCCCGCACAATGGACTCGGTGAACCCCACCAGGGCGGCATAGTACTGGCGGAACAGGCCATCAAAGGCCTGTTCGTCGCCCAGTCGAATGCGCCTGAGGAGTTCACGGTCGTCCATATCGAATTGTATTGAGGTCAGGGGGCAAATAGGGTATCCTGCGGTTCCCGTGTCTCCTTGATGTCATGAGCGCATCCGACCACACCCCCAATCGTTCCGCCGGCCCGCCCGATTGGGACGCGATCGCCCGTCATCTGGCGGGTGAAGGCTCGGCCGCGGAGTCCGCGGACGTGGCGGCGTGGCTGGCCGCGCATCCGGAAGACGCCCGCGCGCTCTCGCTGTTAGGGGCAGCCGGTGATCGCACGCGCGAAGCGCCGGCCGTGGACGTCGAGGCGGCTCTGGCCCGCGTGCACGAGCGGATGCGTGTGCTTGAGACGCCAAGCAGCCCGTCGCGCCACAATACCCCAGTCATTCCACTGCGTGCCCCGGCTCCCGCCTGGCGGCGGCGTCAGGGGTGGTGGGCCGCGGCGGCGGTGGTAGTGCTTGCCGTCGGCGTGGCGCGTGCGCGGCGTGAGACGCCGCTCGCCGAGCCGCGCGTCTATGCCACCGCGGTCGGCACACGGACCACGCTCAAGCTCCCCGACGGCACGGGTGTTGTGCTCGGACCAGCCTCGGAGCTGAAGACCGTCGAAGGCTACGGTGACGGACGCCGCGAAGTGGAACTGCGCGGCACGGCGTTCTTTGAGGTTGTGCACGACGCCGAGCGCCCGTTTGCGGTGCGCACCGCCGGCGCCGTCATCACCGACATCGGCACCGCCTTCAATGTGCGGGGCGACGGTGACGAGGGGGTGGAAGTGTCGGTGCGTGAGGGCTCGGTGCGCGTGCAGGCCGATCGCGGCGCCGACGTCGTGCTTGCGGCCGGAGACCTGGCCACCCTGCAGGCGGGCGGACGATTGGTCGTGCAGCGTGCGGGCGCCTCGGACGACGACCAGGCGTGGACCAACGGCCGGCTCGTCTTCCGCGAGGCGCCGCTCGCGCGCGTGCGCACCGATCTGCGTCGCTGGTTCGGGGTCGAACTCGTCGTCGCCGACTCGGTGCTTGCCTCGCGCCACCTCACCGCCTCGTTTATGAACGAGTCGCGCACCCAGGTCTTCGAGGTGATCGCCCTCGCCCTCGGGGCAACGTTCGAGACGCACGGCGACACGGTGACCCTGCGTCCCGCGTCGCTGACCGTTCGCCCGCGCAAATGATCCGCCGCGGCGTCACGATGCGCGCACGGCGGCTGCTGTGCGCGCTCGGTGTGCTGGCGCTGGCGCCGTCGATGCTCCGGGCGCAGGCGGCCCCGCTCGAACGGCGCGTCACCCTGCACTTCCGCGACGTGGCGCTGCGCGACGCGCTCGATCGCCTGATGGCCGTTGCGCGCGTGCGCATTTCGTACAGCGCGGAGCAGCTCCCGCTCGACCGGTCGGTGCGCGCCTCCTTCGACACGGCGACGGTCGCGACGGTGCTGACGGGCCTGCTCCGCGGCGTTGCCGTGCTCCCAGTCAGCACGGGGGGCAATCAGATCGTCCTCACGCCGGTGCGCGACGTGCGCGGGCTCGTTCCCACACCAGTAGTCGTCGCAGCCGCCGAACTTGATCGCGTGGTCGTTACCGGCACCGCCGACGGGGGCCCGCAGCGGGCGCTTCCCGTAGCGCTGGCCGTCATCGATGGCGCACAGGCCGCCGACGCGGGCATTCACGACGTGGCGTCGGCGCTCACCGCCTCCGTGCCGGGCGTCTGGGCGTGGGAGCAGTCGCCCGCCTCGCTGATCACGCGCTACGGCTCCATTCGCGGCGCGAGCTCCTTTGGCGCGAGCTATCCGAAGATGTATATCGATGGCATTGCCGTCGCCAACCCATTGCTCGTGACGCAGTTCGACCCGGAAAGCGTGCAGCGCATCGAGGTGATCCGCGGGCCGCAGGGGGCCGCGCTCTACGGCGCCGATGCGATCAGCGGCGTGCTGAACATCGTCACACGGCACGACGGCGTCGACGCGGGAGCCCCGCGCGCGCGCGTACGCGCAGGCGCCGGCTATGCCGCCTCCGAGTATTCGTCCACCGCAGTCCTCACGCAGGATCACCGCGTGGCGCTCGGGCTTGGGACGGGACTGCGAACCGCCCAACTGGGTATCGGGGTGGGCTCGCTGGGCGCGTACTACAGCGGCGCGTCATCGCACAGCGTGCAGGCGAGCGCCGGCGGCCGCGTCATCGGCGCGCGCTCGGTGCTCACCGGGACGGCACGCTTTGCGCGTGGGGCCGTGGGGGCCGCCATCAATCCGCTGCTCGTCGAGGCGGCAACGGCCAGCGGCCGCGCCATCAATCCGCTCGCGCTGCGCGTGCAGCCGCAGGGGCTGCGCGAATACACGGTCGGCACGACGCTCAAGTTCGCGCCCGACGAACGCTGGTCGCATACGCTCGTCGCCGGCGTCGACGGGTACGCCCTCTCCAACGTCGCCAACGACTTCACGCCGTTCCCCTCCAGCGCCGACTCGGCGCTGCGCGCGGCCTCGGGGCAGGCCGATCGCTCCACACTGCGCGTCAGCAGCGTGGCGCGAGTCGGCCAACCCGAGCGCGTCGGCGCCACGCTCACCCTCGCGCTGGAACACTCCGCACTGCGGCAAGAGAGCCCCGCCATCAAGCTTGGCCGCACGGCGATGCCGCGCGGGCCGGGCGTCTCCGGGGCGCGTGGGTTGCTGCAAGTGATGGGGCCGCCGGGTATGCCGCTGCTCGTCAGCGCCACCGATTGGTTCAGCGACGCCGGCATCACCTCGCAAGTCGATCTGGCCGTGCGAAACCGTTGGTATATCTCCGGCGGCCTGCGCGTGGAACGCAACAGCGGCTACGTCACCGAGGCGCGCGCGCATCTGCTGCCGATGCTCGGCGGCGCGTGGGTGCGCGATGTGGGCGGTGCGACCATCAAGCTGCGCAGCGCCTACGGCCGCGGCATCCGCGCGCCGCGCACGGCCGCGCGCGAAACGCTCGCCGGCGGCCTGCGCGCGCAAAACATAGTGCGTGATCTCGCCCCCGAGGAGCAGGCCGGCATCGAAGGCGGCGTCGACCTGATCGTGGGGCGTGCCCTCACGCTCCAGGTGACGCGCTTCGACCAGCGCGCCACCGGCCTTATCCAGCAAGTCGTCATTCCCGACAACGCGGCGGCCACCGCCGCGGCCGGCAGCGGACTCGCGCTCCAATATCAAAACGTCGGCGCCATCGCCAACCGCGGGTGGGAAGTGCAGGCGACCGCGCGCCATCGCCAGATGAGCGCCACGCTGGCGTGGGCGTTCGTGGACAGCCGCGTGCGGTCGCTCGCGATCGGCTACACCGGCGACCTGCGGCCGGGCGACCGCACGCTCGGCGTCCCGGCCCGCACCCTCAGCGCCTCTGCCTCTTGGTTGGGCGCGCGCTGGTCCGGCTCAGTGGGAGTCACGCGGGCCTTCGATTGGATCGAATACGACCGCTTGTCGCTGGCGACGGCGTACAGCGGCTTCGATCGCGCCGCCGTGCCGCTGTATGGCGGCGACCTGCGCGGCTACTGGCGCGCGTACAACGGCGCCACGCGTCTGCGGGCCTCGGCTACCCGCCAGATGAGTCGCGGTCTGAGTTTGTTCGTCACCGGCGACAACCTGCTGGACTTCCAGCGCGGCGAACCCGATAACGCGACCATCGTGCCGGGGCGCACCATCACCACCGGCCTGCGCATCTCGCGCTTTTAGCGCGCCTTCCGTGCATCTCGCGCTCTTAGCGTGTCTCGCGCGACACGCGCAGCCGCACATCCACCGCCACCGCCCCCTCGCCTGCCGGACGAACGCGCAGCGGATTGATCTCGACCTCCGCAATGTCGGGATGATCCGCCACCAGCTGGCCCAGGCGTAGCACGACCTCCATCGCCGCGTTGCGATCGGCCGGCGGCACGTTGCGGAACCCGCGCAGCTTGCGCCCCGCCCAGCTGCCGTCGATCATCGCGTCGGCTTCGGCGTGCGGCAGCGGCGCGAGCGCAAATGCCACGTCCTTCACCCCTTCCACCTCGGTGCCCCCCGCGCCGAACATCACCAGCGCGCCGAACTGGGGGTCCTGCACGGCGCCGACGATGACTTCCTGTCCTTCGGGGAGCATCCGCTGCACGTGCACGCCGTCCAGTCGCGCCGTCGGGTGCGCGCGCCGCGCATTCGCCTGCACGGTGGCGAAGCCCGCGCGCACGGTGTCGGCATCGCCGAGTCCCAGCAAAACGCCGCCGACATCGGATTTGTGCGGAATGTCTGGCGACGCCACCTTGAGCGCCACGGGGAATCCCAGCTGTGCGGCGACCGTCACCGCGTCCTCGGCCGTGGTCGCCAGCGCGATGCGCGGCAGGTCGATGCCGTAGGCGCCGAGCACTCGAGCCACGGCGTCCTGCCCCAGAAAACCGTCGGCGGCGGCATCGAGTACCGCACGCGCCTCTGCGGGGCGCACGTCATCGCGACGCGCGGGCACCGGCGCAGGAGCCGAGACGAAGGCCGCGCGTCGCACGAGTGTCGCCAGTGCGCTCGCCGCGCGCTCCGGAAACCGGTAGTCCGGAATGCGCGCGGCGCGCAGTACATCGCTCGCCCGGCGAATCAAGTTCTCGCCCATCAACGCAAACACCACCGGCTTCGACGAGGCGCGAATGATCGGCACCAGCGCCTCGCACACCGACTCCGCGCTGTGCGTCGGGGGTGGCGGCATGATGACCATCACGGCGCCCACGCGCTCGTCGTCGAGCAGGGCGCGCAGGCACTCACCGTATTCGTGCGGTCCCGCCGAGGCCAGCATATCCACCGGGTTGTGCACGCTTGCGGCGGCTGGCAGCACGGCGCGCATCCGCGCCAGCGTCGTGTCGGAAAACGCCGCGAGCGGAAGGCCCAGCGCTTCTACTGCATCGGCCGCCACGACCCCCGGGCCGCCGGCGTTGGTCAGGATCGCGATCTCTCGCCGCTGCGGCAGCGGGCACCAGGCGAGCGCGCGCGCCCAGTCGAACATCTCCTCGTTCGTCTCGGCGCGAATCACCCCCGCCCGCTGAAACGCCGCATTGTACGCCGCCTCTTGCCCCGCCAGCGCCCCCGTATGCGACGCTACTGCGCGCTGTCCGGCGGCAAAGCGACCGACTTTGAGAGCGACAATCGGCTTGTCGCGCGACACGAGGCTCGCCTGTTCGATGAACCGGCGTCCCTCGCGCACCCCTTCCAAATAGAGCGTCAGCACGCGCGTGTGTACGTCGCTGGCCACCGGTGCCAGCACGTCGGTCTCGCAGACGTCGGTCTGGTTGCCCAGACTGACCAGTCGCGAGAGGCCGAACCCCTGGCCGCTGGCCCAGTCGATCACCGCCGCGCAGATGGCGCCCGAGTGAGAGACGAAGGCCACGTCGCCCGCCGTTGGAGGAGGCGGCGCGAGAAAGGTCGTGTCGAGCGGCAGGTGCGTGTCGAGCAACCCAATGCAATTGGGGCCCACGAGGCGGATCCCCAGCTCGCGCGCGATCTGCGCGCACTCTTGCTCGAGCGCGGCCCCTGCCTCGCCGACTTCGCGGAAGCCGCCCGACGCAATGATGGCGGCGTGAATCCCGCGTGCACCGCAGGCACGCAGCGCGCCCGGCACGGCGGCGGCCGGCACCACGACCACCGCCAGGTCCACCGGATCAGGAACGTCGGCCAGGTCGGCAAAGACGGTGCGCCCCATCAACGCGCCGCCGCGCGGGTTGACCAAATGAATGGCGCCCGTGTAGCCCGACTGCGTGAGGTTGCGCGCCACACCGAAGCCCAGCTTCACTGGGTCGTGCGACGCCCCAAGGACGGCAATGCCGGCGGGGTGAAAGAACGGCTGCAGCGAGGCGTCCACGATCGGCGGTCTCCGGCTGGGGCGCACAGCGCGCGCGGGGGTGCGGGAAATCTATCGTGCCTCAACCGGACAGACCCAGCTACCGACGAGCCGGCTCGAGTACTCCGTACGCCACCGGTGCGCGGTCCAGCGGGCCCGCCCAGAAAATGCGGGCGCCCACCTGAGCCTTGAGCGTCGGGGGAACGTTCCACACCTGCGGGCGCGCGCCGCCGGCGAGATCCAAGGCGTACGACGTCTCGCTGAGGAGCAGGATGCCGTCCACGGCGGGCACGCCGTCCACCGCGCGCACCGCGTAGCGCGTCACGGTCAGCGCGCAGGTGGCACCGCCCGCCGCCGGCTGTACCCCCGTCGCACGCGCTCCCCAGAGCGTGACCTCCAGCCCTTCAATGCCCGGAATAGCCGCCGGGAAGCGCAGCACACACGTCGCTCCGTCCGCGCCACGCGCCGTCAGCTGTGTCTGCGGTTCGGCGCCGATGCGCTGCACGACCCCGCGCATCGAGTCGGCCGGCGCCGCGACGACGTCGGCGAGCGGGCGCGCCGCCGGCGTAGACCCCTTGCACCCGCTCAGCCCGATCGTGGTGCTCAGGAGCAACAGGCAACGTCTGGTCATTGGAGCCTCGCGATGGCGATGCGCAGCAGTGTTGACGGGGCACCGCCGCCGAGGGCGCGTACGTTGAGCACCTGCGCGCTGGACGCCGTGCCACTCAACTCAAAGTAGGCACTGGCTCCGGCGCGCACGCCGGTCTGCTGCGCCGTGAACGCGCCAAACGTCAGCGCCGTCGGCGTGATGGGATACGGCGTGCTGAACCGGACGCTCCAGTTGAAATCGGTGTTCAACGCGTTGTAGATGTTGCGCAGGTTCCACGTCTGGAACTTCATCACGTTCGACGCGGCCGCGAGCCCGGGATAGTCGTCGGCGTAGAGCGCCAGCGACCAGCCGCCAATCAACTGCTCAAACGGAACACCGGTGATGGCGGCCAGGCTCGTCGTCCCGGTCGTGTTCGCATTGGTCAGCGCCGTCAGGAACGCGGCGTCCGACGTGCCGTATAGATCAATGGCGTACCGCACCAGCGACCACACGGTTTGGTAGAACACGCTCCCGCTCTGCCCGCTGGCGTCGCCAAACGGCGACCAGTTCCACGGCTCCAGCAGCTTGGGGCGAATCTCATTGAACTGCCGGCGCACACCGTAGCTCGGGCGGCGCAGCGGATCGTTGGCCAGACAGGTGGCGTCGGCCGCGTGGAAATCGCAGTAGAGTCCGTTGGATGCCGCCGTTCCCCATCCGTGGTTTCCCTTCCACGCGGCCCGGTGCAGCGCCTGGCGCGCCCACACTTCCTCGGCGTGGCGCGCCGTCCCCTCTTCCAGCCAGCCGTTGTCGTAGGGCGCGCCGTTGGCCACACGCGCCGCCATCGACGCGACGTGCTTCACTTCGTGAATGACCGTGCGCCCCATGAAGTTGTACCACCCGTCCGGAAACGACGAGCTCTCCACGTTCGATCCGCTCTGCGTGGGCACGCTCCCATAGAAGAACTCGCCGAAGTTCGAACTGGTGCACGTGGAGCGAGGGAACTGGTCGATGCTCGATACAAACGCCGCGACGCCGCCGATCTCGTTCACGCGGCGCGTGAAGACCATATGCACGCGGCCGTCACGGTCGGTGACCCCGTCGCGACGCAGCGGATCGCTGAAGGTGTTCTTCACCACGTCGTACATATCGGTGTCGAACACCTGCCCGAGCCGCTGATAGCGGTCGGCGAGCGTGAGGTTGGTCGCCGCCACAATGGCGTTGGACGTGTCCTCCCAGATGACCGCGCGCGTCCCGGCGTACAGCACCCGCGCCGTGATCTG